>CAYHUW010000001.1:0-33996 GCA_964359685.1 uncultured Candidatus Saccharibacteria bacterium
ACATATTGTATTAAGACATTAAGATTAAACATATTGACACGGAAACTTAACTCTAGTATTCTGCAAGAGCATGAAACACTTAGTTTCAGTCATTGTTCGTCGCCGCGGTCTTATAGTTTGAGGTCGTCTGCGAGCATTGGTTAACTCCTAAAAAACAAATACTTCCAAACGGCCTCAAACGAGGCCGTTTTTTGTTACATGCTCAACATTAAATATAGAAACTATGGAAAAAAAATTAAAGTTCTCTTTCGGAAATGAAAAACCCGCTACCTGCTTTTACTGCGGCAGGGCGGTGTCGCTTGATTCCGCAGAGGCAATAGAGCTTGGTTCGCATTTTGTCGTGGGGCCGTTCCATGAAGATTGCACGCCACTCTACGCCGCCCATCTTCTTGGAAACATGGAAACTCCCGAAGGAGGTCCACTCGCGCACTTCAGAAAGAAATTTGAAGATGCATATGCGCTCTGTCTTTTCTGCGGGGAGCCGGTCTTAAAAGAGAGAGCCAAATCCATAGACGACGGGTACGTACACGTAACGGCAAAATGCCTGAAATATTTCCATATCCGCTAATGCGGACTGGTTGTATAGTGTCGTTTATGGATGCCCGTCAGAATATAGAAACAGCGCTTAAAGGTGCGCTTTCAAAGCTCGGTATTGAAGCGGAAGTTGTATTGGACCACCCGGCTGATGTATCGCACGGGGATTACTCCTCAAATGTCGCTCTAGTGGCCGCAAAGAAGGCGGGCAAAAATCCGAAGGCGCTCGCGGAAGAGATTCTTAAACAGCTCGGCTCCATTGAAGGAGTAGAGAGTAGTTCTGTCGCGGGAGCCGGGTTTATAAACTTCACACTCGCGCGCGGCTTTTTCCCCGAAGCGACGAAAGAGATTTTGCAAAAAGGAGAAGCATGGGGGAGAAACGATCACGTGAAGGGGTACAAAGTGATGGTTGAGTACACCGATCCGAACGCATTCAAACCCCTCCATATCGGGCATTTGATGAGTAATGCCATAGGAGAATCACTCGCGCGGCTCGTTGAATTTTCAGGCGGGGAAACAAAGAAGGCGAATTATGCGTCGGATATCGGACTCAATGTCGCAAAAGGTGTGTGGGGCGCAAAGAAAATAAACGCTGACCTAAACGATTTGTCGGCGCTCGGAAAAGCATACGCAACTGCTCATGAGTCCTACGAAACAGACCCGCAGGTTAAAGAAGAGATAGATACCATCAACAAAGCGTTATATGAAAACTCTGACGCGGAACTTTCAGCAATACGTGGGAAAGGTGTCGCTACCTCCCTGAAGCACCTGTATGAAATATGCGATGTCTTGGGTACCCGCTTTGATTTTGAGTTTCTTGAAAGCCAATCGGCGCCTCTCGGTAAAGATATTGTTCTTAAGAACACCCCCGGAGTGTTTGAGGTCAGTGATGGAGCGACCGTGTACAAAGGCGAAGCGGATGGGCTCCATACGCGAGTATTTCTTAATTCGCGAGGACTGCCGACGTATGAAGCGAAAGATATCGGTCTTATCGGTCTGAAACGAACCTCATTTCCTTTTGATGTATCCATTATCGTTACTTCGGTTGAACAGAAGGAATATTTCAAGGTTGTGAAAGCCGCCGCAGAGAAGCTGTATCCGGAATTGAAAGGCAAGCTCATGCATGTCCCGCACGGATTTCTTACGCTCACGACAGGGAAGATGTCGTCGCGTAAAGGTAATGTCATAACAGGTGAGTCACTCATACAGGAAATGCGCGAGGCAGCTCTCAAAAAAATGCAGGGTAGAGAATTGGGTGCCGATATGCAGGGAATAGCCGATGTGGTTGCAGTGGGGGCAATCAAGTACTCAATCCTAAAGCAGTCGACCGGAAAGAATATTATTTTTGATCCCGAAGCTTCACTTTCGTTTGAAGGGGATTCGGGCCCCTACCTGCAGTATGCGCACGTCCGCGCCCGCGCCGTTTTGCGAAAAGCAGCCGAAGAGGATATACCTCCATATATGGAGGTATATCCGGAAGAGATTACCGGACTGGAACGGTTGTTATATAGATTTCCTGAAGTCGTATTCCGCTCCGCGAAAGAGAATGAGCCGCACCATGTGACGACATACCTCACGGAACTCGCGTCCGCCTTCAACAGCTGGTATGCGGGTGCAAAAATCGTAGACAAAAACGACCCGCATTCGCCGTATAAGGTAGCGCTTACGGAAGCATTTGCACACACCATGAAAAACGGTCTGTGGCTTCTCGGCATTCAGGCCCCTGAGAGGATGTGAGAGTTGCAGCCTCCTTCTGTTGCCGAAGTAACCTGCCTCCCGGTATGCAAGTTGGTACTTGTATATGCAAGAATCAACTATCCGTATTTTGTCCTTGCCCGTAAAGGAACAGGAAGGTGTTTTAGAAATGTTAGGGAGAAACGGACACGAGGCGGCTCGTAGAGGCGCCCTGCGTGCCGCTGAAGCGCGGCGGCTTACTGCCTTGGGTCTCCTACAACCCAAACCCGAACGACCCTCAAAGAGCGGAAGGGGCATTCTGGATTAACGGTTGACAGGTTATTTTGAGTAGGTATATTCAGAGTATGGTTCGTTTTGCAATCACCACGACCACCAAGAAGACCGCAGCCAAGCGTCGGGGGTAATTGTCGTATATAAAAATCAAAAAAGACAAAAGCCCCCACCAGGGGGCTTTTTTGAAAATAACATCCAAAAAATTATGTCATCACAAGATTCCGCAGAACAAAGACGCCTTGCCTGGGTCTACCACACTTCGTTTACGGGGGAACAGGCGGAAATTGAAGCCAACGACTGTGTCCAAAGCATCGTCGCGGGGAGAATCATGCTCGCGAAAGCGCAGTTGCAACGACTTCGCGGGGCTGGGGATTCGGTTACCGAGTCCTGGCTCGTTTTTGTAACCCGTCGAGACTAAAAACAAGTATGTCGAATATCGCACCGCATTGTTTCATCAAGAAGTCCCGCTTCAAGCGAAGGGGGGCGTTTTGAGTGCGTGTTGATTTAGATCCGACAAACGTACAAGCCCCCGAAAGGGGTTTTTTTTAAATTAAAAAATCATGGAAAGAGAAAATCTTACAAGTATCTTGCAACGCTTAGTCCAAGAACTTGAGCGACTGCGAAGAATAAGAAGAGAGCGGGCCTCAAATGTCCTTTTGTTCCCGCGAGAGCACAGTAATCGCGCATATGTGAGAGGGCATGTCCGGGAAGCGCTCCAAAACATGGGGGAGGCGATACATACCTTCGAAGGGGTTGAGCCGGGTCCGTCAATCTTTATCAACGGAGGGATTCACGGGAACGAGATTCTGGGTGTTGTTGTTGCGGATATGTTGCGGCGCGAGTTAGAGAGGCTTCAGTCCGATGGTTCCCCATTGTTGCGCGGGACTGTGCACATTGCGCTCGGGAATCCGGCAGCTGTAGAACAGGGTGAACGCACAACGCCGGGGCGCCCCGACATGAATCGTATCTTCCTCCCTGACGTTCTTTCAGGGGTGCGCGATGAGGGATACGAAGGCAGTCGTGTCCGGAAACTCGCAGAAGTTGCACGAGCCTCCGATATTGTTATTGATCTTCACTCCACGAATCGACCTTCCCCTGCGTTTGTCTGTGCTTCTTCGTCCGAACGTCATCGGGAAGTCTATAAATGGTTCCCGCGCGTTGCCGTTGTCACCGACCCGGACCGAATCATTTCAGGCGGGGGCTCGCTGGATGAATTTGCCGACGACTGCGGCGGGGTCGGCATTTGCTATGAATCCGGGCAAGCGCTCGACTTTGCGAATGTACAGCCGGTAAGGCGTGCCATCATGCAGATCTTCATTGAACAGGGGATGATAGAAGGTCACCAGGAGCAGCCGTCTTCGGGACCCGAGTTTAGAGTCGTCGGTTCTATTCCGTATGACGCAGCGCGGGAGTTCGTATTCGCCGAAGGAAAAGACCGGGGCTTTGCACCGGTTCAGCGCGGCGAGCTTCTGGGGGCACAAGGAGGGGAACAGATCTATTCGCCTGTTGACGGCGTTGTACTGTTTCCCAAATTACCCGAACACCAGGCGCTCGCGGGGGTGGTGTGTTATCTCGCCGCTTCCGCTCACGCAGTGGATGTGTAAATTAAAAAACAAAAATAACTTATATGAACCCAAAATTAGAAAGACTACTCGCTACAATTGAAAGCTTTAGACCGACGATTTATTTTCGCGAAGCGGCCTTTCAGTCAGATGCCCTTAGAGAGATGGGATATACAGTTGACGGCAGGGGATTCCAAGACCCGATTCCGACAGCAGCCGTGGAAGAACTGACGGAGATATGTGGTTTATGCTCCGGCACGGGCGGCGTACGAGCAGGCGGACCGCAGGCCACGTGGGTCGGCGTACGACAGAGTGGAATACCGTGCGACGCGTGCCATGGCTTAGGACGTGCGTTGAAGCAGGGACGGGGCTCTTAAATCAACGAAATGTTAGTATAGGTTACACTCATGGCGGACGGAGAGAAAAGCGATGTAGCCAAGCGGGCCGAGCCTACGCAGAAATCTGCTACGGCGGTCAGGGAGGAAGCGATACTCGCTTTTTGGAACGAGCGCGGGATTTTTGAAAAAACTCTCGCGAAGGACGCACCGAAAGGCGAGTACGTTTTCTACGACGGTCCGCCGTTTGCGACCGGCTTGCCGCACTACGGGCACGTCGTCGCTTCCGTTATTAAAGACGTCATACCGCGCTACTTCACAATGCGCGGGTACCATGTGCCGCGCGTGTGGGGCTGGGACTGCCACGGATTGCCGATAGAGAACATCGTAGAAAAAGAACTCGGCTTCAAGCATAAGAAAGAAATAAAAGAATTCGGCGTAGCGAAATTCAACGAAGCGTGCCGCGAGCGCGTTTTGACCTACGCCTCCGAGTGGGAGAAGGTGATTCCGAGAATCGGCCGCTGGGCCGATATGAAAAATGCATACCGCACCATGGACAAAACGTTCATGGAAAGCGTGTGGTGGGTGTTTAAGTCAATCTATGACAAAGGACTGGTGTACGAGGATTACCGCTCCATGCACGTCTGCCCGCGATGCGAAACGACGCTCTCCCAGCAGGAAGTTTCCGAAGGGTATAAGGATGTAAAAGATATTGCGGTAACGGTTAAATTTAAATTAAAGAATCCGGAGAAAATCGGTCTCTCGGGGGATGTGTATATGCTTGCCTGGACGACGACGCCGTGGACTCTGCCGGGGAACGTCGCGCTCGCCGTACACTCCGATATCGTCTATTCGGTAGTTAGAATCGGGGAAGAGGTTGTGATACTTGCGAGCGAGAAACTCCCGATGCTCGGTGAGCGTGAGAAAAATCTTCTGAAAGAGGTACAAGGTGCGGACCTCGTCGGGCTTGAATATGAACCTCCGTTCCCGTACTACAAAAATGATACGACTCTTAAGAATCGTGAAAACGGATGGAAGGTGTACCACGCTGATTTCGTAACGGCGGAGACGGGCACGGGAATTGCGCATGAAGCGCCCGCGTTTGGTGCGGATGACTGGGAACTTCTGAAAAAAGAAAATCTGCCGTTTGTTCAGCATGTCGCGTACGACGGCACAATGAAACCGGAAGTCACGGCATTCGCGGGGATGGAGGTGAAACCGCGTTCGGATGACGACAAAATCCGCCTCGGCACGGATATCGCCGTTCTCAAATATCTGCAGGAGAATAATCTGTTTTTCGCGAAAGAAAACATCACTCACGCGTATCCGCACTGTTGGCGGTGCGACACGCCGCTTTTGAACTACGCAACCTCTTCGTGGTTTGTGAACGTTACAAAAATCAAAGAGGGGATGCTCAGAAACGCACAATCAATCAACTGGTCGCCCGAACATGTAAAAGAGGGAAGGTGGGGACAGTGGTTGTCGGGCGCGCGCGACTGGTCTATCTCACGCCAGCGGTTCTGGGCGAGCGTCATTCCTCTGTGGGTGTGCGAGACATGCAAAGCAAAGCGGGTGTTCGGAAGTGCGCTTGAGCTTGAAAAAGCGAGCGGGAAGAAAGTAGACGATTTGCATAAACACATTGTTGACGAAATCACCGTATCTTGCGAATGCGGCGGCACCATGCGCCGTATTCCTGATGTTTTAGATACCTGGTTTGACTCGGGCTCCATGCCCTACGGAGAAAAGAACTATCCGTTTGTGAACAAGGAATCGTTTGACCAGACGTTCCCCGCGCAATTTATCGCCGAAGGTCAGGACCAGACGCGCGCGTGGTTTTACTATCTCCATGTCTTGGCGAGCGCGCTTTTCAATAAGCCCGCGTTTCAGAACGTCATCGTAAACGGCATCGTTCTTGCCGAAGACGGGAAGAAAATGTCCAAGAAACTTCAGAACTACCCCGATCCGATGAAAATCGTAGACACGTACGGCGCGGATGCCCTGCGGTACTACCTCCTCTCATCCCCGGTGGTACAGTCGGAAAATCTAAGTTTTGCGGAGAGCGGGGTTGATGAGGTGCTGAAGAAAAATATCAACCGTCTGGATAACGTCGTCGCTTTTTACAAACTCTACGAAGACGGTACGAAGCGCGGAGCGGAGAGCGGAAATATTCTTGACCGGTGGATTCTCGCGCGCCTGAATGAATTTCTTGCCGAAACGACTCACGGATATAACGAATACAAACTTGATAAAGCGGTACGTCCGCTCGCGCTTTTTGTTGACGATTTGTCCGTGTGGTATCTGAGACGAAGCCGCGATCGTCTGAAGAACGAGGGGGATGATAAAAAAGCCGCGCTTGCGACCTTGCGGCACATTCTCTACACGCTCGCCGCCGCCGTTGCCCCCGCGATGCCGTTTTTGGCGGATGATATATACCGAAAAGTAAAAGAGAGTGACGACCCCGAAAGCGTGCACTTGTGTAGCTGGCCGTATAAAGAGCCGGCGTTCTTTGAGCGGGTATTCGGCGGCGGTACAAAAACCGAAGGTCTTATTTCCGATATGGCGGAGGTCAGAAAAGTAGTTTCTCTGGGACTTGAGAAGCGTTCGGCGGCAAACATAAAAGTAAGACAGCCCCTGTCCGAGGTTCGGATACAGAGCGCCCTACTCAAAAATAAACACGACCTCATAGACCTCATCCGCGATGAACTCAATGTAAAGCGTGTGGCGGTTGACCCTACAATGGATAATGACATTGAACTCAACACGGAATTGACGGCTGAGTTAAAAGAAGAAGGGATGATACGTGACGTGCTCCGGTTTGTGCAGGACCTGCGGAAACAGGCGGGCTTCAGTCCGAAGGACCGGGCAATCTTGCGTATTTCCCCGAAAAACAGGATTTTCGTGGAAACGCACTGGACCGCGCTCGCAAAAACAGCGAATCTCGTGCGTTTTGAAGAAGGGGAGGCGGGCTCTGAACTTGTCGTGGATGGTGTGACATTTACATTCAATGTCGAGCGGGCATAAATTTGTGTTGCGCGGGGTCGTGGTGCGGAGAGCCGCCGCGGGCGACGGGAGTGCACGCGTTCTCTTGTATACCGATGCGGCGGGTTTGGTATGGGCGCACGTACAGAGCGGAAGAGAAGAGCGCTCCCAACTGCGCGCGCATCTGCAGATAGGCACGCGCGGTCTTTTCTCTCTCGTGAAAGGCAGAGACGTGTGGCGCGTAACGGGGATTTCGGGGACCACGAATCTCCACTTTGCTTTGGAGGGGCGCACCGACGCGCAAAAAACGCTGCAGCGCGTACTCCTGTTTGTCCGTCAGTTCGTCCGGGGTGAGGGCAGTGACCCGTATTTTTTCACGGTGCTATGGGGATTTCTGGACTCGCTTTCCCTCCTCGAAGGAGACGCGCTTAAAGATGCCGAACATGCGGTCGTCCTCCGGATGCTCGCGGCTTTGGGGTATGTGGAAGGCGGCGAGAAAGTGTCGCGGTACCTCCACGCGGCGTACGATTCGGAGACGCTCGCCGATTTTTCAAAAGACAGGAAGGTCATGCTGGCGGTTATCAATGAGGGGATCAGCGCAAGCGGGCTCAACTGATACGCGCGGCGGACTGTTATGATATTCCCATATGGGGGATAACAGCGCTTTGGAGCGGCTTTCTAAAAAACTGGACTCCGGCAAGAGCGACGAGACGCTGAAGCGTTCCGGTTTGTATACTTCATATTCCGGCGCTCCCCAGTCATGGAAGCCGGAACTTGAACCACCCGTTATGAAACGCTCCCCATCTTTTAAACCGACTGAACTTTTATTCGGAGGTTCGGTGATTTTCTTTATTCTTGCCGCCGCGGTGTCGGCGCTTCTGTTCTTCGGCGGTAATAACACGGTCTCA
The DNA here is from genome assembly GCA_964359685.1 of uncultured Candidatus Saccharibacteria bacterium. GTDB lineage: Bacteria > Patescibacteriota > Minisyncoccia > Phycocordibacterales > Phycocordibacteraceae > Phycocordibacter. The sequence goes on from CAYHUW010000001.1 coordinate 8,287, forward strand.
ACAAAAAATGTGGTCGTGCAGATCAGCGGTCCGGCGCAAGTCGGGGCGGGGTCCACGCTTTCTCTGCAGGTTGTGGTCACCAATAAAAATGCGGTGCCGATGGAACTGACCGATCTCATTGTGGAGTTTCCCGAAGGCACGCGGTCGGACTTTGATATTTCCGTGGAATTGCCTCGTATCCGGGAGTCGCTGGGGACGATTCAGCCGGGAGAGAGCGTCAACAGAACCGTGCGCGCGGTACTGTTCGGGCTTGCCGGTACCGACGCGTCCATCAAAGCGTCGGCGGAGTACCGCATCCCTTCGTCAAACGCGGTTTTTGTGTCCGAATCGCTCTACAGCGTGAACCTGAACGAATCCCCCGCATCAATCTCCGTTGAGACTCTTAAAGAAACGGTTTCGGGGCAGGAAATTACGTTTGCGGTCGTCGTGCGCTCAAACGCGCCCGACGTGCTGTCGGACATGATGCTGATTGCAAATTACCCTCCGGGCTTTAACTTTGTGTCGTCGGTACCCAAGGCAGCCGCCGGCACAGGGGCGTGGGATCTGGGAGATATAGAACCGGGCGGAACGCGGACGGTAAGTATCAACGGCACGCTTTCGGGCGAAGACGGAGAAAGCCGCGTGGTGCGTTTTGTCGCCGGGAACAAAAAACAGGGCGAGATAGACCAGATTTCCGCACCGCTTGCGACGTCGGATGTTTCGCTGACGCTGCGCAAACCGTTTATGTCCGTTGAAATCCTTCTCAAAGGCGAGCACGCCGCAACCCATGCTGTCTTCCGCGGGGAAAAAGTGAACGGCACCGTTCGTTGGATCAACAACCTGCCGAACAGAGTTCAGAATGTCTCCATTTCACTGAGGTTAAACGGGCAGGCTGTTGATCTTTTTTCCGTAGAGTCGCAGAACGGATTTTATAATTCAAATACTTCATCAATAGTCTGGGATAAATCCAGTAACGGTGAATATGCCGACATAGGGCCGGGCGAGTTCGGCTCGGAGTCGTTTAGTTTCAGCATACTTCCGCAGAATAAAGGTGTGTTTAAGAATGCCGAAATAACGCTGACCGCGGGGGTGTCGGCGAATCGGCTGACGGAGACGAATGTGCCCGAGGCGGTCCAATCGTCGGACACCACGAAAGCCCTGGTGCTCACGAACGTTGTTTTGAACGCTATTGCCGCGCATTCGGGCGGGGCGCTGCCTTTAAAAGCCGGTTTTGAATCGCGTTACCTGATTACCTGGAACATTATGAATGCGGGGAACGCCGTAGCGAACGCTTCCGTCTCGGGGGTGCTTCCTCCGTACGTAACGTACGTGGGACCCGCGGGAGGAGAGCCTATGTCATACGCCCCGGCAGAAAGAACGGTCACGTGGACCGCGGGGGATATTACCGACGGGCAGTCAAAAACCGTTTCGTTTATCGTCAGCATTCTCCCCTCCGTTTCGCAGGTCGGGTCTGAGCCTGATTTGATAACAAATCAGCGTCTGACGGGCATTGACCGTTTCGTCAGAAAAGAGATAAACGCGACGGCTCCCACGATACGCACGACCGTTTCATCGGGCGCCGGCACTGTGCTACCGTAGATCTTCATGGCAGATACTGAAATGGAAAAAATAGTCTCTCTTGCGAAGCGCCGCGGGTTTATTTTCCCCGGCTCTGAAATTTACGGAGGACTCGCAGGCACGTGGGACTTCGGTCCGATGGGCGTCGCGCTCAAGAACAACATAAAAAATATCTGGTGGAGGATGTTCGTTTCGTCGCGCGACGACATGTACGGCGTTGACGCGGCGATTCTGATGAACCCGAAGGCATGGGAAGCAAGCGGTCATGTGTCGGGGTTTTCAGATCCGCTGGTTGAATGCGAAAAATGCAAACATCGCTTCAGAGAAGACCAGCTTTCTGACGCGAAAAAGTGCCCCGACTGCGGCGGCAAACTCGGCGTGGCGCGTCAATTCAACATGATGTTCAAGACGAGCGCAGGCGCGGTTGAGGACGCATCCTCGGTTGTGTATCTTCGTCCTGAAACCGCGGGAGGCATGTTCGTGAATTTCAAAAACATTATTGACGCATTTCATCCGTCCCTGCCGTTCGGTATGGGGCAGATTGGGAAGGCGTTCAGGAACGAAATCGCCCCCCGCGATTTCGTATTTCGTTCCCGCGAGTTTGAACAGATGGAGATTGAGTATTTCGTGAAACCGGGCGAGTGGGAAGAATCTTTTGAATCGTGGAGAGCCGGGATGGAGGAGTTCATCAGGAGTATCGGCGTTGACGCGGCAAAAACCTCCGAGCTTGAAGTTGCGGAGAGTGATCGCGCGCACTATTCCAAACGCACGATTGATTTTGAATTTGAGTATCCGTTCGGGAAAAAAGAACTCTGCGGGCTCGCGTATAGAACCGATTTTGACCTCTCCGCCCATGCGGCGACGAGCACGGTTGACCTGTCGTATTTTGACGAAGAAAAGAAGGAGCGGTTTGTTCCGCATGTTATAGAGCCTTCGTTTGGGCTTGAACGTCTCGTGCTTGCGGTTCTCACGTCCGCGTACAAAGAGGACGCCATGGGGGGCGAGACGCGCACGTACCTTTCCCTGAAGCCTTCCGTCGCGCCCGTGAAAGCGGCGGTCTTTCCGCTTCTCAAGAATAAACCCGAATTGGTGGCGAAAGCCCGTGCGGTGTACGACGAGCTGAAAAAAGAAGTACCCGACATTATGTTTGACGACAACGGCAACATCGGCAAACGCTATCGCCGGCAGGACGAAATTGGCACGCCGTTTTGTATCACGGTTGATTTTGATACGCTCGGCGAAACACCCGAACACAAAGACACGGTGACTGTCCGCAATCGCGATACGGGCGAACAGGAACGGCTCTCAATAACGGACGCTATCTATAAGGTACGACAGGCTATCCTCTAAGAGCCGGCCTTCTTGCTGTAGCGTTCGCTCGCTAAACAGTTAAAAAAGCGCTATTCTAAGCCAATGGATAAGGGGCTGTTTTCAATAACCATTACCCCCGGCACGTTTGTTACCGCGATTGCCATAGGTATCCTGGCGTGGCTTTTGTATTATCTGCGCGACCTGGTGCTGATTGTGCTTGCGGCAATTGTGCTCGCGTCCGCCGTGGAGCCCGCGGTGCAGTGGTTCATGGAAAAGAAATTCGGACGCGGATGGGCGGTCGGCGCGGTGTACTCGGGTATTTTTGCGGTGTTTTTTGTTGTTACATATCTCTTAGCGCCGCCGTTCATGCAGGAAGCGCGCGGGTTCATCGTCAACCTTCCTCAGTTTGCCAATTCATTTGACGTCAGGAGTTACATTCCCGACACGGGGACTGCGGCCGATTCCGTGGTGTCGCAGTCCGCGGTAGCCACACTTCTGATTCAAATGCAGGATTTGATTATCCCGACGGGCGAAGGCGCGTTCGGCGCTTTGGCGGGGGTACTGGGCGGCGTTTTCTCATTCCTCCTCATCATCATTCTTTCTATTTATTTTGCGGCGCAGGAAACCGGTGTTGATGATTTTATCCGGCTCGTTGTTCCGGTAGAGCACCAACAGTATGCGGTGGATTTGTGGAAACGTTCGCACCACAAAATCGGGCTCTGGATGCAGGGGCAGCTGATTCTGTCTCTGATTATCGGCGTTTTGGGATATTTATGGCTCACTATATTCCAGGTACCGTACGCGTTTTTGATAGCGATGTTTGCCGCGATTATTGAAATCGTGCCCGTGTTCGGCTCCGTCATTTCCGGCATCGTGGCGGTCGTCATTGCCGCCTCCGCGGGCGGCCCGCAGCTCGCGCTCATTATCGCGGGCGGATTTCTGGTCATCAACCTCCTTCAGTCAAATCTCATTTATCCGCTGGTGGTGAAGCGCGTCGTCGGCGTCCCGCCGATTATGGTTATTCTCGCGATGATTGCCTGCGGGCAGATTGCGGGATTTTTGGGCGTTATCTTGTCCGTGCCGATTGCGGCCGCTATTCAGGAGTTTGTTTCCGATATTGAGAAAGCGAAGGCGCGTGAACTGAAGGCACTGCAAAAGTAATGGGGAAACCGTTGTACCTCACCACGACCTTGCCGTACGTAAATTCCGACCCGCACATCGGGCACGCGCTTGAATTGGTGCAGGCGGATACCTATGTGCGTTTTCGGAAATCGCAGGGCAGTGAAGTATTTTTTAATACAGGAACCGATGAGCACGGTCAGAAAATATTTGAAGCCGCACAGAAAGCGGGGGAGCCGATACAGGAGTACGTTGATCATTACGCGAATGAGTTTAAAAAATTGAACGGAGCGCTCGGCCTCTCGGATGATTTGGTTTTTATCCGAACAACAGACAAGCATCACGTAGAGGCTGCGCAAGAAATGTGGAAACGGTGTGACGCGAAAGGAGATATCTATAAAAAAGAGTTTGAGGGACTGTATTGCGTGGGGTGCGAAAAATATCTGACGCAGAAAGAAATCGTAGACGGCAAGTGCGCGATTCACGGCGTTCCGCCGAAACTTCTGAAAGAGGAGAATTATTTTTTCAAGCTCTCAAATTACCAGAAAGCACTGGAGGATTACTTGAGCAAAGAGGGGGTAGTGATTCCCGAATGGAGGCGTCAGGAAGCCCTGAATTTCGTCCGCGAAGGTCTTGAGGATTTCAGCATTTCGCGCGAGAAAAGCCGCCTTGCCTGGGGCGTTCCCGTACCCGGGGACGAGAATCAGGTGATGTACGTGTGGTTTGACGCTTTAACAAACTACATCTCAACCCTGGGCTGGCCGGAAGACACGGAAGGAAACTTCAGGAAATTTTGGGAAGAGGGAGAAACGCTTCAGTTTGCGGGCAAAGACCAGGTGCGCTTTCAGTCAATTATGTGGCAGGCGATGCTGATGTCTGCGGACATAAAAAATACCGACCGCGTGTTTTACCACGGCTTCATAAACTCCGACGGGCAGAAGATGAGTAAGTCATTAGGGAACGTCATCAGTCCGTACGATTTGGTAAAAAAATACGGCACTGACGCCACGCGCTACTTGCTTCTGCGCCACGTACACCCGACGGAGGATTCCGACGTCACGTGGGCACGGCTTGATGAGTGGTATACGGCAAACCTGGTAAACGGACTCGGAAACTTGGTTGCGCGAGTAATGCAGATGGCAACAACAAATCTTTCGAGCCCTGTAGAACTAACCGGAGAAACTACTTCTGATGTTTCAGTTGCGGAACACACTAGACATTTCGAATATGGGCGTGCGATGGATACCATTTGGGAACGTATTGGGCATGACGACGCGCTCATAGCTCTTAAGAAGCCTTTTTTAGGAGTTAAGTCGGACGACGTCGCTCAGCGCGAGGAGGCAGTAGTAATCATAAAAAAGTTGGTTAGAGAATTACATGCTATTGCAACAGACCTTGAGCCCTTACTCCCGGCGGTTAGCATACGAATAAAAGAAGCGGTGCGCTCAAACAAAAAACCGGAGAATCTTTTCCCCCGCTTAGGGTAGACTAAGACAAATATGAAAACTGCAGGCATTATCGGAGGGTTGGGACCTGAGACAACGTCAGAGTTTTATCTTGATGTTGTGTTTTCGTGCCAGAAGAAGAACGCTACGGCGCGAGCACCTATTGTTATCTCCAGTGTTCCCATGCCGTTTCAAATAGAAGCCGACGCCATTGAAAAAAATGAAGGAATCGAGAGAATTGCACCTTTTTTAGTCACGGAAGCAAAACGACTCGAAAAAGCAGGTGTTGATTTCATCGTCATGCCTTGCAATTCGCTTCACGTCTTTATGAGTGATATCCGCGCATCGGTCGCTATTCCTGTACTCAGTATTGTTGAGGAAACACTCACTTTCTTGCAGTCGAATGGTTACAGGCGAATCGGCATTGTATCAACGTCGGCAACTATCAAAAACAAACTGTATGAAGATGCATTCAAAGCGAATGGCATTTCCTATGAAAGCCCCGATCCGCTTCAACAAGAACGGATGAACCGGATGATCCATAACCTAGTCCTCGGGCAATTAAACAACAAAGATCGTGAAGAACTCGTCGGGATTATCAATAGTTTTGAGAACAGGAATGTTGATTGCGTGGCGCTTGCGTGCACGGATTTGCAGTTATTGATTCCCAAACACCCCACACTGAAGATTTTTGACACTATGAAAATCTTAGCCGACGCGACGGTTCGGGAGATTTTGTCATGACACCTCAGTATTTTGACGTCCATTCGCACGTAACGTTTAAGGATTACGATCAGGATCTTGAAGAGGTCCTCGCGCGGATGCGCGAGGAGGGAGTGGCAACGATTACCGTCGGCGTAGATAAAAAAACTTCCGAGGAAGCGGTGCGTTTTGCCGAAGCGAATGAGAACTTTTATGCGATTATCGGTCTTCACCCGACTGATACGACGACAGAAACGTTTGCGGCGTCCGAATGGAAACTGTTGGCGGAGAATCCGAAAGTCGTCGGAGTAGGGGAGTGCGGACTGGATTTTTTCCGCGCGCAGGGCGACATCATTGAAGAGAAAAAACGTCAGTGGCGCGAGTTTGAAAAACAGATGGAATTCGCGATTTCAAACGATCTGCCGCTCATGATTCACTGTCGCCCTTCAAAAGGTTCAATGGACGCGTACCTTGAACTGCTCGTGCGCCTTGAGTCCGAAGCGAAACGGGTAGGAGGGAAACTGCGGGGCAATGTACACTTTTTCGTCGGCGACGTCGGTATCGCGCGACGCTTTTACGACATAGGGTTTACCACTTCGTTTACCGGCGTTCTGACCTTTGCCCGCGAATACGACGATGTGGTTCGTTTTGCTCCTCTGGATATGCTGTTAACCGAAACCGACTCGCCGTTCGTCGCCCCGGTTCCCTTTCGGGGGAAGAGAAACGAGCCGTTATACGTAAAGTACGTCGTCGGGGCTATAGCCAAAATTCGCGGGACGGAAGAGGAGATAGTGCGAAGGGCGGTTGTGGCGAATGCCGGAAGGGTGTTTCCGGGCCGATTCTCCTAAAACGCCAGAAATAGAGCCAGGAATTGCAACAAAAACCGCCTTGTGGTACGCTCTTCCGACATGGATACAAAAGTCGTTGATACTGAACTGGAGGAAGTCGGCTCCGTTGATACAGGCGGAGACGAGGAAGCAGTTTCGTCCGTATACGAAATCGGTTACCACCTGCTTCCGACCCTGTCGGAAGAGGAAGTACCTCAGATTGTTTCTAAACTGATGGATGCCCTGAAGGCTGAAGGCGCTGTTTTTGTAGGGGAGCGTTTTCCTTCGCAGATTGAGCTCGCCTACCCGATAGCAAAACGCACGAATTCAAAGAAAACGAATTATGACTCCGCATACTTCGGCTGGGTGGCGTTTGAGGTTGCGCGCGAGGCGGTTCTCCGCATAAAGCCGCTTTTGGATTCAAATCCGAATATTCTCCGCTACCTCATTGTTGTTACCGACAGAAACGCGGTTCTGGCGGCGATGAGCGGCGCGGTGTCGGCTCCGACCGGTTCTATTGAAAAACCGAAGCGCGCGGCAGAGGAAGGCGGCGAGGTGTCCGAAGCGGCACTGGATCAGGCACTTGAAACGATGGCAACTGAAGACGCGAAAGCGACCGACTAATTACGATGTATCTCAACAAAGTACTCCTCTACGGCAATCTAACCCGCGACCCCGAGCTTCGCGCGTTGCCGTCCGGTCAGCAGGTGGCTTCTTTTGCTATCGCGACGAACCGTTCCTATAAGAACAAAGACGGACAGAAACAGGATTCGGTGGAGTACCACAACGTTGTCGCCTTCGGACGCCAGGCGGAAGTCATCGGGCAGTATCTGAAAAAAGGCCGTCCCGTATACATTGAAGGACGCATTCAAACGCGCTCATGGGAGGACAAAACCAGCGGAGAGAAAAAGTACCGCACGGAAATCGTTATTGAAAACTTCCAGTTCGGACCTTCAGCCATGGGCGGCGCGGGGAGCGCCAACCGTGACGAGAGTTCGGCTCCCGCGCAAGGCAAGGGGAGTGACAAATCGGGGGACATAGAGTATCCTGCCGAAGAAATAAGCCCCGACGATATTCCGTTTTAGTAAACAAAAAACAGTATGGCAGACAATTCATCATCACCGACCTTGCCCGTATACGTGGACTATAAAAACGTCCAGTATCTGAAAGGCTTTTTGAATGCTCACGCCCGCATGGTGGGTGCCCGCAAATCGGACGTGCCCGCGGGTCATCAGAGAAAAATTGAAAACGCGGTAAAGCGCGCGCGCTTCATGGCGCTTCTCCCGTACATCGCCCGCTAGTCGTATGCTTTCAGAGGGTCTTAAAAAGGCACTTCGTTTTGAAGATTTGAATCTACGTCTCGCAGCTCTGCAAGGGCGTACGGGGAGACAGCTTACCTCAAAAGAGGTAGACCGATTTATGGTGGTTATGGATGCAGCCTACACAGGCCTCTCTCTTGATGAGCGGGACGCAGCAAATAGATACGGCAAGCATAAGTGGAGAAGAATGGGAGGGAAGGTAAATGCAGCAGAAGAGCGGGTACTGCCGCACCTCAAACGTCAGGAACAGGCTAGGCATCAATAAAAAATCGCCCCAATGGGGCGTTTTAGTTCTTAGGACTTCGTTAGTCACGGATATTTTGCTCGTCGTCACTCGCAAAATTCCGCCGACCCCGCCTCAGCCGTTTTGCGTGCTCGCAAAACATGCCTCCGGCCGGTTCGTATAGTCATAAAAGCGCAGCAGTGTGCTTTTACTGCTTACTCACCCTCTCTACGTATTCACCGGTATCAGTGTTGATGCGGAGGATGTCGCCCTCGTTAATGAACATCGGTACGTTCAGTGTCGCCCCTGTTTCCAAAGTTACGATTTTTGTGCCGCCCTGTGCGGTGTTCCCTTTGACCGCGGGCGGGGCGTCGGTTACTTTCAAGTCCATTTTTATCGGAAGCTTGATAGAAATCACTTCGCCCTCGTAGCGCATTGCTTCCACGTCGGAATTTTCCTTTAGGAACTTCGCTCCTTCTCCCAACACCACCTCTTCAAGCTTAAAGCGGTTTCTGGGGTTTCCTTTCTCGGAGAACCAGTACTCCCCGCGATTGTGGTAGAGGTAGGTGATGTCTTCGTACTCCAGGTCCGCTTCTTTTACCGTCTCGTTCTGGTGGAATGAATACTCGGTTACTTTCCCTGACTTCAGGTTTCTCAGTTTCGTCTGATTCACGGGCTTTCTCTGTTGCATGCGGAACACATGCGAGGAAAGAACCTCAAACGGCTGTCCGTCCATGGTAATAACCTTCTTCTGGACTATTTCGTTATAAGAAAGGACTGACATAGTGTGAAACCTCTCGGTATGTAACTAAGTAAGATAAAAAGCGCACTCGCGCTGACCCCAAGTATATGTCATTCCCTACCATTGCTCAAACCCCGTCTACGCGCTTTAGTATAGGAGTGCAGGACGATTTTCGTACTCTTTCCGATGAGGCGCTTTTGGAAGTATCGGTCAAGAAACCGAGTGCTTTTGAGGCGATTGTAGCGCGCTATCAGTCGCAGTTCCTCTCCCGTGCTCAGGCGGTCTTGCGGGACCGCGACCGAGCCGAGGACGTGGTGCAGGAAACATTTGTCAGGATTTACCGTTTTGCTCCGCGCTTTAACGGTGAGCAGGGGAACTTCCGTTCCTGGTCACTGACGATTCTCATGAATGTCGCGCGCACACACTATTCAAAAACCGCGCGCGATCGCGGGCATACGGCACCATTGGAGCCGGAGCACTATGAATCACTCGCGGACAACAGTATCCACGCGAAAGAGGGGAATGAGGCATATGCAAAAGAAGTGATGGAGAAAGCGCTCGCCCGCGCGCCAAAAGAAACGGCTGACATTTTGAAATTGGCTTTCATAGAAGGACTTCCGCACGCGGAGATTGCCGAAAAGCTCGGCATATCAACGCCGGCGGTCAAAACGCGCGTGCATCGCGCAAAGGCGGAACTGCGGACCATTATCAACGAGAACAATATTTTATGAATCCCGTTAGAGGGCAAAACATGTTACTGCGGCATTTATATCAAAGTAAGCACTACGTAGGTCGGAGTCTCATTATTTCTAACTTTGTACGGACACCGCAGGTGTCCTACCTCTAACGGGATGAAAACCGACAAGCAGATAACTGAAGGAATTATGCGCCGTGTGTACGGAGTGTATTTTATGCGCCGGCTTTCGCATCCTGCTGTGCGTCTCGGGGTGTTTCTTGCGCTACTTCTCTCGCTCCGCGAATTGGTGTGGGTTTCGCGTGTATTTGAAAATATGTCTCACAAAAACGGTGTCGTTGAATTCGTTCAGTACGGCATCTCTGCATTTGCCGGTACTGAGTTCATTGTGCAGCTCGTTGTCCTTATGGGTGCGTTCATTTTCGCCTACAGTATCAGAGACCTTTTCGGTCTCAGACAACCGCAATTCGCATAACAAAAAAGCCCCGCACAAGCGGGGCTTTTTCTATAGTCCTTCCGCCAGTTTGGCGCGGATCTGTTTCAGAAGGTCGTTCGCGATTGGTTTGTTTTCCCTCAGGAACGTGCGGGTGGCGTCGTACCCGACCGCGAGTTTTTGTTCTCCCATTTTGTACGTGGAGCCGCTTTTCGCCACGAGGCCGAATTTTTCTCCGAGCGCAATCAACTCGCCCTCGCGGGAAATGCCCTCGTTGTACATCAGATCAAACTCGGTAGCCTTGAACGGTGCCGCCACCTTGTTTTTTACCACCTTCACCCGCACGCGTCCGCCCACTACTTCTTCGCCTTTCTTAATCTGCGCGATACGGCGGATATCAAGACGCACGGATGTGTAGAACTTCAGCGCCTTGCCGCCGGGCGTTGTTTCGGGATTGCCGAACATCACGCCGATTTGCATACGGATTTGGTTGATGAAAATCACCACTGTTTTTGAACGCGCAACGATTGCCGTCATTTTGCGAAGTGCCTGCGACATCAGCCTGGCCTGGCGTCCGACGTGCTGTGCACCCATGTCGCCTTCAATTTCCGCCTGAGGCGTAAGCGCGGCGACTGAGTCAATAACAATCACATCAATCTTTCCTGAGCGAATCAAAGACTCCGCAATGTCCAGGGCCTGTTCTCCCGTGTCCGGCTGCGACACCAGAAGATCATCAATTTTTACGCCGAGACGCTTCGCATATTCCGGGTCAAGCGCATGTTCCGCATCTATAAACGCACACACGCCGCCTTTTTTCTGCGCTTCCGCGGTGATGTGGAGGGAAAGAGTCGTCTTACCCGAAGATTCAGGACCGAAAATTTCTATAATGCGACCGCGGGGGACTCCGCCGATTCCGAGCGCGGCATCAAGTCCGATGGAACCCGTCGGGATAGCGTCAACGCCCGTTTTCGGGCGCATACCGAGCGTGGTTATCGCTTCGTCACCGAATTTTGTTTTGATTGAGGCGATTGCGTCGTCTATCGCGGTTTTTTTATCAGAGGAGGGTGCCGGTCGGGGTTCTTTTTCAGTTTTCTTCTTCGCCATAATTCGTGGTTGTTGTCGCTTGGGCTATAACAAAGGTAATTGTTTTTGTAATGGTTCGGCCGAAACGGTCGCGACCGACTGCCGTGACTGCAGTATACCCTTTAGGGTACGCGCGCATAACTTCAAAACTCCCGTCCTCGTCAACGGCAACCTCGTCACCGTTTATGGTGAGGTAGGAAACCCGCTCAGTGTCGCCGTATAAAGCCGTTAAGCCGTTTTTCGGAGCGTACGAGAGCGTCAATGTCGGACCCCTAAGGTACGGGTACGCGGCAAAGAGGGCATACCCGAGAATGAAGAGGACGGCAAACGCCCCACCGGCTATGCTCAGTGTTTTTCTGCCGTCGCTCTCCCCGCCGATATTTTGGGGGAGTTTCATCCCGTTAGAGATAGGAAACGCTTCAGTCTGGTTTTCAAAAAGCGTTTACCTGGTCCCGATTTAAGATATAACTCTCTCGACCTTGCATCCTGCTCATTTTTGCACGATTCATAATAGATGAGTTCGTATGGGCCACGTTTTCTAGTCCACGTGCTTTTGTCCGCTTGGTGTTGAGTGAAGCGTTTCCGTAAATCATTTGTGTACCCGGTGTACCAATAACCACTTTTCATACTTCGAATAATATACACATAGAACCAACGGCTCGAATCTCTAACGGGATTCATTCCACTCCTTCGGTGTCGGTGCTCTTGCCCGACACCGTCAATACATCCCGCGGACGTGCGCCGTCCGCGGGGCCGATGACACCCCGCTGCTCAAGAATGTCCATGAGCCGCGCCGCTCTCGCGTATCCGATTCTGAGTTTTCTCTGGAGGTACGACGTGGATGCTTTCCCCGCCTCCTCTACCGTCTGTTTTGCTTCTTCAAACAAGTCGTCTTCCGCCTCGTCGTCTTCAAGAGACGCGGAGAATATCGGGTTCGGCGTCTCCGACGTCGTGCCTGAAAGCGCAATGCCGTCAACCGAGGGTTCGTTGTTTTTCCGTATGTAGTCAACAACCGCCTTTACTTCATTTTCCGAAATATATGCCGTCTGAATACGGTGCGGTTTCGGCATGTCCGCCGACTGGTAGAGCATGTCGCCTGCGCCCAGAAGTTTTTCCGCTCCTGCGGCGTCCAAAATGGTGCGTGAGTCAAATTGAGAAGCGACCTGAAGCGCGATCCTCGCAGGCACGTTCGCTTTAATGAGGCCCGTAATAACATTCACCGACGGGCGTTGGGTGGAAAGGACGAGATGAATGCCGACCGCGCGTGACATCTGCGCAAGCCGCACGACCGCCGCCTCCAGTTCCCTCGGATACGTCTGCATGATATCCGCAAGCTCGTCTATAACGATTACGATGTAGGGCATCTGGTCCGGCGCGTCGCCGTCTCCTTCTTTCCATTTCGCGACAACGTTCTCGTGGTACGAATGAATGTCGCGGACCGAGTGTCCCTACAAGAGGTTATAGCGTCGCTCCATCTCTTTAGCCGCCCACTTCAGAGAAATAATAGCCTTCTTCGGGTCGGTAATGACCGGCGTCAGAAGGTGGGGGATGGGGTTGTAGAGGGTCAGTTCAACCCGTTTCGGGTCAATCATAATAAACCGGAGTGATGCGGGGCCGTTTCTGTAGAGAAGCGATGTGATAAGCGCGTGAATCGCAACCGATTTCCCCGAGCCGGTAGCGCCCGCGACCAAAAGGTGCGGCATTTTTCCGATATTGGCGAAGTGCGAATTGCCCGCAATGTCGCGGCCTAATGCCACGGTAAGGGGTTTCTGATCCGTCTGGAATTTTGTGTCGCTTATGAGTGAACCGATTCCGACCGTTGCCTTCTGCGTGTTCGGCACCTCAATCCCCACCAGCGATTTTCCGGGGATCGGAGCCTCTATGCGGACAGGCGCGGCGGCAAGCGCCAACTCCAGGTTATTTTGAAGTGCAAGAATTTTCTGAAGGCGCACTCCCTCCGCGGGCTTCAGTGCGTACCGCGTGACGGTGGGGCCGATAGATACTTCATCCATCTCAACATTGATGCCGAAATTCTGGAGGGTGCGTTTTATCAGGTTCGCGCTCGCTTTAATGTCGCCGGTGTCGGGTTTTCCGCGGTCGCCCTTCAGGAGGGAAGTCGGCGGCGGATTGTAGGCGCGGTCAACGGGTCTGAATGCTATTGCGGAGACCTCCACCTGCGGAATCGGTTCGGGTTTCTTTTCTTTTTTCTGTCGCGAAATTTCGCGGGCGGGCGTTTCCGCGTTGTCTTCGTCTTCCCCGGCGGTTTCTTCATAGGTATCTTCGTACGCGCCCGTAACGGTGAGTTCTTCTTCCGGTACCGCGGCGTCTTTTCGTTTCAAGAATTCGGGGAAGGCGAGCGAGGGGAATTTCAAAGGCGTATCAAGCGCCAAAAGCGCACCCACAACCGCGAGTCCCGAGAGGATGATGAATGAAAATACGTAATCAAAAGGGTACAGGAAGAGCGAGGCGATGAGTTTACCCGCAAGCCCGCCCTGATTTCCTGCAAGCGAGAGAACCGAAATCCCGGACAAAAAGAGCAGAGCGGCTCCGATGACGCGCGTACCGCCCCAGCCCGTCTCCGGGTTCTGTCTGAAAAAGCCGATAGCGAGCGCAACGAAGACCAGCGGAATTAAAAAATATCCGAGCCCGAAAAGTCCTGAAGAGCCGAGGGATGTGTAGACCCATTCGCCGAGCCTGCCGCCGATGCCCATCGGAGCCAAAAGAAAGAGAACGGCGACAATAATTGAGAGGACGCCGTAAATGCTTTTTGCGGTTTCCTGTTTTACGTCGAGCGAGGGGGCTTTGAGGAGAGGTTGGTTCTTTTCCTTGTGCTTCCGTTTCGTGTTTTTCGCCATAGGTATTGTCGTTTTGTATGCGGATTTTATCATGGCAAGCGAGGAGCAACATGAAAGGGTGCTTTCATGTTGTCCGAGTGACGCCATGAGAAGCCTACTTACCACGGTGAGTGAGGAGCGACGCGAAAGATTTTCTTTCATGTCGTCCGAACGACGCCGTGAAAAGCACCGCTAAGCACGACAGTCGGTGAATTTTGTATCTGCGGCATTACGTGGCTCGGTTTTAAGACAGCCCAAGATGCGCCCTACTTCTTCAAGGTTGAACCTTGAAGAAGTAATGAGTTTTTGTGGGGGCATCAAGGGTATTGAATGTCGTATTGGGGAAACGTAACGACACAAAAAGGCACTTGCCCGCAAGGTGTCCATAAGCGTACGATATGCCCGATAGGAAGAATTTTAATGTCTGAAAAAGTCTTAGAATATGTCTGATAATAATCAAAAAGACAACATAAAGGACGTAAACGGGAAGCAATCCCTCAGGGCTTCTTTACCTCAGAGCGTACAGAACCTTATATCGGGAGACTATCGGACATATATAGTGAAAAAGTCAGAACGACTTGCTTCGGCGTTGTATGTCGTAACCGGGTTTATGCAGCAGGAAGAGCCGATGCGCAAAAAGTTACGGACAGGTGCTCTGGACATTATCGGTCTTTCCGCCCGGCCTTTGGGAATGAGCGTAGAGGGAGTTGAAAAGTTCAAAGCTCTCTGCGTTGAGATGGGAATGCTTTTGACTACCGCTCGCGGCGCGGGTCTCTTGTCCCAGATGAACGCCGGGCTCTTGTCTGAAGAGTACGCCCTTTTGGGTGCTTTTGTGTCTGAGAATTCACAGACACTCCGCGAAGGTAAAGTCTTAGCGTTTGAGACATTGCCTGCCCCGGTTGCAGGCCCGACGGAAAGTATTTCTGATAAAAGACATAAAAAAGTTTATTCTGCAAAGGAAAGAGAATCTAAAAGACAAAGAATAAATGTCCAAAACGGAGGTCAGTCAGAGAGAAGAAGAACTATTCTTAATCTTATAGACTCTAAAGAAAAGATATCCATAAAGGACGCTGTCTCTATGATTCCCGGTGTCAGTGAGAAGACAATACAAAGGGAACTTCTGGCGCTTGTAAAAGAGGGGGCTGTGCTGAAAGAAGGGGAACGCAGGTGGAGTACCTATAAGAGAGTCCCCAACGTGGGTGTTTCTGCTTAATAAGGTCTCAGAGGGCTTTTTGTACCCCCTAGTTACGCCATATTTTGTGTCTTGCCAGGTTAGTAGACTTTTGGCGACGTGCCTGCTCATAGTATGAATATACGCCATGTATTGAGCCATATTTTTCTTTATGAAACTGTGGACACGAGGTACGCACATGAGCTTCGCCAAAAGCTCACTACCTGGCTTGCTGTTATAGGGGTTTTCGGCTAGTATGCCCCCTGTGGACTGGTAACCCTATCTGGCACAACAACGGCCTCATATACGGGGCTTTTTTGTGTCATTTGTCCACAATACAGGCTACCCACCTTATCGTAAGGTAAGGATAAGGCACGTATAATGGGGGGATTCCCGTACGCATGTTTCGGTTGCGCGTTTGTTGTGCCGCGTAACCGCTACCGCCCGAGTGAACCTTGTCAATTTAATACCCTGAAATTCCCGTTGTGATACCGTCACGCGCGTGACGTTAATTTGCGCATTCCGTGGCTCGCTTCGCGACCACACTCGGATTTACTAAACACGGAGTACCGTGAAGTAAATCTCAGCGCCGAAAGAAAGCTCATACCACCTCGTCTGTACTCTGCACGTATCATTACCGTGCCATTAGCTTCGGTCTAACAACCGGAGTGATGGAATCGTTTTTCTTCCGTTCATTCAGGAATCAAAAAGAGATTCTAAAGAATGAACCACAAAAAGAAGAAAAACATTTTGTTGTGCTCTTTATCAGGTATGCGATGCCGATTTCGGAATTACCGAAGGCGGCATACATCGGTTTTCGTTCCCTCTATTTATAAGTGATCGGGAACGGAAATCATTCAATTAGAAAATTACAAAACGATATGTCTATCGCACAGAAATCCATGGCGTTCATCGCTGTGCTTGCGGTAACGGTCGCTATTGTCTTCAGCTTTGTTGCAACTATCAATGTTGCTCAGGCTGCGGCTTTGACCCAGGGTCAAATCTCGTCAATAGTCTCGTTGCTTCAATCATTCGGCGCTGACGCTACGACCATCGCAAACGTCCAGGCTTCCCTGAACGGTATGCCGACTTCGGGCTCAGGCTCAACGTCAGGTGGTTCAATGTCAGGTTCATGCACCTTTACGAGAGACCTTACTCTCGGCTCTAAAGGTGATGATGTAACCTGTCTTCAGAACGCTTTGATTGCAAACGGCTATGGAATCGCAGCAGGCGCAACCGGGTACTTCGGTGCTCAGACGCAGGCAGCGGTTATGAAGTGGCAAGCAGCAGCAGGTGTAGCACCGGCAGCAGGCTACTTCGGTCCTAAGTCTCGCGCAGCATTTGCGTCAGTCTCAGGCGGCACAAGCACAGGCGGAACAACGACTGTTCCTGCAGGCACTGGCCTTACGGTCATGGCAGGCAGCCAGCCGATGAACGCTCTTGCTCCGCAGAACGCTACTCGCGTTCCGTTCACTCGCATCGTATTGACTGCGGGTAACGACGGCGACGTAGTGGTGAATTCAATTCAGGTTCAGCGCACAGGCCTCGGCACGGATGCGGCATTCGCAGGGGTAATCCTCGTGGATGAAGCAACCGGTATGCAGGTTGGTGTTGCAAAGACCTTCAATTCAAATCACCAGACGGCAGTCGGGCAGACGATGACTATTCCTCGCGGAACTTCCAAGACCTTCTTGGTCGCGGGTAACATGCAGTCATCACTCTCGTCGTACGCGGGTGAAGCTCCGTCACTCTCCGTTGTGGGTGTGAACACGACCGCGACCGTCTCGGGAACTCTCCCGATTGTCGGCGCGACTCATGTCATCAACTCAACGTTGAACGTTGGTACGCTTTCTCTTACTGTTTCGCAGGCGTTTACTTCAAACGCACCCGCCAACAAGGAGATTGGTACAACAGGTTACAAGACCACAGGGCTTAACCTTACAGCTGGATCGGCTGAAGATATCCGCTTGAAGTCCATTATCTTCAACCAGACAGGATCTGTTTCAGGTTCTGATCTCGCGAATGTAGCTATTGTTGTCGGCGGCACTTCCTATCCTGCGGTTCTTTCCGCAGACGGTAAGTACTACTCGGCAACCTTCGGTTCAGGCGTTGTGATTGCAAAAGGCAATCAGGTTGAGGTCTACGTCCAGTACGATATCGTTGGCTCAAACTCAACGAACCGCACCGTTATCTTTGACGTAGATAAGACGACTGACATTTACGGAACCGGCGAAACCTATGGTTACGGTGTTTCACCGACAACTGCAGGCGGTTCTTCAGTCCCGACTACCCGCACCAGCCAGAACACGGTAGAGACTACGGGTACTCCGTACATCTACGCGGCTCAGGTCACTGTGACCGGCGCTTCAGTGACTTCAATTGCGAAAGCAAACGAAGTTGCAGCCCAGAACATTGCAATCAACGTTCCGAACCAGCCTTTGGGCGGTTACGTTGTTGACATGAAGGGAGAGAGCATCACGGTTCAGACACAGGTGTTCACTGTTGCTTCAACGACCGGTTCAGGTACCGGCCTCTTGACTAACGTTACGTTGGTTGACGAGAATGGCACCGTAGTAGCCGGTCCTGTTGACGCAACCTACACGAGCTCGCTCGTGCAGACCGTTACCTTCACTGATACGGTTACCTACAAGACCGGTCGCCATGTCTTTACCCTCCGCGGTAAGGTCGCTTCAACGATCGGAAACGGCGGTACGTATATCGTAAGTACAACCCCTTCAGGTTGGACAAACGTACGCGGTGAAACGACCGGCAACACGATCTCGCTTTCTGCAAATGGTGCGTTCTCAATGAACACCATGACCATCAAGGCGGGTTCTATGGTTGTCAACCTCTCAACATCGCCTGCATCGCAGACGATTGTCCCGGGAGGCCAGGGTGTTCTCTTCACGAACGTTCAGTTTGACGCAACACAGTCAGGTGAGGACATTCGCTTCTCAACCGCAGCTCTCTCGCTTACATTTGCAAGCGGTGCAGCGGTGACGGATCTTACGTCCTGCCAGTTGTTCGACGGAACTACTGGTCTTAACACGGGCTCAAACAGCTTGAATCCTTCAGGTGCATCAGGCGCAACGCAGACCTTCACTTTGGACAATCCGGTGACGGCTACGAAGGGCTCGGTGAAAACCTTGGGCCTCAAGTGTAATGTATCGGGTTCTGCCGCTAACACGGGAACCTTCACATGGGCACCGGTTACCGGTCCTACGTTCTCTGGCGCAACTTCAGGTACGACCATCACTGCTACCTATCCGACTGCTCCGACTATCACCGTTACTATCGGTGTAGGTTCAGTCGCGGTGTCAACTGATGCTGCATCGCCTTCGTACATGCTCGCGGCTGCTGGCTCCGTCGGCGTCACGAACGGTGTGTACAAGTTCCGTGCAACGAACGAAAACATCAACCTGACGAGAGTTGGTTTGGTGCTTTCTAACACTGCTTCTTCGTCAGCAGGTGACGTCCTCAAGGCGACCATCTATGCAGACGGAGTAGAGAAGGGAGTTGCTTACTTTATCGGTTCATCGGTAAATGCAACTTCAACCTTGGCTATTCCTATCGTTCTTACGAAGGACGTAGACAAGGCGATTACGATCAAGCTTGATTACGCTGATGTCGGCTCAAGCCAGGCAGTCACGTTCTCAGGTCACTTGGTCGCGGTTAACGTAGACGTAGGGGGCACGAACACGCAGGGTACGGGAGCATCTTCCGGCGCTACGTTCAACGCAACCGGCTCTACGGCAGTTTCAGGTGCTCGCGTCATGAAGTCATACCCGACGTTGGCGCTTGATACTTTGTCTTCAACAGGTATTGCCGATGGTCGCTTGATGCGATTCAAGGTAACTGCTGATGCAAAGGGTCCGGTCGGTATCGCTCAGTTTGCGCTTAACCTCGCAACTTCAACTGCTTCAGTTACCAACGTCACTATCTACGGCTTCACGGATGCGGGCTACTCAAATCCGGTGTCAGGCGTAGCAACTGACGGTAACCTCCAGCAGACGAACGATTGTACGGCTGGTTGTACCTCAAACCCGAACTTGACGATTGGCGTAGCTAACTCGTCAGGCGCAACGGCGCTCCAGGTTCCGGCAGGTTCAACGCTCTACTTCGAGGCTCGCGGTTCAGTGTCAGGTGTCACCACAGGTGCATCTGTCACGACCAAGCTCCTCGGTAGCTCGTCGTTCCCCTCGACTTCAGCAGGTGTAGCGGTTAACCCGCTTCTCACTGTTGCAGGTGTTGCCGATGGAAACGCCTTCATCTGGTCTCCGAACTCGACCACGACTGTTACACAGACGGGTCAGGATTGGACGAACGGATTCGGCCTCAATGGTCTTCCTTCAGGCGGTCTGATTCAGACCCGCTCGAACTAATCTCCAGGCGCAAGCCTAGAATTAGCGAAGAACAGCAAAACCCCCGCACGAAAGTGCGGGGGTTTTGTATTTTTCGGGTATTTTGCCTTTAATGCGTTACTTGATTACAATAACGTATATGCAGAAAAAAATTATTCTCGGTGTGGCGGTGCTTCTCGGTGTCGTGGCTATAGCGTACGGTATTTCAACCATCAATAGTACGAAGCCATCGGTGGGGCAAGAAATACCGGTTGTCGCCACATCAACGCCGAACTACACCATTGAACTTTTGGATGATTTTGATATACGCGAAATCATGCCAAATCTTGATCGCGGACTTACGTTTACGGAAAGCGTGCCCGAAGTTGCGCGCGTACCCATGCAGAAAAATTATGATGCCGCAGTAGCGCGGCTCAAGACGGATCCGATGCGTGCGGACGATTGGTTTAATCTGGGTATCTATTACCACGCGGCGAACGATTTCAAAGGAGCTGAAGAGGTGTGGCTCTTTCTAATAAAAGTCATTCCGAATAGTGCGGTGCCACTGGACAATCTCGGTAAGATGTACAAGTTTGATTTGAAAGATTTCCCGAAGTCGGAAGGTTATTTTAAGAAGTCTATTGCACTCAATCCGGATTCAACGACGCCTTATTTTGAACTGTTTGAGTTGTACAGGTATCTTTACAAAACAAACACAACAGCGGCGGTTGATATCGTTACTCAGGCCGCGGGAAAGTTCCCGCAAAATCCCGACCCGCATATGGTTCTCGGTTCCTACTATCGGGATATAAAAAATTATGCCGGTGCACGTGCGGAGTTTACGAAAGCACTTGATATCGCACGTGAATTAAAAAACGTCCAGCTGATTGATGCGATAGGGGATGAGATTGCGAACCTTCCGCAGTAGTCATGAATAAATTCTTCACACCTGATTTTTTCAAATTCCTTCTCGGTTTTTCCGTCATCATCGTCCTTTCGTTCCTCGTTCTTACCTTCGCCCACCAGTCGTAACCCAAATGTGCCATACTTAGTATGGCACATTGCTATTTGGACTTTCGTTTGGTACTCTAGCGGGAGCACGACTGGAGACAGTAGGTCCCGAAAGGGGTAATGAGCGAAAGCCGCCTGCCGAAGTCGAAAAAGGTTTAAGGTCGAATCCTTTACCCAGCCCGTGCTCACACGGGTTTTCTTTTTATATAAGAAGACCCACACAACTATGGCAATTACAAAAGCAAAGAAAGTTACCCTACTTGCGGGTATTACCGAGGCCCTGGCAAAGACCGTTTCGGGCGTGTTTGTCAGTTTCTCGGGTATTACGGTCGCGGAAGTGAACCAGCTTCGCGCCGCGCTTAAGACCGAGGGTGTGAAATACACCGTCGTTAAAAAGACGCTTCTCAAAAAAGCACTGACCGAGAAGGGCGTTTCAGGCGATATGCCCGAACTGCCCGGTGAAATCGCTTTCGTCTACCTCAAAGAAGGAGACGACATTACCGCGCCCGCGCGCGGCATTCACGGTTTCGTAAAGAAACTTGCGGGCAAAATCGCTCTCGTCGGAGGACTCCTTGAAGGCAAGTACCTCTCGGAAGGGGAGGCAAGAGGTATCGCGACGATTCCGCCGATCCCGGTATTGCGCGGTATGTTTGCAAACGTCATCAACTCATCGATTCAGCGTTTCGCTATCGGTTTAAACGAGGTGGCAAAGACAAAATCTTAGTAATTATTAAGAGCGAAGCGATTTAGAATTACTTAGACCCCGCCCTCTGCAGAAGCCAAGAAGCTTAGAGGGCGGGGTGGAAGATTAATTAAACTCGCGGACTCATTAAATTAATCTAATCATGACATCAGAACAAATCATTGAAGCAGTAGAGAAAATGACCGTGCTTGAACTCAATGCACTCGTCAAGGCGATTGAAGAGAAGTGGGGCGTTTCGGCTACTGCGGTAGCTGCGGCAGGTCCCGCGGCAGCAGCGGATGCGGGCGAAGAGAAATCAACCTTCACCGTGAAGTTGGTTTCGGGTGGTGATGCGAAAATCGGCGTCATCAAAGTCGTCAAAGAAGCTCTCGCGTTGGGTCTGAAAGAAGCAAAAGATTTGGTAGATGCGGCTCCGTCAGTCCTCAAGGAAGGAGTGAAGAAGGAAGACGCAAACAAGCTCAAGGAAGCTATAGAAGCAGCAGGAGGAAAAGTGGAACTCGCCTAACTGTCTCTCTGAAACACCCCGCGTTACGGCGGGGTGTTTTTGTTTGCTTGACTACGCACAAAACAGGCAGATAATGCGGGGCATGGCAAACGAATCAAAAGAATCGAGTGTTTCCGAACTGCGGGAACAGGGCGTCGCGTTGGCGCGCTCAGGAAGAATTAAGACTCCGAAAGCAGATGCGCTCCTGGATTTCCAGGTTTGGAACGGATGGGTCAACGAGCGCCGTGCTCAAATCCGCGCCGCAGAGGAAGGGGAGAAATCGGAATAATCGCTCCACAAAAAGCCCTGAAACGGGGCTTTTTGTTTTTTAGAAAAGACGCGTACAATACATGTAATGTTCAAAGAACTGTCGCGCCTCTTCCAGAATCCCGCCCGCATCAAAGTTCTGAAATTTTTCACTCTCCAGCCAAATCTTAAAACTTCAGCAAAAGACGTCGCGCAGACCATCGGCGGAAGCGTCGCAAAAACCGAGATTGAAATCCGCGCGCTCGCCCGTGCGGGAGTGTTGACGGGCAAGCGCCAGGGGAAGAAAACAATGTATTCACTGTCGCCGACGTTTCCGCACGCCGAAGCAGTCCGCGGTTTTTTGGACGAAATCACACAGCCGAATGATAAGTCGCTCTCGGATGCTTTCCGCGGCGTTCCCGGCGTCACGCTGTTGGTCGCAACAGGAGCTCTGGTTCGTGAGCGTCGCGGCACCATTGACCTTCTTGTGGTCACACGCCGCCCGAAGGATGCCCGTATTGAACGGGCGGTACGGCAGGTTGAAACAAAGGCCTCTTTGCCGATTCGCTACGCTGTTTTTGATACCCGGGAGTACGAAGAGAGGAGAGTCGCGAGAGACAGGCTACTCAGGGACGTCTTTGAATTTACCCACGCAGTCATTGTAGGCAGAGGTTGAGCCGTTTTTCGGAATATCCTTCTTCCCGGGGCTATTCACAGCGCTCGGCGCAAACCCCCTATATGGTGCTACCATTTTGGTAGGTGGCTCGATTACGACCACACTTGGATTTTCTAAAACGGAGTACCGTTAAGAAAATCTCGGCGGCGGTGTTCTCCCTAGGGGAAGAAAACTAGGCAGGACAGCCCATAAATCTTTATTTAATTATTGGATAATTTATACCTACATGCTTATTCAAACATGGGCTGATGTATTGACTGCCTCGTTCCAGAACCTCTGGCTTGGCATCGTTGCATTTGTCCCGAACATTATTGTTGCGGTCATCATTTTTGTCCTCGGCTGGCTCGTCGGAGCGGCTTTGGGCAGAATTATCGCGCAGGTCATCAAGGCTATTAAGCTTGATATGGCGCTTAAAAATACCGGTCTCAATGATGCGGTAGAGCGCGCGGGCTTCACGCTTGATTCAGGCGCATTTTTAGGAATGCTCGTTCAGTGGTTCTTCATCATTGTCTTTTTGATGGCGTCTTTGGAAGTCTTGGGATTGACCCAGGTTAATCTCTTCCTCCAGAACGTTGTCCTCGCATACCTCCCGCAGGTTATCGTCGCCGCATTGATTCTTCTTGTCGGCGCGGTCGTGGCACAGGTTGCAAAAGATATCGTGGGCGGTGCTGCAAAAGCGGCAGGCGTTCATGGGGCAGGATTCGCAGGTTCAATCGCTATGTGGGCAGTTTGGATTTTCACCCTCATTGCCGCATTGGATCAGCTTCAGGTCGCACAGGCTTTCATTCAGACTCTCTACACGGGTGTGATTATCGCCGTCTCTTTGGCGGTCGGTCTCGCATTCGGTTTGGGCGGTCAGGAAGCCGCTGCTCGCGCAATAGAGAAAATGCGCTCGCAGATGGGCGACAAATAATTTAGGCTCTAGGTTGCTAGGCGTTAGGCTCTAGCAAAACAAAAAACGCCTCGGGCAACCGGGGCGTTTTTTGTTCCCTAGAAAAATTACCATATATGGTAATTTTTTGACTGGCTTCATATACGGGAAACTGATTTTCGCAGTTGCCACACCTATACCTCCATATATGGAGGTATAGGTGTGGGTGTTTTTGTTTTTGACAACTAAAAAACAGAGGAGTACGGTATAGATATGAGTAGCAAACACGCGCTCCCTATGCCGCACCGTGAAGGCCCTGTGCACACTATCGCGCGGCAAACACAAAAATGGAGGATGCGTGATTTTCGTGCATACATGCATCTGACTCTCCAGGGAATTCGTGCAATTGAAAAAGCTTCGGCCGGGAAGCCGGCAAGTCCCGGGCTTAGGCAGGCGCGTTCCGAACTTCAGATACACGCTACGGAAATGGGGAAGCGTCGCGCTGACACGCACAGAACGGGAGCCTAATTTGTATGCTTGAAAAAACTGCAGGAAAATTCCCGCCTTCTATCGCCGGTCTTCGGTCGGCGGAACTTGCCGTAATCTGGTATCGGATGCGTGAAATCTTTAATGGTGCGCCCTATCCTACAGGTAGTCCGGAGCATATTGAACTTTCCGGATTGCGAAGAAAATCAGGCGCGCTTCTTTCCCTGGTTCCCAAGCGACATTGGCACCGGACGACACGACTTACTGAAGAGCAAATAAGTAGGATGAGTCATCGGGAAGATGATGGGCCGTCACTTTCTTTGAATCGTCGTTTTAATACCGGAGCAAAAAATCCGTATATTGTCGGCCCCAAAGGGAAACTACCGGGTCCGCGTCCGGGAGAGGAATAGGGGAAAAACTGGGTACAAAGTATCCTTCAAGGCGGCTGTTTTTCTGAAAAAACCTTTATTTAAGCCGTTTCTGTTTTTAGGCTCAAAAAGGGCTGAAAAGAGCCGTCCTTTTCTTGACAGGGGGCCTCAGAAGGTATATTCTACTGAATAGGTTTATGAGTACTAATTTCAAAGGCACCAAGCGGCAATAGCGGGCAAGCTTCATGCTTTCCGTTGTCGGCCGCGAGAAGCGGCCTTTTTTAGTCCTCGTGAATCAGTTCGTTGACAATTTAAGACATCATATAGAGAACATCGAGCATAATTCAGAGACATTCGTTAAGAATGTAACGTTATGTGGTTTTCAAGCTTCCTCGCGGAAGTTTGAAGGGTGTATGGTGGATGCCTTGACTTTAAAAGGCGATGAAGGACGCAGCACGTCTGCGAAAAGTTTCGGGGAGCTGACGAGCAAGCTTCGATCCGAAAATATCCGAATGGGGAAACCCCTCGTACTTCGTACGAGATCTGTGGAGTGTTCTGCAGATGCGCACCTCGGGAAGTGAAACATCTCAGTACCGAGAGGAAAAGAAACCAACAGTACATCTCGGTCTCTGCACAAATTTATTTTGTACAGGGACCGGGATTCGGGAATTTCCCTAGTAGCGGCGAGCGAAAAGTAATCAGCCCAAACCGTATCAGCAAGGGTGCGGGGTTGTAAGGCGATGGCGTTCCATTTTATGGAAGAGAAGTTATCAAAGATATTGGTAGAAGAATCTGCTGGGAAGCAGAACTCTAAAGGGTAATAGTCCCGTATTCGAAATCAATATCTCTTCTTTGCCGTCGATCTTGAGTAATCCGAGACACGAATAGCTTGGATGAATCCGCCGGAACTAACCGGCAAGGCTAAATATCTTTAAAGATCGATAGTGAACCAGTACCGTGAGGGAAAGGTGAAAAGCAGCCCGGAAGGGCGGTGAAATAGATCTGAAACCATATGTTTACAAGGAGTCGAAGCGGTCGCAAGACCTCGCCGGCGGGCCTATTGAA
>CAYHUW010000002.1:0-15532 GCA_964359685.1 uncultured Candidatus Saccharibacteria bacterium
GTATTGAAGCTGACTTGGCAAAATTGATTGTCGGTCGTGTATTGGCCCGCGAAGTGGAAGAGGGCGGTAAAACCTTTAAGAAAGGTACGCTCTTGAATATTGAAGATGCGAAAGCGATTGCGGCAACCGACATTGAGGAGGTTGCCGTCCGCTCCCCGATGGGATGTATTGCTGATCGCGGTATTTGCCAGAAGTGTTACGGTGCAGATCTCGCGACGCGCGAACTGATTGATATCGGCGAAGCGGTCGGAACGATTGCCGCTCAGGCCATCGGAGAGCCGGGAACACAGCTCACCATGCGTACTTTCCACACGGGAGGTGTGGCTACTATCGGCGGAGACATTACGCACGGTTTGCCGCGCGTTGAAGAGTTGTTTGACAAGCGTCCCCCGAAAGCGGCAGCGGTTCTTTCGCGCGTTTCGGGCGAAGTAATTGAAATCAAGGAAGAGCCCGGCAAGAAGACCGTTGTTATTCTTCCCGATGTCGGCTCTAAAGACACCACAAAAACGAGAGACAAAATTGAGTACGAAGTTCCGCCGCGCCGCGTGGCTTTGGTCAAAGTAGGTTCGCGCGTTGAGCGGGGCGACATGGTTACGGACGGCTCCGTCAACCTTGACGAATTGTTTGAACTCGCAGGACCCGCACGTCTTCAGGAGTACATGATTGACGAAGTTTCAAAGATTTACGACCTCCAGGGGGCATCGGTGTCTCATAAACACATGGAAGTCATCATTCGTCAGATGTTCTCACGTGTTGAAGTCACGAGCCCCGGCAACAGTCCGTTGGTGGTCGGTGAAATGCTTGAAATGGGTTCGGTGCATACATTGAACAAAGAGTTGGAAGAAGCGGGCAAAGAGACTGTGAAGTACGAACCGTTGGTCTTGGGTATTACTGAAGTCTCATTGAACAGAAAGAGTTTCCTTTCGGCGGCGTCCTTCCAGCACACCACTCGCACGCTCATTACAGCGGCACTCCGCGGTACAACGGACACACTCGTCGGACTCAAGGAAAACGTCATTATCGGTCGTTTGATTCCCGCAGGAACGGGCTTCAAAGGTTCAAAGAAGCATGAGGTTATTCAGGCCTTCCAGAAAGACCGCGCTATCAAAATGGAAGCCGCAATGGCTGACGAAGAGGCTCGCGAGAAAATCGCCGATATCGCCTAGGGATTCACTCCGCTACACGCTTTTTGAAGACCGCTCCGAGGGCGCTTGCCCGGTCTTAGTCTTCAAAAAGCGTGTAGACTCCGTTCTTAAGACAAGAGGAGTATCATAAACACATGCCGCCCATCAAGCATATCTGGTTTGATTTCAGTGAAACCATAAGTCGTTCTAATAATGAGGCGCACGCGAGACTACGCTATGCAACGTATGCGGAGGTCACAGGGAAACCCGTAACTCCAGAGTTAATCAGTGAATACGACACGCTCCTTCGACAACATAAAGGCCACTCTGCTTTGTTTGTTTCGTTAGGCAAATCTGCAGGATTCTGGTCGGATCGTATCCGCTCAGAAGCAAAGGTGTTGCTTCGGTTAGCCGACCCCGAAAGTCCTTCGGTTTTTGAAACCCTCAAGGAAAAAGTTCCGATTTCCGTATTCTCCAATGTTCATGCCGCTCTTTTGCTGCCCGATATGGGCATCAAACCGGAGTGGTTTACTTTTTTCCTGGGACCTGATGAAGTTAAAAACCCGAAACCGGCGTTGGACGGATTCCGAATGCTTATAGAAGCTTCACAACTACCTCCCGAAAATATCCTGTATGTAGGCGATCATTTGGAAAAAGAGTTGCGTCCTGCTAAGAGCGTCGGTCTCCAGACGGGGCTTATGTGGGGTTCGTCGCCGGAGGTAGACTATTCTTTCGGCAGATTCCGCGACATTCTGGATATACTTTAAATATGTCTGACACCGTAGAACGCATTAAGGATAAACTCTCCATCAAGGATGTGGTGGAGCCGTACGTGAAGCTGACGCGGGCGGGGAAATACTGGAAAGGCCTTTCACCGTTCACGAAAGAAAAAACGCCGTCGTTTTTCGTATCTCCCGACCGCGGTCTCTACCACTGTTTTTCCACCGGAAAGGGCGGGGATATGTTCACGTTTGTCCAGGAAATGGAGGGCGTTGATTTCAAAGGCTCACTTAAAATACTTGCCGAGAAAGCAGGCATACCTTTGGTGTATGAACACCCTGGTAAATCAGACGAACGTGAACAGGTTCTAAAGGCGCTCGTTTCCGCAAAAGACTATTTCGTGTCGCGGCTTTCGGCGCATGCGGACGCTAAGAAATACCTGCTCTCCCGCGGTCTTTCGGAAAAAACGATAGAAGAGTGGCATATCGGATATGCGGAAAACGAGTGGCGCGCGCTTTCGGAAACTCTTCAGAAAGAAGGCGTTTCGGAGTTTATTCTTGAAAAAGCGGGGCTCGTAAAGCGACCGGATACAAGCGACACGCAACAGGCAGGAGGGGCGGGAGCTTCGCGCCCGTATGACCGCTTTCGCGGGCGGGTGATGTTTCCGATTCTTGATGTTTCCAACCGCATTGTAGGCTTCTCGGGACGTATTCTCGTTGAAGACAAAAATCAGCCCGGAGCGAAATATCTCAACTCGCCCGAGACCGACGTCTTTGATAAATCCCGCGCTCTCTACGGCATTCACGTAGCCCGCGAGGGTATCCGGACTCTCGGCTCCACACTTCTGGTTGAGGGACAGCTGGATCTCCTGTTGGCGCACCAGGCGGGGTATAAGAACACCGTCGCTACTTCAGGTACGGCATTTACCGAGCGTCACGCGGAATTACTGAAACGCTACACGCAGAATCTTCTGATTGCATACGACGGCGACCGGGCGGGGATTGCAGCCGCGGGACGCGCTGCGTCTATAGCGCTTCAGGCGGGTATGAACGTAAAGATTGCAAAGTTTCCTCCGGGCACCGACCCCGCGGATCTTTTGAGTAAAACACCGGAAGTCTTCAAGACGTCCGTACGGGAAGCGTTGCATGTCGTTGATTTTTATATAGCGCACATAACGGACGCGAAGTACGATGCGCGCACGTTCCGTCTGGAAGTTTCGCGCACGGTGCTGCCGTTTGTGGCACTGATTCCGAACAAAATTGACCAGGCGCACTTCGTCAAGCGCGTAGCAGAAACGCTCAGCGTTTCCGAGGAGGCCGTTCTGGGAGAGCTTGCGAAGCTTCTGAAACCGACGGTAGGTGTGCCGCATGCGCCCGCCGAGCCCGTTCATGAACCGTTTTTGTCGCGGGCGGATACGATAGAACGCCTGGTGTTCGGTCTGTACCTTTTGTTTGCTGAGCGCGGCGCGGTTGAAGACAAAGAAAAAGCGGAAGCAGTTCTGCGTGCGGCCGTGGGTGACGCGCGCTTTGAAGAGCTTGTGCATAGTACCGACAACCACCGCGCCGCTTTGTTTGAGGCCGATTTGTTTCTTACGCGCGACAACGCGAATGATGCACGCGACGCAATAGCCGACGCGTATGAGGATTTAAAGCGCGAAGCGCTCCATGATGCGTACCGTACCGCGCTTTCCGCACTTCGCGCCGCCGAGAACACGCATGACCCGGAGGCGGCGGAGAAACACATGCAGGAGTTAGCGCGCCTTGCAACACTCATCAAATAACGGTACAGTTCTAAACTATGGCTCAAAAGAAGTCTAAAATCAGAAAGTCAAAAAAGCCGAAAAGCAGGAAAGCCAAAAAGCCTCTGAAAAAGAAGAAGGTTGTTCGCGCAAAAAAACCGGCGGCAAAGAAAGGAAAATCCGCAAAGAAAAAAGCGGTCGCAAAACAGGTCAAGCGGCCTCTCGGTAAAAGACGGGCGGCTCTTGAGGCAAAGGCGGAAAAACTCATCGGAAAGGGCAAGGAGCGCGGGTACGTAACGTACAACGAGATTTTGAAGGAGTTCCCGACGATTGAAGAAGACGTCGTTTTCCTTGAAGAGTTATATGAGCGGCTGTCCTCGTCCGGCGTAGACGTCCTTGAATCCGGAGGCATGCTTGAAGAGGTGCCTGACGAGGTGGTGATGCGCGGCGGATATCGCGGCGAAGGTTCCGCACACGACTCCATTCAGATGTATTTGAGGGAAATCGGCCAGTACCCGCTTCTGACGGCACAGGAAGAACGCGATTTAGCGAAACGCATTTCAATAGGCGAGGACGAAGCAAAGAACCTTTTGGCGCGCGCGAACCTGCGCCTGGTGGTTTCCATTGCAAAGAAATATGCGTCGCGCTCGTCGGACCTTTCGCTTCTGGACTTAATTCAGGAGGGGAACCTGGGTCTTTTCAAGGCCGTTGATAAATTTGATTTCACAAAGGGATTTAAATTCTCCACGTATGCGACGTGGTGGATACGCCAGGCGATCACGCGCGCTTTGGCGGACCAATCCCGCACCATCCGTATTCCCGTCCACATGGTGGAAACGATTGCAAAATACAAGCAGATTGTGCGCCGCCTTGAGCAGGATTTGGGCAGAGACCCGATGCCTGAGGAAATAGCGGGGGAAATGGGTGTTGATGTTGAGAAGGTGTACCAGATAGAACAGATTAACCAGGAGACGCTTTCCTTGGAGGCGCCGATTTCTTCATCGGACGATGATGACGCGTCCGCGCGCGGAGATTTCGTCGCTGACCACTCGCTCCCGACGCCGGATCAGGAAACCGCGCACCGCATTTTGGTTGAACAGCTCCATGAGATTCTGGACGATTTAACGCCGAAAGAGCGGAAGATTTTGGCTATGCGCCACGGACTTGAAGACGGCATTTACCATACCCTTGAAGAAGTGGGACAGGAATTCGGCGTCACCCGCGAGCGTATCCGCCAGATTGAAGCAAAAGCACTGGACAAAATCCGCACGCACCAAAAGGCGAAGAAATTGAGGAGTTATTAACCATGACTGCAGAGAGGCCTCCCTTGTTGCTTGAAGAAAGAGCCCGGCCGACCTTACGGAGTTCGCTTGAAAAAGCGTATGTAACCTTAGCCGTAACCGCGAACTCCGGCGTCGTGGGAGGCGGGCTGTATGTCGTGTACCGTTCGTTTGAGACGGGGAATGTTCTTCTGGGGGTCGTAGGATTCGGCGCAACTGTAGCCGGTGGGAGCGTTTTGGAAGATATGTATCTGTATTACAGTCAAAAACGTCTTGAAGACGGCGGTAGAGAAGAATAAATGCCCTCGTTTATAATGGTCTCGTGAGCAAAAAATCCGGGTATCCGATTAAACACTGGAGTTTCTCCTCCCTCATGTCCTTCTTAAGAAACCCGCTTGCGTGGCAGAAGCGGTACGTGGAAGGGGTGTATGACATGCCGTCCACTCCGGCCGGTATTATCGGGAGGTCGGGGCACATAGCGCTCCAGCATTTTTATAGCGGTATTCCGAAAGAAGAAGCAATACGGCAGGGGTACGAGTACCTGAAGCTGGTTCCCGATTTTGAAGTCAATTTCGGCGTGGCGAAATCTAAGCGCGCACAGAAAGAAAAACGTGCGGCGATGGAGCGCGATTATCTGCAGGCAATCGGCTTTTATCTGGCGCGTGCCCCGAAATATAAAGTTCTCGCTGTTGAAAACGTCGGAATTGCGCGAGTGCCCGGTTTGGCGCTTCCCATCAAAGCAATTTCTGATTTAGTGGTTGAATCAAAGATTGACCCGCTGGCGGTAGATATCGTGGATCATAAATTCGTGGATTCTTTCAGTACGTTGGGGCGCGAGAAGCCGCTTTTTATCATTCAGGCGATTTTTAACTACTACACGGTGCTCTCCGAGTTCAAACGACCGGTAAAGCGGTTTATTTTTCAGGAATGCAAAAAACGCAGGAATAAAGACGGAAGCTCTCAGATGCGTCGGCACATTATTCACTTTGATGATTGCGAAGAGGAGTTTGAGGTCTTCAGACGGCTGCTTTCGGATGCGACGAAAGAAATCACCAGAAAACGACTGTATCTGCCGAACCCTTCAGATATGTTTGAAGGTAAAAATTCCTTTGATATTTATCGCCTGGGCTTGGTGGGGGACGAGGAGAGTTCGGATGCTCCCGAGTTTTTTTCGGCAAAATTACGCAAACAAAAACCCCGCAACTAGCGGGGTTTTTGCTGAAACCGTTTTTCGGTTAGAGGTTATCCTGAATCATTCCGTCCACAAATTCAAACGGCTGCGCACCGGGGATTTCAAGGTTTTTACCGTTTTTCAGGACCAGTATATTGAACGGCGTCCCCTGACCGCCTGAAGCAACCGCATCATTCAGTTCCTTTTCAATTTTTGACTGGAATTTTCCGCTCGTATAACAGGACTGGAACGCACTCGCGTTGACCCCGGCCGCGGCGGCCGTCGCGTCAAGTTTCGTCATATCAAACTGCGTGTTTATCGGTGCCGCTATGAAGATTTCGTCAAGAAACTTCCAGTATGCGCCGTTACCGCCGATATCCGCTACGCACTCGGCCGCGAGGGCCAGTTTAGGCGCATTCGGGTGAAGCTGCTGAAGCGGAAAGTTTCTGATAACCCACGCTACCTTACCGTCCTTGCCGTACTTGTCCATGATCTGCTTCATTGTTCCGTGGAACTGTTTGCAGAACGGGCACTCAAGGTCGGTGTATTCAACAATAACAAGCTGCGCATTCGGGTTACCGATGATGTGGTCCGCTGAAGTGACTTTCGGAACCGGCTTTGCCGCCTCTTTTGCACCCCCCTGTGCCCCCTGATTAAACGAGTAGCTGCCTCCGGCGCCCGCGCTTCCTCCGCCGAAATACATTGCCGCTGCAATCAGAGCTCCCGCAATTACAATAGCAATCGGAGTTCCCATTTTTTCCATGTCTATTTTGCCTGTTTCACTCATAGATTTTAATTATTTGATACGTGTTACGATAATACCACATTCGCTAAATCGGCTGTATACATGAACGAAACCCTCTCCTACGCGATTTTAGGCCTTGTACAGGGTCTTACTGAGTTTCTTCCGGTCTCAAGCTCGGGTCACCTGGTCGTCATGCACGATCTTTTGGCGCTCCTGGAAAACGGACTTGCCGTTGATGCGGTGCTGCAACTGGCGACCGTTTTGGCGGTGGTTGTCTATTTTTGGAAGGACATTCTGAACCTTGTGTATACCGCGCTGTATAAATTAATCGGGAGAAGCGTGAGACCCGAAGATGAACGTCTTTTGGTTGCGCTTATCATCGGCACGGTACCGGCATTTATATTCGGTCTTTTGCTTGAGGATATTATGGCAACAATGTTCCGGAGTCCGTATCTGGTCGCATACGCGCTTCTCGGCGGTTCGTTCGTCATGCTCGGAGCCGAGTACATTGCCGCAAAACTGGAAAAAAATAAAAAACTCGCTGATGCGACATGGAAGGACGGACTCATAATCGGTTTTTTCCAGGCGCTCGCGCTCGTCCCCGGCATGAGCCGCTCAGGCATGACTATTTCCGGCGGACTTTTTTTGGGGCTCTCGCGTGAAGCGGCGGCGCGTTTCGGGTTTCTCCTCGCGGTGCCGATTATAGCGGGCTCAGGCCTGAAAAAACTTTTGGAGTTGTGGTGGGGCGGGGAATTGGTTTCGCTGGGGCTTCCGCTCCTTGCGGGGAGCCTGACCGCTTTTTTGAGCGGACTTTTGGCGATTCATTTTCTCTTACTGTTTCTTCGCAGCCAGCCCTTGTATATCTTTATTGCCTACCGCGTGCTTCTTGCGGGGGTTATTCTCTTCTTTCTCTAGAACGCTAGAACGGAAGCGTGTGAGTCAGTTTCGCCTTCTCGGCGGATTCCCATTTTGACGTATCAAGCGGGATATCTTTTTTGACGTTGAAATCAGAGTAACGGAGTTTGCCGTTTTTGAGCGCGTATTCGTACACCTCTTTCGTTATTTTCACGTCTTCAATGCAGTATTTGATAACCTTCTCGTATTCGCCGTTTTGCCACCAGGTGATTGCGTCCAATCCGCTGCCGATTTTCTTCCGGCCCAAGGTGGCTTCGGCGATGGAATCCAGCTTCAGTCTTCTGCCGAGGACATTTTTCACTTCCGCTAAGAGGTCCACACTCCGTATTTTTGTAAGGTCGCCCGAGTAGTAGCGGTTCAGAATCGGTATATCAAAGTGGTCCGAGTTGTATCCGATAAGCAAGTCCGCGCGTTCCAGTATCTGCCAAAGCTGGGGCAGTTGCTCTTCGGTATAGGACGTATATTGGTCGGTCTCGGAGTCGTGGATACAGGCGACCGTGAGGTTCATAGACTGCGGATCAAATACGCCCAAGGCGCCCGAAGTCGTTTCGATATCCAGTGTGATTTTTCTCATGTCGCTCTAAACTAACAGGCGGGATGCCAGTTTGTCCATCGGGATAACCTCTTCCGTCTCCGTGGTAAGTTCCTTCAGCGTGAGTTCTCCCGATGCGCCTTCTTTCTCTCCGAATGCTGCGAAATAGGGGATTGAAAGTTTCAGCGCATTTTTTATATGGTCGCCGATTTTCTCATGCTTTCCTCCTCCGTCAAGACTACGGCGGACAGGCATGCCGAGAGCTACGTTGACGCCCGCGGCACGGAGCGAATCCGCAAAACGGGACGCCGCATCAAGGTCTGCAGGTTTTACCGGGGCAAGATAGAGGTGCGCGGTTGAGGAAAGTTTCGGCAGAAGATTGTGAGTTTCCAAAAAGTCGCGTGCGATGACGTCGCCCATAGCGAAGCCGACTGCGGGCACATCTTCAGATCCATACTGCCCGATGAGGTTGTCGTATCTTCCGCCGCCGAAGAGCGAGCGCGAATTTGCGGGGTCGGTATCAAATACTTCAAACACCATGCCCGTGTAGTAGTCAAACCCGCGGGCGATGTTCGCGTCTATTACGGCGTTTCCGATTTCGCGCTCCCGGAGCGCTTTTTTAAGCTGTGCAAAGTATTCAAAGTCTTCCGGATGTGCAAGCGCATCCAGAACATCTTTTCGTACATCTGCGCCCTTGTCTTTCGCGTCCAAAAGGCGGGTCATTGCCTGGCGTTCTTCTTTCGGAATATTCAAGGAATCGTACACGGAATCCAGGAATTGACGATTGCCGATTTTAATCACAAAAGCTTCGTCGTCCGCGCCCAGTTCTTTCATGACACGGTACGCGAGCGTTACGGACTCAACGTCCGCCTCAATGCCTGAAACGCCAAAGAGATCGGCATTTAACTGCCAGAACTCGCGCAAACGACCCCGCTGCGGACGTTCGTAGCGAAAAAAATTCTGGATACAGTACAGGCGCAAAGGGAACCCGAGTTCGCGCTTTCTCGCCGCAACCATGCGCGCTACCGTCGGCGTCATTTCAGGACGCAAGGTAACCGAACGGCCGCCCCGGTCGGTGAATGTATAGGTCTGTTCGTTTACGATTTCCTCGCTTGTTTTGGAGAGATAGAGCTCGGTTGATTCCAAAACGGATGCGTTGTACTCCTCATACCCGTACGATTCAACGGCTCTCCTCATGGCGGAGAAGATGTGATTCTGTATGCGCTGGTCTTCCGGATAAAAATCGCGGACGCCTTTGTAAGGTTCTGTTTTCATCAGTTGAGAGTTGTGTGCTGGGAGCCGAACACTTTTGATTTTTCGGCCTGCGCTTCGCGGATGGTCTGCACTACCTGATTCGGGTTCGGCACGTCCTCAATCAGAAACTCGCGTTTCGCGGCGGCGGTCTGCACCTGTACGTTCCCGAAGTTCAGGAATGTCCCGATGATGCTGTGCGTCTGCGACTCTACATCCTGTATGTGGTCCAGGGTGAGGATGGTGGCGACGCTTCTTTTATAGAGTCCCACCTGGTCAATATCCACGATGCGCCAGTTGGTGATTACCCAGATGTCGTAGTAGTAGTCCGTCCAGCGGACAAACAGGAAATTCCACATCAGAAGCGCCCACAGTGACGCGAAAAACAGAACGACGCCGCCCGAGATTCCCGGAACCTGTCCGCCCTGAACGGCGATCGCCCAAAAAATCGGAATAATAAAAAACGGAAGGATAAAGAGAATCACTATCCCGAAAACATCACGGAAAAGAACGAACCAATGATGACGAATGACGGCGATCACGCGTTCGTGTTCTTTGAAATCTCCGATGCCGAAAGGGTTAACCGCCATGGTTGTTTACAGAGAGCCGATACCCGAAAGCATCGCGCCCAAAAAAACCAGCACGCCGACGCCGTAGACCGGCATTGCGATGAAAGAAAGAGGATACATGTAGCCGAACCGGAGCCAGTGATAGTAGAGGCTTACGGCAAAACCGGCGGTAACGACAAACGCGAACCAGAAGAATACCCACAAAATAAACGGTCCTCCTGCGGCTATCGCCTCGGGAGGAATCGTCTGAGCGAGTTGGTTTGGAGAAACGGAAGGAATCGCGGATTCGTCCATACCGATATTATGCCATAACGGAAAGAACAGAATACCTGCGGACGCCGTACTGATCGTTCCTTTGCTCAACCCGAAACCCGGAGGCTTCGGCCTTTTTACGCAGCATATCCGCCTGTTCGGGTTCGTGCTCAATATACATAAGCCCGGAGGGAGTGAGGTGCTTTTTTGCGTTGAGCACGGTTTTTTCAATCAGTGCGAATCCGTCGTTGTCGGAGAAGAGCGCGACGTGCGGCTCGTGCGTAAGGACGGAATCCTGCACGCGTCCTGCACGCTCCCGCGAAATGTATGGCGGGTTGGCAAGTATACAATCGTACGTATCGGTAATACCGCTCCAGACATCCGTTCGGATAATCCGTGCGCGTTTCGCATCAATGCCGTTTTCGCTGATATTCCGCTCAATTGTCGGGAAATGCGCTTCCTCTATCTCGCCGAAATCAACAGTAGCGTCGGGCACGTGTTTCAATACGGCGACACCCACCGCTCCGGATCCCGCAAACAAGTCCAGTATTCTTATCCCGGTTCCTAAACCTCCATATAGGGTGGTATTGGTTTTTATGTTTTCTAGCGCCTGTTCCGGCCAGAATGCGGTTTCTGGGCGGGGTATTATGGGGCGGGAATCAAGATATATTCTGCAGCCAAGAAACGGAACCCAACCGATTACGTATGCCAGCGGTTCTCCCGCATCAAGCCGGACGCAGTCATCTTCAAATTCGGCGGTTTTCACGCCGCCGAATTTTTCACGGAGAAGGAACTCCTTCTCATTCATCTTATTCCAAATTCAAGTTGAGCTCAGGAATGTCGTTTTCAATCAGCTCCCAGCCTTCAGGAACGCTGCAGGTCGTGGGGAACTCGCGGATGTCTCCCGTTTCGGGGTTCCTGGCGGGCGTAATGACCTGTGCGCAAAATTCGCCCTCGTCCGCCTTCTTTAAAGAGGCCGTTTCCGCGGCGGGCCGGCTCACTCCGGCACCGATCCACTTCACGATGTCGCCCATATATTGGTGTCCGAACCAGCCGATTGCGACGCAGAGGACCGCGAAGATAACCCACGAAAATATGTTCTGTTTTTTCCCCATACATGATTATTTTACCATTCCCAAAAGAGCCGGTTGCGCATACATTTTACGGTGGTCTAATGAGTGTATGGGGGCACACACGAAGGAGCTTCTCAGGGCCGATAACGGAGCAAAGCTTATAGAACAGCATGCCGAGGAAAGCCGGGATCATATCGTATTCTCTTTTCTTTTTGATATGCCGATGCACCCGCGGGATTTCGTTGAATTTTACGGAAAGGCATCCGGTAAGAATGTCGTGTTCCCCGTGCTGCAGAAGGCGGGATGGTTTACGGATGGTTCCCGTCCGAAAGCGGCGTTTGCCATGCGTGACCGTATGATCGGGAGTCTGGACGGAAAAGAGTGGACGTTATCGTTTTCTCGCGGTGAGTAGCCTGCGCGCGGTTTCAAGTTCTTCACGGGTGTTTACCTCCACATGCTCAAAGTTACCGATACCGACCTCTATGTCGTGGCCGTTTTCAAGCGCGCGTAGCTGCTCCAGATTTTCAGTGAGTTCAAGCGGGGTGCGCTTCATGGCGGCGTACTTTGAAAGGAAATTCGCGCGGTAGCCGTAGATGCCGAAATGTTTATATATCGGGGTTCCCGTTTTCTCCCGTTTAAAGGGGATGCAGGAGCGGGAGAAATAGAGGGCTTGTCCGTTTTTCTTGAGCGCGACTTTGACGATGTTCGGGTCGTTCAATTCATGCGCTTCGCGGATAGGAGCGGCGACGGTAGACATAACCGCACGTTTGTTTTTTTTAAGGAGCGCGACCGTCATGTCAATCGCTTTCGGCGGAATCAGCGGCTCGTCGCCCTGAATATTCAGCACGATGGTCGGTTTGAATTTTTTGAAGCGTTGTGCGGCTTCCGCTACGCGGTCGCTCCCGGTTTTTGCGTTTTTGGACGTCATGATGACGTCCGCACCGTAGGGGAGAAGCGCAGTACGGATTTCCTCCGAGTCTGTAGCGATAACGACATGATCCACCGCTCGTGCTTTGAGCGCCTGTTTCCACGTGTGCCACACCAGGGGTTTCCCGCCGATATCGGCAAGCATTTTCCGCTTCAGTCTCGTGGAGCCGATTCGCGCCGGGATAACGCCGAGCACTCTGTCTTTCATGGGAAAACTGTACCACAGGTCAGATAAAGGATAGAAATCCTTTTTGACTCCTCGGCTCAGTAAGACAAAATATTTTGTCTTGCATTCTCTCTATGTCGTCAATAAAAAAACCCGCGCTCGGAATGCGCGGGTTTTTAATTTAAAGCGAAACTTTAAATCACCAAGACTGGCGAGAACCCCCGCCAAAGCCGCCTCCGCGGTTTCCACCTCCGCGGTTTCCACCGCCAAAGCCTCCGCGACCGCCTGCGCCACCGCCGTTTTCCTGAGGACGAGCCTCTGAAACGCGGACAACGCGTCCGTCCAATTCTTTACCGTCAAGCCCGGCAACGACAGCGTCTGCCTCTTCGTCGGTGGACATTTCTACGAATCC
Source organism: uncultured Candidatus Saccharibacteria bacterium (assembly GCA_964359685.1). Taxonomy (GTDB): domain Bacteria; phylum Patescibacteriota; class Minisyncoccia; order Phycocordibacterales; family Phycocordibacteraceae; genus Phycocordibacter. The sequence continues at coordinate 12,876 of CAYHUW010000002.1, forward strand.
GAATCCGCGTGAGCGGCCGGTTTCGCGGTCCATTATCACCTTTGCAGATGAAACAGTTCCGAACGGGGCGACTGCTGCTTGTAATGTGTCATCGGTGGTCGCGTATGCGAGGCCGCCGAAATATAGCTTCTTTGCCATTTGTTTTTCTCTAACTAATTAATGCGAGCTTGACCTGGTCGGTTACCTTGACGCGCGTCTTCCGTAGACGCTTTGTGGGGAACGTACAAAATCTTACTCTTACGGGAAGAGTACCACGATTAGGGGATTCCGCAAGCAAGAGGCGGGGGTAGCCCGGGCTTAGGCGTCTGTGCGGTGTTTCCGCTTCTTTAAAAACTCCATTGCGAGGGGAATAAGGGAGGCGACCACTATCGCGGCGATAATCGGGATGATGTACTGGTCTATGTCGGGGACGTATGAGCCGAGGTAGAAGCCCACCAGCGGAAGCAGTGCGCCCCACAGGACGCCGCCGATAATGTTGTATTTCAGAAACGTACCGTAGTGCATCCCGGCGACTCCCGCAATAATGGGCGTAAAGGTTCTGACGGCGGGAATAAAGCGGGCGAGCACTATTGATTTCGCTCCGTGGGTTTCAAAAAACGCATGTGCATCCTTTACGCGTTCCTGCGAAAACCAGAATGAATCCGGGCGTTTGAAAATCATCGGACCGATTTTCTTTCCGAACCAGTAGCCGACCGAATCTCCCGCTATCGCCGCCAGGGTCGTCAGGGGAACCAAAAACCAGATACTCAAAAGGCCCTGCGAGGCGAGAAACCCCGCCGTGAAGAGAAGTGAATCGCCGGGAAGGAAAAAACCGAAGAAAAGACCGGACTCCGCGAACACGATTGCGGCAATACCGAAATAACCGACGGCACGGATAAGTTCTTCCGGATTAAAAAGATGTAAGAAGTTTTCCATTGCTATTGTCGGAGACCTAAGCCGGTTTTAATCATATACCAGTTTATTGCGACCAAAACCGCCGTGAGCGCCAACAGCACGCCGACGCTTACCCCCAACGAGACGTCCGTGATTCCTAAGAAACCGTACCGGAAACCGTTGATCAGATAAAAAATCGGGTTGAGGTACGTAAGCGAGCGCCAGACGTCCGGAAGCATGGACACCGAGTAAAAGACGCCGCCAAGGTATACAAGCGGAGTCAGAACGAATGTCGGAATAATGGTGATACCGTCAAAGTTTTTTGCGTAGATACCGTTGATGAGCCCCGCAAGGGAGAAAATCATTGAAGAGAGGACAAGGAACAGAACCAGTACCCGCCAGTCATGAACGGGCGGCACGGCGAAAAAGAGCGATATCAGAATGACCGATGCTCCCGTTATGACGCCGCGCACCATGCCGCCCGCCACGTATCCCGCAATCAGAAGCCAGGGCGGCGTGGGAGAGACCAGTATTTCGTCAATGTTTCGGGAAAAGAATTTTCCCGTAAAGAACGTGAACGCGACGTTTGAGAAAGAGTTTGTAACGACCGCAAGCATCACTAACCCAGGAATAATAAAGTGAATATATGAGAACTCTCCGAAGTTCTGAATTCTGTCGCCGATGACCGCGCCGAAAACCAGGAAGTAGAGAACGGATGTGACGACCGACGGCAAAAAAGTCTGACTCCACACGCGGAACTGCCGGATGACATCTTTGCGGACGATCGTATAGAAGGATATCCAAAGTTTTTCAATCGGCATACGTATTTATGATTGACTTGTCAGTGAAAGGAAAATGGATTCCAGTTTTCCCGCTTTGTATTTCCCGTGGTCGCGTTCCTCGTAGGTTGCGAGAATTTCGTCCATAGTCCCTTGAGCTACGATCGCGCCCTTGTTCACGATTGCCACGTGTTTTGCCAGTTGCTCCGCCTCTTCAAGGTAGTGCGTGGTCAGAAGAATCGTCGTTCCTCCCTTCGTAAGGTTTTGAAGGTAGTCCCACATTGAACGGCGCAATTCCACGTCCACTCCCGCGGTGGGTTCGTCAAGAATCAGAAACTTCGGCTGATGCACCAGGGCGCGTGCAATCATCAGGCGGCGCTTCATTCCGCCGGATAACTGCATGGAGTTTTTGTCGCGTTTGTCCCAAAGTCCCAAATCCTTCAGGAGTTTTTCCGTTCTGGGAATCGCAACCGAGCGCGGGATGCCGTAGTAGCCCGCCTGGTTGACGACGATATCCATCGGCCGTTCAAACGGGTTGAAGTTCACTTCCTGACCGACGAGCCCGATGTAGGCTTTCGCCTGCTCAAGCTCATGTTCCAGATCGTGCCCGAATACTTTTACGGTTCCGGAAGTTTTACTCACCAGGGAGGTAACGATGCCGATGAGAGTGGTTTTCCCGGCGCCGTTCGGGCCCAAGAGTGCGAAAAAATCACCCTGCGGGACGGTGAGTGTGACGCCTTTCAATGCGTGTGTTCCGCCGGCGTACGTTTTTTCCAGATTTTTTATTTCAAGAGCAGGAATAGCAGACATAACGCAGGTCAGGGTATCATGCATGAATGGATTTAAAAAATCTCACGGCACGGGCCGAGGAAGGATACGAACTCCTGGATTCGGGTGGGGAAGAAAAACTGGAGCGGTTCGGCACATACGTTCTCGCGCGTCCCGACCCGCAGGCCCTGTGGGAGAAAAAGCTGCCGCCCTCGGAATGGAAAAAGGCGGACGCCC
>CAYHUW010000002.1:15542-27476 GCA_964359685.1 uncultured Candidatus Saccharibacteria bacterium
ATCTTAATCCGAATAACCAATTCGGTCAATAAAAAAAAGCGGGAAGTGGCATATGAAAAAAGACATGCCGAAGGAGTGGCAAATTGCATACGGCGGTCTGCAATTCATGATTCGCCCGACGGCTTTCAAGCACACGGGAATTTTTCCCGAACAGGCACCGAACTGGGAATGGATTGATACCCTTATTCGCGCGAATGGTAGAATAAGAAAAGAGTCGGTGCGAGTATTGAATTTATTTGCGTATACGGGCGGCGCCACTCTTGCAGTGGCTCGTGCGGGTGCGGAAGTCGTACACCTTGATGCGTCAAAGGTTGCCGTTAGTTGGGCAAAAGAAAACGCCGAACTCTCGGGGCTCGGAAGTGCACCGATACGCTGGATAGTGGATGACGCGATGCAGTTTGTTCAACGCGAGTTAAAGCGCGGTAACCGCTACGACGGTATTATTATGGACCCGCCCGCGTTCGGCCACGGGCCTAAAGACGAACTCTGGAAGATAGAAGAAAATTTTCTCTCGTTCGTCGGCTCATGTAAGAAACTGCTTTCCGAAAAACCGCTGTTTTTTCTCATCAACGGTTATGCCGCGGGGTATTCGCACCACGCGTTCCGCTATAATCTGGAATCACTGGTTTCTGGTTTCGGCGGGGATATTGAATCGGGCGAACTGGCGATTCAGGAGTCAAAAACAGGGCGCGTGCTGCCGGCGGGTATTTACGCTCGGTGGCATGTGGGAAGATAAATACGACACAAAAATTTGAAGTGACAAGGGGAGTGCTTTCGGCTATACTCGGGGTTCTATGAAAGCCTCCGATCTCTTCGTCATCGCCCTTGAGGAGGAAGGGGTGAAGTACATGTTCGGAGTGCCGGGCGAGGAAAATCTGGACCTTTTGGAGTCCTTGCGCACGTCAACTATTAAATTTATAACAACCCGCGACGAACGCTCGGCGGGTTTTATGGCAGCGACGGTCGGAAGATTGACCGGCAAAGCCGGCGTTGCACTCTCAACGCTCGGCCCCGGTGCGACCAACTTCGTGACCGCAACCGCCTACGCACAGCTCGGCGCGATGCCTGCGGTTTTCATCACGGGTCAGAAGCCGATCACGAAATCCCGCCAGGGCTCGTTTCAAATCATCAATACCAATGATTTGTTTTTGCCGATTACAAAACTCACGAAGCAGGTGAAGAGTGTCAACACTATTCCTTCAATCGTGAGGGAAACGTTCAGGCGCGTGGAAGAAGAGAGGCCCGGCGCGGCGCACATTGAACTTCCCGAAGACATCGCGGCGCAGATAGGCGAAGCGCGTATATTTCCCGTCACTGAAGTACGAAGACCGCTTGCTGAGGAGAAAGCGGTACGAAAAGCGGTGGCGATGATTATGGAAGCCAAGCGTCCGCTGATTCTGGTGGGCGCCGGCGCGAACAGAAACAGAACGGCGCGCATGCTGACCGCTTTGGTTGAAAAAACGGGCATTCCTTTTTTCAACACACAGATGGGGAAGGGCGTTATAGACGAACACCACCAGCAGTATCTGGGAACCGCGGCACTGTCCGCGGACGATTATATTCATTGCGCGATTGACCGCGCGGATTTGGTGGTGAACTTCGGTCACGACATCGTGGAAAAACCGCCGTTCATTATGAAGAGAAATGGCGCAAAAATAATTCATGTGAACTTTCTGCCCGCGCAGGTTGATGACGTGTATGCACCGGACTTGGAAGTCGTCGGAGACATTGCAAACGCGGCATGGCAGATAAGCGAGCAGCTCTCCCCGCAGTCGCACTGGGACTTTGAGCCGTTTTACAAAGTGAAGCGGGTCTTGGAAGAGGAAATTATGAGTGACGAAAAGAAAACGGGATTCCCGCTCATTCCTCAGAGAATCGTGTATGAAGTCGGCCAGGCGGTCGCCAAGGACGGCATCATCACACTTGATAACGGCATGTACAAAATATGGTTCGCACGGAATCACAAAGTGTCGTCACCGAACACGCTTCTCTTGGACAACGCACTCGCGACGATGGGCGCGGGACTGCCTTCGGCAATAGCCGCGAAATTACTGAATCCCGACAAGCAGGTAGTTGCCGTCGTCGGCGACGGCGGCTTGATGATGACGGTCGGAGAGCTGGAGACCGCAAAACGCCTCGGACTGGATCTGACGGTCGTCGTACTGAACGACAACGGATTCGGAATGATTAAATGGAAACAGGAAGCGGAAGGCTTCAAAGACTACGGACTTTCGTTTTCAAATCCCGATTTCATACAGCTCGCGGAGAGCTACGGTGCGAGGGGGCATCGTGTGTCAAAAGCAGGGGAACTCATGATGCTTTTGCGGAAAGCGCAGGAAGAAAAAGGGCTTCACCTGATTGAAGTGCCGATAGATTATACTGAGAACGACCGCGTATTCACCAAAGGACTGAAAAATTTGGTCTGTCCGGTCTAAGTCATGCAGATTTCACAGAATCCCGCCACAGAAGAAATACTGAAAGAAGTCCCTGAACTTTCGGACGGCGAGATACAGGAGCGCCTTGCGTCGGCGTTTTCCGCGCAGAAAGAATGGAAAAATACTCCGTTCTCAAAACGTTCCGAACTCTTCAGGAAACTTGCTGAAATTTTCAGAAGTGAAAAAGAGGTGATTGGAAAGATGATTTCGCTTGAAATGGGCAGACCGCTTGGACCCGCAATCGCCGAGTCTGAAAAGAGCGCGTGGGCGTGCGAATACTATGCGGAGAGTGCGGAGCGGATGCTCGCGCCCGAGCCGTTCCCTGAAGGCGCAGGGGACGGTGAAGTGCGATTTGAACCATTGGGTGTGATTCTTGCGGTTATGCCGTGGAATTACCCGTTCTGGCAGGTGGTGCGATTTGCCGCGCCGTCCTTGATGGCGGGGAACGGCGCTCTCTTGAAGCATGCGTCAAACGTCCCTCAGTCTGCCGCTATGCTGGAGGAGCTTTTTCTGAGAGCGGGATTCCCAAAGGGCGTTTTCCAGAATCTTCCGATTTCTATTCCACAGACGGCGTCCGTTATTGATGATGCGCGCGTGGCTGCGGTCACGCTTACGGGAAGCGTGCGCGCGGGCACTTCAGTAGGCGAGCGTGCCGGGAGAAATCTGAAAAAAATAGTTCTTGAGCTCGGTGGTTCCGACCCGTTTATTGTTTTGAAAGACGCGGACATACAGGCAGCGGCGCGCGTGGGTGCGATTGCGAGGCTTCAGAACGCGGGGCAAACCTGTATCGCGGCGAAACGTTTTATTGTGGAGAAAGAAGTTGCCGATGCATTTTTATCGGCGCTCACGGAGGAATTTAAAGAATACACGGTAGGCGATCCGATGGATGCAAGCACAATGGTGGGCCCCCTGGCGACAAAAAATATCCTGGAAGGTGTAGACGCGCAGGTGAAAAAGTCCGTTGAAATGGGTGCGAAAGTGGTAACAGGCGGAATGAGGAAAGAAGGGAAAGGAAATTTCTATATGCCGACGATTCTGACGAATCTGAAAAAAGGCATGCCCGCATACGACGAGGAGGTCTTCGGCCCCGTAGCTTCCATCATTCCGGTAGCAAATGAGGAAGAAGCGGTTACCGTTGCGAATGACACTGAGTTCGGTCTCGGCGCTTCAATCTGGACTAAAGATATTGAAAAAGCGAAAAAACTCGCGGGAAGGATTGAAGCGGGAGCAGTGTTTATTAACTCACAAGTGAAGTCAGACCCGCGGATTCCGTTCGGCGGCGTTAAGAAAAGCGGGCACGGCAGAGAGCTAGGAGAGTACGGGGTAAAGGAATTCGTAAACGCAAAAACGGTTTCCGTTATGCGAGGGAAGACATAAGAAGTTGCGCCAGAACGGCGAGCCCTATAAAAATTCCGATAGCGAAAGGAATCCAAGTCGCGGGGTAGTAGACAACATTTTCTTTCTTTATTTTCTTCATAATAAAGAAACCGCCGCACAATGTGCCCGTAGAAATCCATACCAGAGCTATTGCATTGAATGTTATTTGCAGTAACGAGCCCTCGATAAACATAGAACCTCCCTGCGGGGGAGGGCCGAAAAGAAAAATATTCCCCATAGACAGCAGACACACCGCGATAAAAAGAGGCAGTGAGAGCCTTCCGAAGAACAAATAGAGGCGTTCGACCGACATCGTTTAGAAAAGTTTGCTCGTTTCCAGTTGCTTGAATTCTTTTGCGCGCTCTTTGATATCAATCGGGTATTCGCCGGTAAAGCAGGAAGTACAGAAGACCTCCAAAGGCAGGCCTGTCGCGCGCACCATGCCTTCAAACGACAGGTAGTGAAGGGAAGTCGCACCCAGGTACTCGCGGATGTCTTCGGGGGATTTGCGTGCGGCAATCAAATCTTTCTGGTCGGGCGTATCAATGCCGTAGAAATCCGGATAGCGGACGGGCGGAGACGAAACCAAAAAGTGCACTTCCTGCGCGCCCGCATCTTTGAGCATGGCGACCAGCTGGCGTGAGGTAGTGCCACGAACGATTGAATCATCCATTACCACGACTTTCTTCCCGCGAATCACTTCGGGAATCGGTGTCAGTTTAATTTTGACTCCCTGCTCGCGGATGTGCTGTTCTGGCTGAATAAATGTGCGGTGAATGTAGCGGTTTTTATTCAGACCCATTTCCATAGGTATGCCAAGCGCCTGTGAGTAGCCGATGGCAACGGGGAGCGATGTTTCGGGAATCGGAATAATGACGTCTGCTTTGACGGGGTACTCCTTTGCGAGTTCTTTGCCGAAGTTTTTCCGCACCTGGTACACCGATTTTCCGAGGAGTTCCGAGTCGGGACGGGCGAAATACACGAATTCAAAAATATCCAGCTTCTGCGTACCCCACGCCACTTTGACCGAGCGCAGGCCGCTTTCATTCACCACAACCATTTCTCCCGGCTCAACGTCGCGAAGGTGCGCCGCTCCTATCGGATGAAATGCGCAGGTCTCGGAGGCGAATACGAATCCGCCGTTTAACGTGCCGATTGAGAGCGGACGGACGCCGTAGGAGTCGCGGATGGCGACTATAGAATGCTTGTCCATCATCAGGATTGAAAATGCGCCCGTCATTATCGGAAATACTTTCTGTACCGCTTCCTCCAGATGTACCCCTTCGCGCAGGTAGACCGCAACCGCCTCCGCTATCATTTCCGAATCGGAGAGCATTTTGTATGAAATATTTTTAGACCCGAGAAATTCCTGCAGAAGCGCGGTTGAGGGCAGGTTGCCGTTATGAACCAATGTCAGACCCACGTCTTCAATGACCGCGGGCTGAGCGTGTTTGATGGAGGAGCTTTTTGAGGTTGAGTAACGATTATGCCCGACCGCAATGTGGCCGGGCAGTTTGAGAATGTCTTTTTCCGCGAATACCTGCGCGACGAGACCCATTTTCTTATGGGTATAAATCTGTGCGCCGTCGGTTGAGGAGATGCCGGAGGATTCCTGTCCGCGATGCTGGAGTGCGTAAAGGCCGAAGAAGGTCAGGCGCGCCGCATCCAGGCCTTTGCCGTAAATGCCGAAAACGCCGCACTTTTCGCCGAGGTCAGCCATTGCTTTTAGTATAGCAAATTGTCGTAAAATATGCAGTAACGGCTAACATACGGAGTCCTCTTCCGGGCTAATTTATAAGTGCTATTCTTCAAAGGAATGTTGTTGCTATGAAGAACATCCTTCTTTTAAGTCTATTTCTTGCGCTGTTTCTACTACCGTTGGACTTTGCCGTAGCGGCAATCGACTCCGATTTACAGTTTGGTGCTCGTGGACCAAAAGTCATCGAACTGCAGAATTTTTTAATTGCGAAAGGATTCCTTTCTGGTAGGGCGACAGGTAATTTTTATTCGTTAACCAAGCAGGCGGTAATAGTCTTCCAAAAAAGTGTCGGTGTTTCTGGAACGGGATACGTAGGTCCTCTCACGAGAAAGAAAATTAACGAACTAGCCGCAGGCGGTGGGGTTTCTCAGGATACTTCGCTCCCGAGTACGAACGGAAACTCGAAGCAGACATCAATGGATTTTCTGGTAAAGCAGATGCCGTTTTTTGTTACGAAAAACACATGGGACTTTTCAAGTACCAGCCCGTTTCAGACAGCTACCTCCCAGAGACCGCCTGAGCGAAACTTTATGCTCCCCGACCAACTTACTGAGCGGACTGTAAACCCGAGGTCCGTTGTTATGGTGAGGTGTAAATATAACCCAACATACATCGGCAATACGCAAGGCGGGAGTCTTTCGCCGGCGATTGTTAGCGGGACAGGAATTGTCGTTTCTCCCGAAGGTCACATCATCACTGCGGCACACATATTGCGCGCTCACGAAGAAATGAATTTTTACGACAACGAACGAACCTGGTCTCGTGATTCCTGTGATATCTCTCCGACAGATGCAATGCTAACGCCGATAGACCCGGCCGCGTATCTAAAAGGGCTGGTCTCTGGGAATTTTGTTCCGGTAAATATTGTGTATGAGCCGAGCGAGTCAGAATATAATCCTTTAATAATTCCTAACTCGTATGATCCCGGGAGACTAGAGCATCTGGGAGGGGGAGCCGACCTCGATTTTGCCGTCTTACAAGTGGTAGGTCTCGACTTGCCATACGTGCCACTCCTAAAAAAACTTCTCATCCTAAAGCCGGGAGAGATAATGCTTGGTCTCGGTTATCCGGGCTTAGCGATACCGGGGGCATATAGCCTCGAACGGGTTGACGGTCAATTCAATGGTTTTGTCTGGGGAGAAACATCAACATGCATGCAGAAGTCGGTAATAGAACAGTGTGGTGTGAGCTATCAGACAAAACGCTATAAAAATGATTACAAAAGCTTGTATGGCAAACAAACAAACCTCGGGAAATATACTTCATTTTTCCGTGGTGGATTTTCCGGAGGTCCTTTATTCTACAAGGGGTACGTAACCGGAATAATGATTTATGGAAAGGAGAATGAATATAGTGAACTGTACGACCTGCTAGCAGTCGGCCAATGGAATTGGGTGGAGGCGCTTTCTTCAAACGAGATACTGATGACTCTCGAAAAAAAAGGTATAACCCTTCCTTCAGCGCCCTAGTTTAGGTTTGCGGATTTGAACGGGGCCACTCAATTCGGCTTGCCGCGTCACGCTCTATTTTCGTGGCATTTCGGATGAATTTCTTCTGCGTGCGCGGGTAGATGCGGTGATGGCGGGTTTTATCCAGAATCCCGTCTATGTGCCAAAGTCCTTTCTCGGTAGTTACCCAGTCGAGCCCTAGCTTTTTCAGGTTGACCGGATCGGAGTAGGAGACGAGTGTTTTCTCTCCGCTGACGTAAAAAAACCATTCGTGAAAATACGAAACCGCGAGTTCGCGCACGGTTTTATAGACGGGGTCGCGGAAGCGAAGGCCCGGGTGATTGGTTTTTGAAATCGCGCCCCAGTATCCGTTTTTCTTATACAACGCAATCACGTGGTCGTCATCCTGTTCGTGCGAGACCAAATCCATAAGGAGCGGCTGCTGGCCGTGGTACCACAAAATCGCAGCCGCGAGCATCGCGCCCTCTATGCACTGTGCTTTTTTCTTTTTCAGAACTTTCCGCGGTGAGTAGTGCGTATGTCCGCTTTTCTCGTGATTCATCGGGAGCTTGTCCAGATAGTTCTGAATCAGAATAGGGGAATTAAGCTTTTTGAATAGGCGCTCTTCGTCAGCAGTCAAATCAAACATATGCGTATGATAATCCACAAAATGATCTGTTTCCTCAGTCGCGCGGGCGTGGTATATTCTAGATGCGACGAGTGATTGTCGCATCAATTATCAAGAGTTGCGGGGAGGGAATTGGCCCGATAATCCGCACGGCAACCATCTGGAAACACAGAAAGGTGCCACTTCCAACCCTTAATTGGGGAAGATATCCGAAGACCATTCGTCTGACGTATCTTTCCGTAAGGAAAGATTTTTTACTTTCAACGTAGAGCGAGGGAAATAAAAACTTTAAGTTTTTATTTCCGAGCCGAGGATGAAAGAAAAGTTTCTTTATTTAACACTCTATGAGTACACAACAAATAATCCGAACAGCAGAATCAGTTACGCAGTCGCACCCCGACAAAGTGTGTGACCAGATATCAGACGCAATTTTAGACGCGTGCCTCAAGGATGACCCGATGTCCCGCGTTGCGGTTGAAACCATGGGCGGTCACGGAATTATTTCCATTACCGGTGAGCTGACCACAAAGACGTATGTGAACATGCGCGCGATTGCCCAGCAGGTATACAAAGACTGCGGGTACAACGAGAACATCGGCGTTAATGTGAACGTCGTGGAGCAGAGTCCTGAAATTGCCGCGGGCGTCAATCAGGACGGCGCAGGCGATCAGGGAATCATGGTCGGATACGCGACCGCTGAGACTCCGGAAATGCTTCCTTTGGAAGTTATGCTCTCACGCCATTTGGCTCGCGCTATGGGGCCTCGCGACGGTAAATCACAGGTCACGGTACAGGGCGGTAAAGTGCTCTCATTCATTACGTCTGTGTGCGCACCGGATGCCGCTTCTGAAGCGGCGCTTGAGGCGGCAGTCGCGAAACACATCACGCCGATACTTGCGCCCGGCGTTGATTTGAAAAAAGCCTGGCTCAGAAATCCGAACGGTAAGTGGGACATCGGCGGTTTTGCCGCCGACACGGGACTCACGGGAAGAAAGCTCGCGGTTGATAACTACGGCCCCTCAATTCCTTTGGGCGGCGGATGTTTCTCGGGCAAGGACGCGACTAAGGTAGACCGCTCCGCGGCATACATGGCGCGAAGAATTGCGGTTGATTACCTGAAGAAGAAAGGCGCAAAAGAAGTGTATGTGCATGTTGCATACGCAATCGGGGTCGCCGACCCCTTGATGGCGGTTGTGACGGTTGATGGTGTACAGGAAAATATTTCCGGCTACGATTTGCGTCCGAAAGCGATTATTGAATTCTTGGATTTGCGGAAGCCGCAGTTCAGAGTGACGTCGCAGTACGGCCATTTCGGAAACGGATTCACCTGGGACAAATAGCGTTCACTCCGTAAAGCGCTTTTTCAGACACCGCTCCAAGGGCGCTTGCCCGGTCTTAGTGTCTGAAAAAGCGTTTTACTTCGCACCAAGAATACAGCAACAGAATAAGATATAATTTGAAACTGCAATGAAGATAGCTATCGTTACCGACGCCTGGTTTCCGCACGTCTCCGGCGTCGCAACCACCATAAAGGCGACCAAAGACGAACTTGAGAAAATGGGCCACACGGTCTTGGTTATCGGTCCTGCTGATTTTGATTTCACGGTTCCTCTGCCTTCGTATGCTGAAATAAAGCTTGCGCTTTTCGCCGACGGGAAACTTGCGCGGATGCTGGACGGTTTTCGTCCCGACGCGATTCATGTCTCCGTGGAAGGGCCGTTGGGTATGGCGGCGCGCGGATACTGCAACAAACGAAAATTACCGTACACGACCGCGTATCACACCATGTTTCCTGAATACGTAAATGTGCGCACTGGTATTCCCGTGTCGTGGATTTATGTGTTCGCGCGCTGGTTCCACTCGGGTGCGGTACGAACCATGGTCGCCACTCCGCCGCTGATGGAAACACTTACCAAACGCGGGTTTAAAAATCTTGCATTCTGGAACAGGGGAGTGGACACAACAATTTTCAACACCGAGGAGCCGATGCAACTGCCCGGAACAAAACCGATCTTCATGTACATGGGGCGCGTGGCGGTTGAAAAAAATATTGAAGCATTTTTGAAGCTGGATTTGCCGGGAACGAAATACATCGTCGGAGACGGGCCTGCGCGGAAAGCGCTTGAATCCAAGTATCCTGAAGTGAAATTCACGGGATACAAATTCGGCCGCGAACTTGCTCGCCACGTAGCGGCGGCGGATGTGTTTGTGTTTCCGTCTTTGACCGACACCCTGGGTCTCGTGATGCTTGAGGGAAACGCCTGCGGTGTGCCCGTAGCCGCGCTCCCGTCTGAAGCCACGAATACGGTTGTGAAGCAGGGAGTAAACGGCGTTGTTTCTGCTGATCTGAAGCAGGCCTGTATGGATGCGCTGAAGTTGGACCGCGCCAAAGTGCGTGAGTATGCGCTTGAGTTCGGCTGGAAGAAACCGACCGAGCTATTTCTTTCTAACCTGGAAGCGGCTCCCGAGGGGAAAATGGTAGCAAGGGAAAACCCGGGCGCAGCCTAAAAGAGGGAGTACTATATCCGTATGGATTTCATTCAGTCGGTTCTGAATTCAATCGTCCAGATTTTCCAGCTGATTCTGCAGCTTGTAGTTCAGATTCTCTCGTTTCTGCTGTACGTCGTGCAATGGGTTATCGGTCTCTTCTCTTAAAACTTACACAAAAAAATCCCCGCGATGCGGGGATTTTTTTTATGAAGGTCTTTAGAAATTGAAATACTTTGAAAGCGAACCGACGAGGGGCAGCGCCTGCTCTTTCTTATTGACGGCATTCATAATGCCCATGATTGCGAGAATCAAAAGACCCAGGGTTACGATGCCGATAATCGGCCACAAAAACCACAACACCCCGCCCAAAAACCACAGCGCCACCTCAATAACGAGGAGCACCAGCCCCTGCTTGATGTGGAACTTAACGAACGGGTTATCCTTGCCGACGATGTAAGAGACTGCAACTAACGGTCCGACGTACGCCAGAGCTCCCATGAGCTTGCCGTTGTCGGAGTCGGATGTTTTCGGTGCTTCTTCCATAAGTAACGTCATTTAAAATTGCTATAGAGGCAGTATACCGCAGCTCAGGGATGCCTTTGACAAAGCTACTTTCCGGTTGTTAAATACTGCGAATGAAAGCCGAATTTTTGGCTGCAGGCATTTTTCTCGCTTCCTGCGCGCAGGAGGCCTCATGGCCGCCGCCTGACCGCGGTGTCCCTTGCACAGGCGACATTGCCCCGGACGGACAGATGCTTGCCCGGGAACTGGATATGCTCGCAAGAACCGCGCCGAGCACCGTCGGGCCGCTCGGTGTTGCCGAAGAGTATAGAAAGCGGGTGCGAAGATGGAATTGCAGCCAGGAGGCGGTGGATGAAGCACAGAGAATACTGTGGGAGGAGGACGCTCCCGGAGATGATCGCGATATTTAATTCCTGTAGTAGGGCTCGCCCTCGCACACGCGTCCGTCGGTTTGCATAATAGTCGTGAATTCTGTGACGGAGATTTTCTTTTCCGGATCGGGTGAAATGTGCAGCAGTACGGCGCGTCCGTGGGAGACGTCGTCATTCCAGTACTGGTCAAAAATAAAGTTACCGAGGGAGTAGTACACCAGCGTGTCGCCGATGTATTCGCTCTCCAAAACCACGTGCGGGTGGGAGCCGATAACCGCATTCGCGCCCGCCTCGGCGAAAAGCTGTGCCGTTTCTTTCATGCTCGGTGTGGTAGAGGAATATTCCTCGCCCCAATGCGCGTACACGAGTACGGTGCGGCCGACTGATTTTTCGAGCCGTATGACGTCCGCGACATCCTTCGCTTCCGCGCCGCCGAACCGGTTGTAACTCACGAACGAAAGGGGAGTTCCGTTTGCGTCTTTTCGGTAGACGGGCTCGTCAGTCGCGAGACCGCCGAAATAAGCGACGTTTGAGGCATCCAGGTAGTCTTTAGTTCTTTGTAGTCCTTCGCGGCCGAAATTCCCGATGTGATTGTTACCGAGGTTTACGATAGTGATATTGTTCCGTCGCAAAGATTCGGCGATTACGGGAGGAAACGTAAAGCGGAAGTGGTCGGTGTCTTCGGGTTTCGTGTCGCGAGCAACCGACGGGTTGTCGGTTATCGGTCCTTCAAGGTTGCCGACGACGAAATCAGCGCGCGACAAGAGGGGATAGATGCAGGAAAAAATAAAATCAGGTCCGACCGTTTCAATGGTTTTTCGTATGTGCCGGTCAAAGAACATGTCGCCCACAAACAGGACATTCGCATTCCCCGCGCTCCTTTCGGCGTCAGGGGTAAAGAGTA
>CAYHUW010000003.1:0-4781 GCA_964359685.1 uncultured Candidatus Saccharibacteria bacterium
TGACCGCCGTGTGACGATTGATCTGCCTGACCGCGACGACCGTGAAGCGATTTTAAAAGTACACGCACGCAAAAAACCCCTGGCGGAAGACGTGAATCTGCGCGTGATTGCGGAGCGGACTCCCGGTTTTTCAGGAGCGGATTTGTATTCTCTGATGAACGAAGGCGCGATTCTTGCCGCCCGCGAGAGCAGAAAAACCGTCGCGCAGTTTGATTTGATCCGCTCAATTGAGAAAGTGATGCTCGGTCCCGAGCGGAAGAGCCACTTGTTGAACAAGAAGGAAAAAGAAATTACCGCCTATCACGAAGCGGGGCATGCGATCGTGGCATCCATTCTGCCGTACGCCGACCCCGTGCATAAGATTTCAATTATTTCCCGCGGTCGTGCGGCGGGGTACACACTGAAGCTTCCGCTTGAAGATACAAAGATGCAGTCTAAGAATGAGTTTCTGGATGACATTGCCGTATCTCTGGGAGGGTACGTTGCGGAGAAAGAGATATTCAATGATTTAACCACCGGGCCTTCAAATGATTTGCAGGTTCTTTCGGGTCTTGCACGCGATATGGTCACTAAGTACGGCATGTCGGACGCGCTTGGCCCTATGGCGCTTGAAGGCGAGGGAGGCAGGACGCTTTTCGGGCGCGGGATATCCGATAAGGAATATTCCGACGAAGTCTCCGCAAAGATTGACGAAGAGGTGAAGAAAATCATTGACGGCGCGTACAAAAAAGCGAAAGACATCATCACCAAAGAGCGGAAACTGCTTGATGCAATAGCCGCGCGCCTGATGGAAGTTGAAACGATAGAGCGCGATGAGTTTGAAAAAATTCTGATTGCAAACGGCATCACGCCGAAGGCGAAAAAAGATATTGAACATCAGACTTGATTCCCGCTCGGTTCAGGAGTACGGTATTTCTATGCCGCTCGAGAGAATAAAAACGTATCGCTCAGCGTTGCGGAAACTCGCAATTGAGGCGGGGCTTGACCCCGACAACCTGCTGAAGACGCAACTTACGGAACTGGAGGGGTTGGAGCGCGCAACGACGAGTATCGTAAAAATAAAATCAAGAAATTTTCGACGCTCCGCCGAAGAGCAAGGCTTCAATCCGGATGCTATCTCCAGACATGACTTTTATACGGTACTTCGTGCGAGCAGGTAGCCTTTGTGTTCCATTGACATATAGACTTGCGAGCGTACCGTGGAGGTATGACACGAGAGGGGAATGTGATTCCTTTTGTCCCCCGCGCGCCGAACGAAGGTCCGGACCCGCTCATTGACGCCGCCTTACGAAGGGCGTTTCCCGAGGAGCTTTTTGCGTATCCGCATGACTCGTGGTTTGTGGAAAGAATCCTGGAGCGGATCCGCGGCGAGCGCTCGCCCCTGTAATATCCGTCAGTCCGACCTACTGAGCGACGTTATAATCTTTCTTTAAGGTGACTTTCTGAGTTTTCTGAGTCCGCTTAAAATCAATGCAATCAAAAGTCCAAACAAAAAGAAAAAACTGAGATAAAATAACCATCCTTCAGTCGTCTCGATTCTGCATCCGGCAAAGAAACAATCCACATTTCCCCCGTTGTTGCTTGTGAAGTCTCCCGGAACAATCAAGTCATAGAGAGCAATAAAGTACAGGAACGGAAATAACAACAACGTGCCGAAAAGCGGCAGGTTTAAAATAGCGAAGCCAAAAATGGTAAACCCCAACGGGTAAGATACCAGGTCAGGAATTTTTGAAGACAAATTTATTTTTGTGTCCCAACGTAACATACGTAGCTTACCTGAGAAGTATAGCTCTAAAAGTGACAATAGAAATTTTGGTGCGCCCTCCACGACTCGAACGTGGGACCCTCGAGGTATAAGCTCGATGCTCTAACCAACTGAGCTAAGGGCGCATTTATTCCGCTCACTCACTCAACGGTAAGCTCTGACTCACGCAGCTGAGCTAAGGGCGGGAACTAAAACTATACAAGATTATACGTCTCTCTGCAGGTCGCTCAAATCCTTTTCAGTCATGACATCAACTTTTACTCCCGTCCTTTGTCTTCGGGCAGGGAGTACATGCACTCCTTTTTCTTTGAGTTCGTCCAGTTCGTCGCTACCCGCCTGAAGAAGTGCCGCTAACATCCACGCAGGGATTTTCACTTCTTTTGTCCCCGGGGAAGTGCGCGTAGTTTCTGTATGCGTATCGCCGTCGGAATCTGTGAACGCCAGAGTTATTTCCGCGCCGTTTTTTGCTTCGTCAAAAACACCCTGCAAATCTTCATCTCCCAGGCTCTTCCATTTTTGAAGTGCCGAAGCGATGGCGCGGATGACGTGCATATTGCCGGCAATAAGCGCGCGCGCTTCAGAAACTGCCGTTTTCCAATCCACCTTATTTACTCTGGCAATTTCTCTATCGCCGCCGGCTCCCGCGTGGTCTCCGAGCGCAGCGCCGGCGGCGAGCGCGATTGCGCTGAATTTCTTCAGCCAGGTAGTGCCCTGTATCGGTCCGTCGGGCTCTATGTTTGCATTGTGAACACCCGCACCGCACATGAAGGCAACGAATACGTGCGCTGCTTCATGAAGTGCCACCAGACTCGGGCTCTCATGTGCGCTTTTGGTCTCTCTTGTCTGCGTAGCATCTATTCGCGCGCCACCTGCGCCCGTTCGGGCTTTGCCTGAGATAAGTGCTTCCGAGCTTCCCATTTCAGGATTATACAATTTTCATCCAGGAAGTCAATTATACGATATATCGTGTAATAGCGCGTGTTATTCAAAATGAAGGGACGAGGCTTTTTCTTTTGAGAGGGAATCCAGGAGCGGGTGTTTTGAAAGATGCGGGTCTTTTTGAACGAGCGCAAGCGCTTCTTTGCGTGCCGCCTCAACCAGTTTCAGATTTCGGAGAGCCTCCATCCCGATGTCGGAAATACCTGACTGATGCTTTCCGTATAGCTCTCCCGCTCCGCGGATTTCTAAATCTTTCTCCGCGAGTTCAAATCCGTTTTTTGCGGACACAATTGCTTTGAGACGTGCATTTTCGCCTTTACCTTCCGTCATCAGGAAGCAGTGTGGCTGATACGTAGAGCGCATGACGCGACCGCGAAGCTGGTGAAGCTGAGCCAGGCCAAAGCGTTCCGCGCCTTCAATCATGATGACCGTGGCGTTCGGCACGTTGACGCCGACCTCAACCACACTCGTTGAAACCAGGATATCTATTCCGCCTTTCTCAAACTTTGCCATTGTCTCTTCTTTTTCTTTGGGTGTCATTTTGCTGTGGAGTTTGCCGAGCGTGAATTCCGGAAATACTGATGTTGAAAGACGCTTCATCTCACTCGCGACCGAGCGCGCATGGAGCGCAAGCGCTTTCGTTTCATCAGGCTCGTCAATCCGCGGACAAATCACGTACGCCTGTCTGCCTTCTTTTATTAACGAGCGAATTTTTTCGTATGCAAAGTCGCGCCGCGACGGAGTGATGATATCGGTCTGAATCGGTTTCCTGCCCGAAGGCATCTCATCAAGTACCGTCAAATCCAAATCGCCATACAGAGTGAGTGCAAGCGTGCGCGGAATGGGAGTTGCGGTCATTGATAAGAGGTGCGGGCTGGTGGTTGTTTTTGAAGTAATGGCTTTTCTCTGTGCGGTGCCGAAGCGGTGTTGTTCGTCTATGATTACGTATGCCAAGTGTTTGAAGTTGACCGTTTTTTGAATCAAGGAATGCGTGCCGATGAGAATCGGTATTTCGCCGTTTGCGACCCACTTCAATAATTGTGCACGTGAAATGTCCGTTGCGCCGCCCGGGAATGCTTTTGACGGAAATTTGTAGCAACCCGAAGAAGTGATGAGGCCGATTTGAATCGGGTGTTTTTTAAAGAATGACGTGAACGTTGCGAAATGTTGTTTCGCCAGGATTTCGGTGGGGCACATGTAGGCGACCTGCAGATTGCCGAATGTTTGTTTTTTGCCCTCGGCGCTTTTGGGGCGGGACGTAACAACCGCGTAGGCGGTTGCCGCCGCAACCGCCGTTTTCCCGCTTCCGACGTCGCCCTCCAGAAGTCGTGCCATGGGGTAGGGCTCCAGAAAGTTCGCCAAAATATCCGCAATCGCATTTTTCTGTCCCTTTGTGGCTTCAAACGGAAATACTTTCATAAACTCCGCCACACGCTTTTCCTCCGCATCAATCTCAAACGCTTTTTTCTCTTTATTCGCTTCGCGTTCTTTCGCGCGCGCGACCTGAATCAGAAATACTTCTTCAAATGCGAAACGCTTTCTCGCGGCCTGCATGTCTTTTGCTTCGCGCGGCTCATGAACCCATGCGAGTGCGGTTGCCAGTTTCGGCAAGTGGTATGCGGATAATACGTGGGACGGAATCGGGTCTTCCAGGATCTCGGGGATTTTTTGTTCGCGCGCTTTCCGGATTGCGTGATAGAACCACAGACTGGTGATGCCTGCAGATTCCGGGTAGACGGGGAAGTACGCATCTTTTGCGGAAAGAACGGGAACGCTGTCCGCTTTTTCAACATCGGGATTTGCAACCTGTTTTCTGCCGTTTCGCTCCGTTATTTTCCCGCGGAGGCGGACCAATGCGTTGGTTGGAATCATTTTTGCCAGGTACGGCTGATGAAACCATACGACGCGGATCGTGCCTGTGCCGTCGGAGAAACTGCCCTCAGCCATAGGGACTTTCGTTTTCCAGGATTTTTTCATCTCCAGCTTCGTAAATTGCCCGTAGATGGTGGCGGTTTCGTCGGGGCGGACTGTTTCCACGCTTTTGATGTCTGCGGAGGACTCGTAGCGGGAGGGGAAG
>CAYHUW010000003.1:4791-8390 GCA_964359685.1 uncultured Candidatus Saccharibacteria bacterium
AGTGGTACAGGAGGTCGCGGACCGTAGCAATTCGGAGCTTTTTCAGCCCCGCACGCTGGGCGTGCGTGAGGCGGGTGAGTTCGTCTATGGGGCTATTCGCATTCAACACACTGGAAGTATATAGTAGCGGACATGCCTGACGGTCAGGGAGAAAAGAGGAGATTTACGAGCGACGCTGAGTCCGTCCATCTGGGGGTCGGCGAAATTCGCGAACAGCGCGAAACCGAGTTCAAAATACTGGGAGACTGGGAAAAGCGCCTGAAGCCGACCCTGAAAGAAATGGGGGCTAAGAAAGTTTTTAACGGCACCATCACTATCTGGTGGTTTAAAAACGGTTTGCCGAGAGGCATGAGCGCCCGGGTAAAAAAAGCTGAGGACGATGACGGAAGCGTTGAATATATATGGACGATTAAATACGATGCGGAGCGTTCAAACGGTTCTCAGCCAGAATTGATTCGCGATACGTTTGAGCGTGAAGGACGGGAAAAAAGTTTCGGTAAGGCAAAAAGCGTTTTGATGGCAGAAGTGGAGCGTTTTGCCGTTGAAAAGAAATTGATTCAGGTTCCGTTTCCGGCAACACGGCAGACTGCGACATTCGAGATAAAAAAGAGAAGAGTTTCGTATGTTATTAAAGAAGGCGAATTCGCGGGCTTGCGTTTGGATTTTGACACTTTCAAAGAAGCATCGGGACGAAAGGGGCGTAAAAAAATTGAGCAAATTCAGTTGGTGGAGATTGAAGACACTTCAGACGACGACCCTGTGGCAAAGGAGCGCCGGATTTTTGCCTGCGCGCTCGCACTTGGTTTTACCGAGGCGCAGGTGAAGACAGAATTTGCACCGCTTTCAACCGAAGCACTTTTGATTCGTCTCGGGCAGGTGGAGAGACGTTCGGTAGTTTCCGACAAAAAACCCGTCCCGTATATTCAGGACAGATCGGAATAAAATGCGGAGAGGGAGGGATTCGAACCCTCGGAGCCCTTTTGAGGCTCAACACATTAGCAGTGTGCTGCATTCGACCGCTCTGCCACCTCTCCAGTCTTCGCAACTATAGTCTATTTAAGGTGCTTTTGCTACCGAATGTATACTTAAAACGTATGAACATGTTCAAGTCTGTAAAGGCGAAGTCGGTAAAGGAGTACATCGCCATGCTGCCCGAAGAACGGCGTGTTGTGGTGAAATTTTTGGATGCGTTCATCAAAAAAACCGCACCGAAGCTGAAATCGCACTTCGCATACAACATGCTCGGATACGGAAGTTTCAAATATAAAAACCACGCGAAGAAAATTATTGACTGGCCGACGGTCGCGGTTGCGAACCAGAAGGGGTATATCAGTCTGTATGTGTGTGCCGTTGAAGGCGGAAAATATATTGCCGAAAAGCACGCGAAAGATTTAGGGAAGGTAAGTGTCGGGAAAAGCTGTATTCGGTTTAAAAAAATTGAAGACCTCAATCTAAAAACGCTTTCAAAAGTCATCAAAGCAGCCGCAAAATCGCCCGGCCTCGCGGTTTCATAGGGCTATTCTAGCTTTCCGCAACAGAAAAACCGCCCCGAAATACTTCGGAGCGGTTTTTTAAATCCGAGTGCGGTTTGTTTTACTTTGTTCTGAACTCCGCAATGTCGCTACGGATCGTGCCGACTGAGTTTTCGGCAACGATACGGAAGTAGTATCGCGTGTTGCGCTCAAGCCCGGTTATCGGCGTTGCGACGTTCGTCGGGGAAGTCCCTGCGCCGTCTATCGCTGTGTGGTTTGTTGAACCCAGGATATTTGAGAGAAGCGAGTTCTTGCTGTACTCAAACCAATAGGTAGCCTGTGCGCCGTTCGGGTTTACCCGTCCGTTTAGGGTTGCCGAAGACTGTGTTATCGCCGTTGTGTTTTGAGTGTTTACGCTCGGTGCTGATGCGGCAGCGGGTCCCGTGGTCGTGAAGCTTCTGATCGCGCCGTTTACGGTTCCGAATTGGTTCTGCGCATTAATTCTGAAGAAGTATTTTGTCAGAGGTTTCAAGCCCGAAATCGCAACTGAGGCGGGTAGTTCTGTAGTGCCCGAGCCGGCGCCTTGAAGCGCAAGAGTAGTACCAAGATCGTTGCTCTCGCCGTACTCAAACCAGTATGAGGATGCAAAACCTTTCGGGTTTACCCGTCCGTTTACGGTCGCTCCGGTGCGGAGAATATCTGATGCATCACTCGTCTGTATCGTAGGGGCAACTCCCACAGGCGGAGGCGTGGTGTTGGTCATAAACGAGTACGTCGCACCCGTTGCCGTTCCGAATGAGTTCTGTGCGCTTAAACGGAAGAAGTATGTGGTATTTGCAGAAAGACCCGTGATGTATGCGGGTGCAGGGATTTGAATCCAGCCTGATCCGACAGCCTGATTAGAAGTGCGTGTTCCCAGAGCCTCAGTCTTACCGTATTCATACCAGTAGGATGTTGATGCTCCGCGAGGAGTAACCTTACCCGTCACGAGCGCCGTGGCGTTTGAGACGAAAAAGTTTTTATTGTCCGTAACCGCCACTGGGGCTGCGGGTGTCTCTGACACGGGAGGAGTAACAACCGGAGGGGTAGTGGTTATGGGAGGGACGTCTGCGTTATTTTTAAAGACGGCGTACGCAGCCAGTCCGCCGCCGAAAACGACGAGCGCAACTAAAAAGCCGATAATGACATTCTTGTTCATAAATAGTATGTACCTGTTAAAAATTAAAAGATTTGTGCAGGCAGGGTATAGCCGAGCGATGTCCGCAGGTATTACATATGCCTGCACGCTATACTTTAAGAAGTGGAATTAGTCATTATTTTCTTTACGACGCTCATTGCCACATTCCTCTCGGCGATGTCGGGTGGAGGCGCTTCTATCATTAATCTCCCCGTGTTTTTGTGGCTCGGTATGCCTTTCCCTTTGGCGACTGCGGTTCAGAAAGTCAGTTCCGCATTCTGGGTCTTGCCCGCGGCATACAACTATTTACACGACAGAAAAATAGACTGGACGTTTTTGATTCTGTTCAGCCTTTTGGGGCTCGTCGGCGTGTATTTCGGAGTTTTGTTTGTACTCGGTGTTCCGCAGCGCATGCTGGAGCTCATTGTCGGCGTTATTATCCTGGCGCTTGTTATCTACACCTATTTTAAAAAAGACATGGGGCTCGGTGCTACGCGGGCGTACTCAAAAATACGGCAGGCGCTTGCGTACCCGGGCGCGCTTCTTATGGGTTTTTACGAAAGTATTTTCGGAGCGGGGAATGGCATACTGTTCGTGATTATCGGTTTTTTCACGCGCGGTTTTGATTTCGTTGCGGCGCTCGGATACTACTTCGCGGCCGCATTCCTGTGGTGCGTGTTTGCCGCGGTCCTTCTTATGCAGGAAGGATATTATGACTGGCCGATTATGGCGTCCGCCGTTGCCGGCTCTCTCATAGGAGCATGGCTTGGCTCAAGACTCGGCAAGCTGAAAGGGAATGCGTTTATCAGGCTTGTGTTTCTTATTGTAGGCGTCGTGCTCGGCGTGAAACTATTGCTTGGCGTATAGCTCGTTTCTTCCACACCCCGTTTTTACGATTCGTAAGCTAGAATCGGTATATGCCCACAATTACAAAAAGCGTGATGCTTGAG
>CAYHUW010000003.1:8400-22714 GCA_964359685.1 uncultured Candidatus Saccharibacteria bacterium
GGACAGAAGCCGACCGCTCAGCTCCGCAGTAAGACAAAAATTATAAACGGACCCGTTACAAAAATAAGCGACATTCCCGAGTGGGGCTTTGACGGCTCCTCAACGGAACAAGCGGAAGGGAAGTTCAGTGATTGCCGGTTGAAACCGGTTTCTTTTTTACCCGACCCGCTGCGCGGCTCGCCGCACCTTCTGGTGATGTGTGAGGTGTATACGGCATCTAATGAGCCGCACCCCACGAATACACGCGCGCAACTCCGCGAAGTAGCGAAGAAATTTGTAAAGCACGATGCCTGGTTTGGCATTGAACAGGAGTACACATTGTTTCAGGACGGTCGTCCGTTAGGATTTCCGGCAAAAGGATTTCCCGGCCCTCAGGGTCCGTATTACTGCGCGGTCGGGTTGAATAATATTTCGGGACGGGATTTGGTTGAAGACCACATGGATTTGTGTCTGAAGGCAGGTATTAAACTTTCCGGCATTAACGCGGAGGTCATGCCGGGGCAGTGGGAGTTTCAGGTCGGCCCAATCGGACCTTTGGAAGTTGCGGACCAGCTGTGGCTTGCGCGCTGGCTTTTGCACAGAGTTGCGGAAGAATATGACATAGAAGTTTCGCTTGCACCGAAGCCCGTGAAGGGGGATTGGAACGGCGCGGGGTGCCACACCAACTTCTCAACGAAAGCGATGCGCGCCAAAGGCGGTATTACCGCAATCAAAGCGGCATGTGAAAAATTGAAACGAAAACACTTTGAGCACATTGCGGTCTACGGCGCGGGGAACGACCAGCGGCTTACGGGCAAGCATGAAACCTGCTCCATCAACGAGTTCCGTTACGGTATTTCGGACCGCGGCGCATCTATCCGCATTCCGATGGCGACGGCTGACGCAAAAGCGGGATACCTGGAAGACCGGCGCCCCGCGGCGAACATGGACCCGTACGAAGTAACGGCGGCACTCCTCAAGACCGTTTGCGGGAATTAACGAGATACAAAGCCGCTGTTTCTTCCTTGCTCGGCGGCGGGCAAAGCGTATAGTGAATGTATACCAGCCTAATCCAAAAAACATATGGCTGACCAAGCACCAAGACCAGAAGCGGCAAAAGTTTCCCCTGAGCAGGCGCTTCGGGCACGCCTTCTTGGTATGTGTGACGGAATTATTACCGAAAGACCGGCGAGAATGGATGCTGCCTTTACGGAGATTGCGGCAATTGAATCGGGGAGGCAAAAAGAGAAACATCCGAAAGATGCAATTGCAGGATTACGCTCCTATATCGCCGGGCTCGCGATAGAAATGGAACGCTCGCTTGCCACTCTTGAAGGAATGACGAATGAATTGCCCGCGTTGCTCAAGAGCGAAATACTTGCGCGCATGACTGTCGCAAAATCAAAATGCCAGTCTGTTCGTATCTCACTTGAAGCGAAAAAGATTTTAGAGAAGAAGGACGATAAAAAGTAAAACTCAGTGCGCAATAGCGACACCAAACACATCCGCAGCATTCGCTTCAATGAGGGCGCGGCGGGCGTCGTTCATAGTTCCCGCGCTTTCTACGACATCATCCACAAGAATAATGTACTTGCCCGAAACTTTTTCGGAATCGGGTACAAAAAATGCTCCGGCCGTATTTTCCTCCCTCTGTGAGCGTGCGACCCGCGTCTGGCTTTCGCGGTCTTCCCGGGCGAGTATTTCGGGTGCGTAGATGACCGAATCGCCGAGTGATTCATATATATGTGCCGCAAATCGTTCTGCCTGGTTATACCCGCGTTCCCACAGACGTTTTTTTGAAGAGGGAATCGGTACCAGAAGCGGCGTATTCCAGCCGGAAAATGTTTTCTTGTCCGCGATACTTTCTATAAGGTACTCGCCCGCAAGCGCTCCGACTATCGGGAGCGGTTGTTTTACGTCATAAAACTTTACTCCGCGGATAAGCGCGCGCACCGACGGATGCGTGTACGGAAACAGAGAAACAATCCACGATTCTTTCGCGAGACGAGGATGAAAAAGTGCCAGGAGCTCTTCCGGGGTCAATGACTCCGCTTTACGGGCATCTTCTTTCGGGGGAAAGATGAGGTCAATGATGTTTTTCAGCCACCCGATATTCATAGGCTCCATAGAGGACATGGTATTGTATAAAATAAGTCTGCTCGTATGGCATTTTCTATACCCGGTTTATCTCAAATTCTTTCTCAAATCACCGGATCTCTCGCGGCACGGGATTCCGAGAGCGTCGTTGGTGTTGATATCGGCACTTCCTCAATAAAGGTAGTGCAGCTTGCGCAGCAGAAAGGCGTCGCGGTTTTGGAGACCTACGGTGAAATCGCGCTCGGACCCTACGGAAACGGGGAAGTAGGACAATCGGTTAATCCCCCGGCGGAAAAAACAGGGGAAGCATTAAATGATTTAATCCGCGAGGCGAACGTGACCGCGAAAAGTGCGGGGTTCGGTATCCCGCTTTCGGGAAGTCTCATCAGCGTCATCACGCTGCCGACGAAAAACCGCGAGGATCTGAAAACCATGGTGCCTCTGGAGGCGCGAAAATATATTCCTGTTCCTATTTCCGAAGTTTCTCTGGACTGGTTTGAAATTCCGGAAGAAGAAGCGCAGTTTTTGGGAGCGCAGGGAGTACCGAGAAACATAAATGCGACCGACGTGCTTTTGGTCGCTATTCACAATCAGACTCTTTCAAAATTTGAAGCGGTCACGGGGAGTACCAAGCTCATTCCAAAATTTTACGAAGTGGAGCCGTTCTCAATGGCGCGCTCCGCATATCAGCACGGCACCGCGCCGACGATGGTTATGGATTTCGGCGCGTCATCAACGCGGGTCTTTATTATTGAGTTCGGCATTATTGACGTTTCCCATACGATTCCGAAAGGGGGTCAGGATTTTACGCGGGCGGTTTCGCAGTCGCAGGGGCTGACGTTTACCGAGGCGGAAATGAAAAAAAGGGAAAAAGGGCTCACGGACAATACCGTCGGCGAGGCGTCGTTGGATTTTATTTTTTCAGAAGCCCGCAGAATTTTGCTTACCTATCAGCGAAAAGAGGGAAAAGCGATTTCCGAAGTGGTGTTTGTGGGCGGCGGTGCGGAGTTGAAGGGCATTACGGAGGTCGCGGCACGTTATTTTGACGCCCGCGTCACGCTTTCCACGCCCTTTGATAAGGTATCCGCTCCCGCATTTATTGACGGAGTATTGAAAGAAGCCGGTCCGTCGTTTGCCGCGGCTGTCGGGCTCGCGCTTCGCGGCCTCCAAAAATAGGCACTAGGCTCTACTAGATTAGGCTCTAGAAAAGCAAAACGGTTCTTCACATTTTCTGCTAACGCCTAAGGCCTAGCACCTAACTTGATGTTAAGCTTATTCAATGGAAGAGCGCGTGAAAACGTCGTTTATACCGAAGGCGTCGCTGGAGGTTGAAAGAAAACAAAGTCCGAAAGGGAATCCTGTCGCTTTGGCTAACGTGGTTGCGGGAATCGTCCTGATTCTTGCGATTCTCGGGTCTGCCGGCATGTTTTTGTTCAAGCAGTTAACGATTCAGACGATTGCGAAGAAGCAGGAATCGCTTGAACGTTCGCGCGCGGCGTTTGAACCCGCAACAATAAAAGAACTTTCACGTCTGGATTCGCGCATTAAGACAGGAACGATACTCTTCAGCGCTCACATCGCACTTTCAAAGTTGCTTGACGAACTTGAAGGATTGGTTCTGAACTCGGTTCGTTTCACTGATTTCTCGTATTCTGCCGGCGGCTCGGGAAAAATCGTAATGACCGCGAACGGCGAAGCGGAGAGTTTTAACGCGGTCGCACTGCAGTCGGGGGGCTTTTCAAAAAGCGACATTATCACCGATCCTATTTTTTCCAACGTGAACATCGGGAATACCGGTGCGATTGCGTTTGATTTTGAAGCCGTCATTGATGTAACGCGCCTGAAATATTCCGGTACACCTTCCGCCCCCGCTCCCGAGCCCCTCCCTGAGTCGGACACCGATGCCGCTCCCGTTCAATAACGTATGAAACTCTTTACTCCCATTCTTTTCGTGCTCATCGCTATCGCGCTTTTCTTCTGGTATATAGACCCCGAATACAACAAAGTGAAGGAGCTTTTGGTTGAGCAAGGTCAGATTGACCAGGCTCTGAATCGTTCAAAGGAACTTCAGGACGTGCGCGATCAGCTTTTGGCGCGGTACAACACGTTCCCCCAGGCGGAACTGGATAATCTGCAGAAATTGGTTCCCGATCACCTGGATAACGTCAGACTCATCCTTGATCTGGATTCCATGGCAAGCCGCTACGGTATGCGCGTTCGCGATGTTTCTATCCAGGGCGACACCTCGCGCGTGGAGAGCGGGGAATTGGGACCCGACACCGGCGCGTATGAATCGGTGGTGCTTTCGTTTTCGGTTACCGGTACGTACGACACATTCAGAAGTTTCCTCAGTGATCTGGAAAAAAGCCTCCGCTTGGTGGATGTCGTCGGTCTTGATTTCGGTGCGACCCCAACCGGCGTGTATGACTACACTCTGAAGGTAAAAACCTATTGGCTGAAACCGTAAATATATGAACTTCTTTAAACAAAATCAGACCCTCATACTTGTCATTGTTATAGTCGTCATAGCGTTTTTTGCGTATACGTATTTCTTTACCGGGAAAGACAGCGGTGCCGTTCTTGAAACTCAGGAGGTTTCCATTGTCACTCCTGCCGACCAGGATTTGATTTCGCTTCTTCTGGAGCTCAAATCAATCACGCTTGATGAAAGTATTTTTTCCAATCCCTCATTTCAAAGTCTGCAGGATTTCAGTCAGGAACTGGTTCCCGAGCCGGTCGGCAGAATAAATCCGTTTGCGCCTCTGGGACAAGGACAATCATTTCCGTCTGCCCGAGAGTAACCGTCCATGGATGTACTCTCCATTCTCCTCAAAAAAGGCCTCATAGACCAGAGCGGTGTCGCAGCCGTCAAAGAAGAGGTATCTTCAGGCGGAAAAACTCTTGAAAAAGCGCTTCTTGACCGCGGAGTTCCCGCGGGCGAAATACTCGCCGCGCGCGGCGAGTATTATCAGGTGCCGATTCGCGCACTGGGTGATGAAAGCGTCTCGTACGAAACGCTCAGATATATTCCCGAAGACTCGGCGCGGCATTATCGTTTCGCCCCCGTCGGCGTTGCGGACGACGTCCTGGAGGTGGGCACAACCGACCCGGACAATTTGGAAGCGACCGAGGCCCTGAATTTCATCGCCTCAAAAACAGGATTGCCGTACAAAGTTTTTCTCATTTCCGACGAGGATTTTGACAAAATCATAACCATGTATAAAGGCCTCACGGGGGAAGTGGGTCAGGCATTGAATGAACTGCAGACTACCGTGGATGACAGCGCGATTACACTCAATGAGGACGATTCCGAAAAGAAGGATGCTACCCCGCAGGATGCGACCCGCATCAAGGAGGACGCTCCGGTAACGAAAATTGTTGCCACTATTTTACGATACGCGGTTGACGGGAAAGGTTCAGACATACATATAGAGCCGACCCGGGAGGAACTCAAGGTTCGTTTCCGCGTTGACGGCGTTTTGTACACCTCGCTGCGGTTGCCGAAAAATGTTGAACGTGCGGTCGTTGCGCGCATCAAAGTGCTTTCCTCACTGAAGCTGGATGAACGGCGGAAACCTCAGGACGGTCGTTTCTCCGCGACGATCGACGGAAGACGCATTGACTTCCGTGTCTCCACATTCCCCACGTACCACGGCGAAAAGGTGGTGATGCGTATTCTGGACAGGAAACGCGAAGCGATGACCCTGGAGTCTCTCGGGATGGGGAAAGAAGATATTGAGGTTGTCCGGAAGGCGATACGACGTCCGTACGGAATCATTATCATCTCGGGGCCTACCGGTTCGGGTAAATCAACGACCTTGTATGCCATGCTTCAGGAACTGGATCGCGAAGGCCTGAACGTTGTTTCTTTGGAAGATCCCGTTGAATACGACGTTGAGGGAGTCTCGCAGTCCCAGGTTCGTCCTGAAATCGGCTACACGTTCGCGTCGGGCTTGCGTTCCATTCTCCGTCAGGACCCGGACATTATTATGGTCGGCGAAATCCGCGACAAAGAAACCGCGCAGCTTGCTATTCAGGCGGCGCTCACCGGACACATGGTGCTTTCCACATTGCACACGAACAACGCCATCGGCGTCATCCCTCGCCTCGTAGACATGGGGGTTGACCCGTATCTGATTGCGCCGACTCTGGTCTTATCAATGGCGCAGCGCCTCGTACGGCGGCGCTGTCCGGATTCCGTGGATGCTCCGCTCCCGGTTAAAGGTGCAATTCAATCGTTGATGGACGCAGAGTTCGCCGATATGCCGGAGGAGTTCAAGAAGCGGATTCCGAAAGCGGAAACAATTTACGGCATTTCACCGTCGCCTGAATGCGCGAACGGTACGCGCGGAAGAGTGGGCGTATTTGAGATGATTCCGATGACGAAAGAAATGGAAAAAGTAGTCCTCACACATCCGCTTGAAGACGATATTTACAAAGTCGCGCGGGCGGAGGGCATGTTTACGATGAAGGAGGATGCTATCATTAAAATGCTCGGAGGACAGATTCCGTTTGAAGAAATTAACACGCTCGGCGGAGACGCGATAGAAGAACAGGAGACCCCGAGCGCCCCGCAGGCGACACCCGCGTAATCTATGGCTGAAGAAAAGAAAAAAGTTTCATATTCCGTATACCTCGTTGATGACGACAAGTTTTTGCTTGATATGTACACGCTGAAGTTCAAAGACTCCGGCTGCACCATTGAAGCCATGACCGATCCCCGCGAAGCTCTGGAGAAACTCCGGGGCGGCGCGAACCCGAACATTATTCTTCTTGACGTCGTGATGCCCTCCATGACCGGGTTTGAGTTTCTTGAGGTGGTGCGGAAAGAAGGGCTCGCAAAGGATACGACGATTATCATGCTCACAAATCAGGGTCAGCAGGAGGATATTGATAAAGCGATGAGCTTGGGCGCGTCGGGGTACATTATTAAAGCGAGCTCCATTCCGTCCGAAGTACTGCAGAAAACGCTTACTATCGCGGAGACTAAGAAAAAATAACGTATGGAATACAAATCCGAGCTGGAATCTCTGATAGAAACGATGATAAAGGAGGGCGCTTCCGATCTCCACATCATGGCGAAGATGACCCCGATTATCCGTGTGTCGGGCGCTCTGATTCCGCTTCTCAAAAAGCAGAAATACAGCCCGGAAGATTCTATGGGCCTCCTCTCGGCAATGCTTTCGCCGGAAAAGAAGAAGCAATTCCTGGAGACTCAGGAAGTTGATTTCTCATACTCGTATAAGGATAAAGTACGATTCCGCGGGAACGGTTTTGTGCAGCAGGGAACGGTTTCGGTCGCGCTCCGTCTCATCCCGAATACCATCAAAACGTTTGAAGAATTAAGTCTGCCTCCGGTTTTGGAGACGTTCTGCCAGCTGCAGCAGGGATTTTTCCTGGTGGTGGGGCCGGTGGGACAGGGGAAGTCAACGACACTCGCATCAATGGTGGAGCGCATCAATCAGACCCGCACCGAGCACATCATTACGATTGAAGATCCCATTGAATATACGTTTGAGTCAAAAAACTCCGTTATTAATCAGCGCGAAGTGGAAATAGACACGAAATCGTTCCATGCGGCTCTGCGCTCGGCGTTCCGGCAGGACATTGATGTGGTCATGGTGGGCGAGATGCGCGGACCCGAGACGATGTCAGCCGCGGTTACTGCCGCGGAAACGGGGCACCTGGTGCTTTCAACTCTGCACACCAACAATGCGGCGCAGACCATTGACCGCATCATTGATACCTTCCCCGAAGGTCAGCAGGATCAGATTCGTCTCCAGCTCGCGTCTTCTTTGGCGGGCATTTTCTCACAGAGACTGGTGCCGCGTGTTTCGGGCGGTCTGATTCCGGCGTACGAGCTTCTGATTAACAACGAAGCCGTCGCAAACCTCATCCGTGAAAAACGCTCGCACGAAATAAATGCCGTTATTGAAACCGGAACAGAGTCGGGCATGATTGATATGAACAGGAATCTCGCCGATCTGGTGCGCCGCGGCGAAGTGACTCCTGAGAACGCGCTTGCACGCGCGTTTAACCCGAAGACATTCGCGCGTCTTATATAAATCATGATTTTTAAATATCAGGCAATTGACCAAAGCGGTGCGAAACAGGAAGGCACCATAGACGCGATTTCACGCGATGTCGCCGTTACATCGCTCCAGCGCAGGGGACTCACGGTGTCTTCGGTTGATGAGGTGGAGGAGAATCAGGGATTCCTTTCGGCGAATCTGACCTTCTTTGAAAACGTAACGAACCGCGATGTCGTGCTTTTGTCGCGCCAGATTTCCACGCTCTTTGAGGCACAGGTGTCCGCGCTGCGCATTTTCCGCCTCCTGGCGTCCGAGTCCGAGAAGCCCATGATGCAGCGCGTCTTAACGGAGGTTGCGGACGATCTGCAGGCGGGGACTACTATCTCAAAAGCGCTGTCAAAACACGAAAAAGTCTTCACGCCGTTTTACGTAAATATGGTGCGTGCGGGCGAGGAAGCGGGAAAATTGGATGAAACATTCATTTACCTTGCGGACTACCTGGACCGGACGTATGAGGTCATGTCAAAAGCGAAAAATGCGCTTATTTACCCGGCGTTTGTCATCGGAACATTTGTCGTCGTCATGATTCTGATGATGACCCTGGTTATTCCGAAAATATCCCAGATTCTTATTGATGCCGGCCAGGAAATTCCGATGTATACCCGGGTGGTTATCGCAATCAGTAACTTTTTTGTCACGTACGGCGTCTTTCTCCTGATTTTGGCGATCATCGGCGCGTTCTTTCTCTTTCGGTATGTGCAAACCGAGACCGGCAAAGCGACCTGGGACAGACTCATGCTTTCCACTCCCTACGTCGGCGATTTGTACCGGAAACTCTACCTGGGGCGTATTGCCGACAACCTTTCCACCATGCTCGGGTCGGGCATTTCTATGGTGCAGGCAACAGAAATAACCGCGAACGTCGTCGGGAATGCCGTATATGAAGAAATCTTCCTTGACGTGTCCCGCTCTATAAAGGGAGGAGGTACTGTTTCAGGTGCGGTGGCGAATCGTCCGGAAATTCCCGGCATTATGAGCGCGATGATTAAGGTGGGCGAAGAAACAGGAGAGCTGGGGAGCATATTGAAGACATTGGCGAAGTTCTATCAGCGCGAGGTTACCAACGCGGTAGACACACTCGTTGATCTTATTGAGCCTTTGATGATTGTGGTGTTGGGGCTCGGCGTCGGCATTCTCTTGGCGTCGGTCCTCATTCCTATCTACAACATTTCCGCCGCTATTTAAGCCCCGCTTCTCTTAAACGGAGAAAAACGGCAATTTCAGATACTTAGACCGGGCAAGCGCCCTTGGAGCGGTATCTGAAATTGCCGTTTTGCGTAGTGCCCCGTTATCCACATTTTGACCCCTCGCCGCCCTTAATACCGCTACAATGTACTCTGAACCGCGATTGTGTGTCGTTAGGTTGCCATTATCAATTTACTTTTTAGAATATCTAATCTATTTATGATGAGTATTACTTCACAAAAGAGCCAGAAGGGCTTCACCCTGATTGAGCTCCTGGTCGTGATTGCGATCATCGGCATTCTCTCGTCAGTCGTGCTGGCATCCCTCAACACGGCACGTCTGAAGAGCCGCGACACGCGCCGCATTGCGGACGTTAAGCAGCTTCAGCTCGCGCTCGCGCTTTACTTTGATTCCGTCGGCGAGTACCCCGATGCACTCGGCGATTTGGACCCGGTCTACATCGCGGTCGTTCCGAACGAACCGGACGGTGACGCGTACGCGTATGACAACCTTCTTACACAAGACGGAGGTGCCTGCGCCGTAGCTACCGGAAGCTGTATGTACTACCACTTGGGTGGGGTTCTGGAAGAAGCAAGCAACCAGGCTCTCACGGGTGATGCCGACCTTGGTGTGTCACTTACCTTCGGCTTTGACGGTAACGACGCAAACTGCGATACGACGGATGCAGCAGGCGCCGATCAGTGTTTTGACGTGACTCCGTAACGCTTCGTCAAACGTTATAAAAAAATCCCGGGCTAGCCCGGGATTTTTTTATTGTCGCCTTTGGCGGGAGGGGGATAGAGAATACCGGGTTTTTGTATCACGGTACACTGGTGACACATGACCGAACTTCTGCCGTACTTTTTTCTTGGGCTTCTCGGGCTCGCAGTCGGCAGTTTTCTGAATGTTGTTATCCTGAGATTCGGGTTTTCCGAGTCCCGGCAGGAGCGTTCCCACTGCATGGCATGCGGCAAGCAGATACGCGCGTATGATCTGATTCCCGTGCTTTCGTATCTCCTCCTGCGGGGGAAGTGCCGCGCGTGCGGGAGCCGCCTGTCTTCCCAGTATCCGTACGTTGAGCTCTCACTTGCGGCGCTCTTTGTTCTTTCCTGGTATACAGTCCCCCCCGCGCTTTCTCTCTGGTCCATAGGCGCGTTTGTGTCACTCCTGGCGTTTCTGTCGGCTTTGGTCGCCCTCACGGTTTACGACATCAGGCATACGCTCGTTCCGATGCCGTTTATCTACGCGCTTCTTATCGCCGCAGTCCTCGCGCCCGTTTTTCAATCATTCTCTGTCGCTTCCCCCGCGCCTTTTTATGATGCGCTTTTAGGCGGTGCGGCACTTGCGGGGTTTCTGCTTCTGCTCCACTTCGGAACGAAGGGGAAGGGAATGGGTATGGGCGACGTGTACATCGCGGGCGCCGTCGGACTTCTCTTGGGACTTTTTCGCGGCATTGAAGCGCTGATGCTCGCGGTATGGATCGGCAGCATTTTCTACCTCGGCGTGATGCTGTTATCCTCCGTGCTTCGTGTATTTAGATTGTCCCCGCGTTTTGCACGAGTTACCATGAAAACTGAACTGCCGTTCGTTCCGTTTCTCGCGGTCGGTGTGCTTGTGGCGATTTTCACCGGCATATCTCCGCTCGCGTTTGGCGCATGGCTTTCACAAATTATATGGCAAAGATAAGAATCTTTCCGGCTCCTCGGCTCGGAAATGAAAAATTTTTTTTTCATTCCGCTCGCCCTACGTCGCCGGTGAATTCGCATTCGGGCAGGTCTCCCCGCGGGTTTTCTCTGATGGAACTTCTGGTGGTGATGGGTATTTTTTCCGTCATTTCGCTTGTTGTCCTGGTGAATCATGCAAA
The DNA here is from genome assembly GCA_964359685.1 of uncultured Candidatus Saccharibacteria bacterium. Taxonomy (GTDB): domain Bacteria; phylum Patescibacteriota; class Minisyncoccia; order Phycocordibacterales; family Phycocordibacteraceae; genus Phycocordibacter. Next base: position 19,618 of record CAYHUW010000003.1, read on the forward strand.
GTTCAATAGTTCCGTCCTTTTGGGCAATCTTGCCTACACGATCGCCGTTTCAATCCGCGAAGCGCAGGTCTATGGCGTTTCGGTCCGGGAGTACAACAGCAGTTTTCAAACGGGATACGGCGTTCATATCGCATCCGCCGACAGGACTTCGTACATACTGTTTGCCGATACCAATGCCAACAACAAGTACGACGCCGATTCCGATTCAGTCATCAAACAGTACACGCTCAACAAGCAGCACAGCATCCTAAAATTCTGTGGAGTGAAATCAACAGGAGACCAGGAATGTTCGGACGGAAGCACGCTGGTCGCTATTACGAAACTTGATGTGGTATTTTTCCGACCCGATCCTGATGCGAATATTTCATCTGATAAGACCACGGATAATTCCGGAATGTATTCAAGGGCGGTGATCACCGTAGCTTCGGCGACCGGGGAGTCGCGCTCGCTCTCCGTCGCGTCAACGGGACAGATTGCCGTAAGTCCGGCGTCGGCCGCCGCGCCGTAATCCCGTTATGTATGTTACGAATCTCTTCACAGTCCGCGTAACGCTATGAACAATCGGTCACACAGGGGGTCGGTCCGCGGGTTTTCCCTGATGGAGCTTTTGGTCGTGGTCGGTATTTTCGCGGCTATCTCGTTAGTGGTGCTTGCGAACCATTCCCGTTTCAACAGCTCCGTGCTTTTGGGGAGTCTTGCATACAATATCGCTCTTTCAATCCGCGAAGCGCAGGTATACGGACTTTCGGTCCAGCAGTACAACAGCACATTCGGTTCAGGGTACGGCGTTCACGTGGACGCAGCCAACAAAGGCAAATACATCTTTTTCGCCGATACGAATTTAAATAATCAGTATGACAGTCTGACTGACTCGGTTATAAAACAGTACACCGTAAGCAATCAGCACAGCATTTTGAAATTCTGCGGGGTGAAATCAACCGGGGAGGAGCAGTGTTCCGACGGTTCAACGGCGACGACTATCTCATATATGGATGTCGTCTTTTTCCGTCCGAATCCGGACGCGAATATTAAATCAAGCGCCTCGTCTGATTATTCGGTCGCAAAAATCAGCGTCGCCTCTCCCGCGGGGGAAGTGCGCACGCTTACGGTCGCTTCCACGGGACAAATTGCGGTTAATCCCAACTCAACGTACACCAGTTTCGCGAGCTGTACTCCCACCAGCGTTTGTTCCGCCGGACAGCTCCGGAACAGCTGTACAAATCAGCTGATTCAGACGTGCACGTACGGCTGTACGAGCGGCGCGAGTTCCTGTAACTCATGCACTCCCACTCCGCCGAATTCATGTTCAGGCAATAATGTCGTGAATTCATGCGGGACTATTACGGCGAACTGCCTTACTCCGCAGGTGTGTGCTTCAGGCGCCTGCTGCACTCCTTCAAATGTCTGCTCGGGCGGGAACGTGGTTAATTCATGCACGGGCGTCGTGGTGCAGAACTGCACCTGCGGCTGCCTGGCGGGGAGCTGCAGCGCCTGTTACTCGCAAAGCACGTATTACGCCCAGTCAGCCTACTACGCTCAGGGATACTATCAGAGCACGTATTACGCCCAGTCAGCCTACTATGCTCAGGGGTACTACCAGGGCACCTACTACGCTCAATCCAACTATTATGCGCAATCCTCTTACTACGCCCAGTCGGCGTATTATGCTCAGTCCGCATACTACGCGCAGTCAGCCTACTACGCTCAATCCTCTTACTACGCCCAATCTTCTTACTATGCGCAATCCAGCTACTACGGTCAGGGGGCGTATTACGGCCAGGGCTACTACCAAGGTTACTATCAGGGCGGATACGAAGGCGGGTATGAGAGCGGATATCAGGCAACGGGGTATAGCCAAGGCTACTACCAGGGTACGTACTACGGTCAGGGTTACTACCAGTCCTACTATCAGTCTTATTACCAGAGTTATTATCAGAGTTACTACCAAAGTTCCTACTACGCTCAGGGCTACTACCAGAGCTCGTACTATTTCCAGGGTTCATACTGCTTCGCGCCCGACACGCCAATCCTGATGGCAGACGGGACAACGAAAGCCATCAAAGATCTGCGGCTTGGGGACATGGTCATGGGTCAGGATGAAGACGGAACAATGCGGAAGAACATCGTTACACGCCTCTTCAGACACGGTCCTGAAGAGCACGGCATGGTTCCGTACGGTCTTATAAAGATAAACGGGGATTTGGAAGTCACGGCGGAACACCCGATCTACACCAAGCGCGGCTGGGTAAACGCCGGCGATCTCACGGTCGGAGATGTTCTGACGGGTCTTTCCGGCGACGTTGCGGTAGTTTCCATTGAAACAGGAGAAGCCGAAGCGTACGTCTACAACATAACTGCATTTCCATCGCACACGTACTTTGCGGGCGGCGTTTTGGTGCATAACAAAATAGCGCAGTAGTTCCTTTCGCGGACGAATGCGCCTCTCTTCTTGCTATAATTCATCTACGTATGCGCGAATCCCGGGGCTTCACGCTTGTTGAGTTGATGGTGGCGGTGTCTATCTTTGCGATTGTCATGCTTATCGGCGTCGGCGCGCTTCTGTCATTGGTTGAGACAAACCGGCGGTCGCAGGCGATCAATGCCGTTATGAATAACCTGAATGCGGCGGTTGAATCAATGTCGCGCTCTATGCGTGTCGGTACCGGCTACCATTGCAGGACTTCCTCCATACCGCCGTCTCCCGCGACGCTGACGAGTCCGTTGGACTGCCCGAGCGGAGAGAACAATGTTTTCTTGGCATTTGAACCTGCGGACGGGAGCGCGTCTGAAGTGAACGACCAGACGGTCTACCGATTAAACGGCACTCAGCTAGAGCGCTCGCTTTTTTCCGGAGCGAATAACACGTGGGTTGCGCTGACCGCACCCGAAGTGACCATAGAAAATTTTGATTTCTACGTCATCGGCTCTCCGCGCGGAGACGGGCTTCAGCCGAGAATTCTGATGCGCATCAAAGGATCCGCGGTAGTTCCGGGCGGTACCACGCAATTCACCATCCAATCAAGCGTCGTCCAGCGTCTCTTGGACCTATAAAGGAGAAATATGAAACAGGAAACAAGTAAGAGACAAGAGACAAGAG
>CAYHUW010000003.1:22724-24546 GCA_964359685.1 uncultured Candidatus Saccharibacteria bacterium
AGAGACAGCCCCGCGGTTTCACACTGATAGAGACATTTGTCGCCTCGGCGATTTTGCTCGTGTCTTTGGCCGGCCCCCTCTCTATTGCGGCGGCGGCTTTGAGGACGGCATACTACGCGCGCGATCAGGTAACGGCTTTTTATCTTGCGCAGGAAGGGTTGGAGTACGTACGCGCGAAGCGCGACCAGAATTATCTCGCGACTCCCGCACGGTCCTGGATGGACGGACTGATGACTGCGACCGCACAGGCGTGCACCGCACCCGCGGTCTGTAACGTGGACTTTCCATACTTTGAACACACGGTCTGCATAACCGGGGCATGTCCGCCGCTTCTCGTGGATCAGAGCACGTTCCTCTTTAATGCGCGGCTCGGGTTGCCGTCTCTGTACTCGCGGAAGCTTTCACTTACGACGGTAAACGCGAACGAAGTGAATGCGCAGGTAACCGTGAGCTGGGTGTCCGCGGGCATCAACCGGTCGTTCACCATCTATGAGAATTTCTTTAACTGGCTCTAATCTATGAGACAAGAGACAAGAGACAAGCGGCAGGGACAGATGAAGATTGAGCGGGGGTTCACGCTATTGTTGGCGGTTTTGGTTTCAAGCGTCCTGATTGCGCTCGGTTCGGCCATTTACGATATCGTATCCAAAGAAATCGTGCTTTCCGCCGCGGGACGAGAGTCTCAGTTTTCTTTTTACGCGGCGGATACCGGAATAGAATGCGCGCTTTTCAACGATTTTAAAAACAATCTTTTCGCGACCACATCAACCGCAACGACGGTGACGTGCGGCGGCTCCACGGTAAATATCGTTACGCCGCGGACGCATATTAATGTGGGAGTGAATGACCCGGGCGATATTAATGATGAAACTCTGATTACAACGTTTTCTTTTCCCATCGGCGGCATTCTGCAAACACTGCCGTGCGCAACGATTACCGTTACCCGCAGATACTACCCGATAAGAACCACCATAGAATCGGCGGGGTATAACACCTGCGTTACCACAAACCCTCTGCGTCTGGAGCGCGCCATCCGGGTCAACTATTAGAATCTCGCCTTTTTCAACGGGAAAGGTACACCCCGCACTGAAACTTGGCGTTGTAGCTCCCTGTGCTTTGTCGCAATAGCAGTATTCGCACACTGTAGGTACAGTATTTAGATAGTGGATTTTACCGAAAAGTCGCTACAAAGCACTACGCCAAGTTCTAGTGACGGGGTACAATTTCACGCATGAAGACGGCGGATACGAAGGTGCGCGAGCGGGCGGAAAAACTCCGCGCCGCTATTAACCGATACCGGCACCTGTATCACGTGGAAGACAGAGAGGAAATTTCCGCCGCGGCGCTTGACGCTCTGAAGCACGAGCTTGCGTCTCTTGAGGAACAGTATCCCTCGCTCGTTACTCCCGACTCGCCGACGCAACGGGTTGCGGGTGGTCCGCTCCCGGGGTTCAAAAAAGTGCGTCACTCAGTCCTGCAGTGGTCGTTTAATGATGTTTTTTCCGAAGAAGAACTGCATGCGTTTGACGTCCGTGTCAGAAAAGCAGTCGGCGAGAATCGGCGCGTTGACTACTCATGTGAACTGAAAATAGACGGTTTAAAAATCGTTCTGACGTATGAGAAAGGACTGTTGGTCACGGCCGCGACCCGCGGTGACGGCACAATAGGGGAGGATGTCACCATGAATGTGCGCACGATAGATTCCGTCCCTCTGGTACTGTCGCGGCCGGTTGACGTCGTCGTTGAAGGAGAAGTGTGGATGGGGAAGCAGGGTCTCGCGCTTGTGAACAGGGAAAAGAAAAAAATGGGGGAGCCGGAATTT
>CAYHUW010000003.1:24556-25950 GCA_964359685.1 uncultured Candidatus Saccharibacteria bacterium
AACGCCGCGGCGGGGTCAATACGGCAGCTGGACCCGAAAGTCGCCGCGTCCCGCAAATTAGATACGTTTATATACGACGTCGCGCGTTCGTCGGAAAAGATACCCGATACGCAATCGGAAGAACTCGCGTACCTCTCGGGCCTAGGATTTAAGGTAAACCGTCATTCGTACGTTGCGGAGTCCGTTGCCGACGTTGTTCTGTTTTGGAAAAAATCTCTCTCGGCGCGCGAAAAAGCCGACTACCTGATTGACGGTATCGTTATTAAAGTAAACGAGCGGAAATTCCAGGACCTATTAGGCTACACGGGCAAGGCTCCGCGGTTTGCGGTCGCGTATAAGTTCCCCGCCGAACAGGTCACTACAATCGTTGAAGATATTGCGCTTCAAATCGGAAGAACCGGAATACTGACCCCGGTTGCGCACCTGAAGCCGGTGTCGGTTGCGGGGGTCGTTGTGTCGCGCGCGACATTGCACAACGAGGATCAGATACAGCGCCTGGATGTCCGTGTCGGAGACACTGTGGTGATACAGCGCGCGGGTGACGTGATTCCCGAAGTGGTGAAAGTCGTACCCGAACTTCGTCCGAAACGCACCAAACCATACGTGTTTCCGAAGCACGTTCCCGAGTGCGGCGGCGACGGCTCCGTTGAGCGGGTGCCGGGGATGAGCGCGTGGCGGTGCGTTGCCAAAGATTCGGCGGCGCAGCAGCGCCGCCGCTTTCAGCACTTCGTCGGGAAACACGCGTTTGATATAGAAGGTATGGGGATTAAAACCGTAGACCTGCTGATGGATGAGGGACTTTTGACGGGGTATGCGGATATTTTTACTCTCACCGAAGGCGACCTTTTGGGGTTAGAAGGTTTCGCGGAACTCTCGGCAAAAAATCTGACTGAAAGTATCGCGAAGAGAAAAAAAATTCCGCTGGATCGTTTTTTAATCGGTCTTTCAATCCCGCAGGTGGGGGAGGAAACCGCGCGCGATATCGCCTCGCATTTCGGAACGCTCGGGAAAATCCGTTCCGCGTCGGTTGAGGAACTTCAGAGCATAGAGGGTGTCGGAGGGATTGTGGCGTCGTCGGTGTATGACTGGTTTCGCGACAGAGAAAACATACACGCGCTAGAGCACCTGTTGTCTCATGTATCGGTGTTACGGGGGATGGGAAAAACGGAAGGTGTGTTTTCCGGAAAAACCTTCGTCTTGACCGGCACGTTACCGACACTGAGTCGGGGTGAAGCGGCCGCAATGATTCGCGGGCGGGGCGGAAGCGTCTCCGGTTCCGTATCCAAAAAGACCGATTACGTGGTTGCAGGAGCAGAGCCGGGCTCAAAACTCCAGAAAGCCGAAGAGCTCGGCGTTGCGGTTCTTGACGAGAAAGCGTTTCGCACGCTTCTGTC
>CAYHUW010000004.1:0-23147 GCA_964359685.1 uncultured Candidatus Saccharibacteria bacterium
GATGCGATAATTGTGTGAATGTAACCGGCTTCACGGTAAAATCCGGGGCAGCCTCCGGCGCGACTCCTGCGCTTGCGGAAAAAATGACGGCTTTTCGTACTGCCCTCGGTAATCAGGCGGGCGGTCTTCGCATCACAGAGGGATGGCCTCCCGGTTCCTCTGCTCACGTAGCGGGTTCCCAACATGCGAGCGGTGCTGCCATAGATATGGGATTTAGTAACGACAATGACTATACAACAGCAAACATTACCCGGGTCTTGCAGGCGGCAAATACTGCAGGTCTCCCGGCTGTTTTTGAGTTTGACATTCCGCGCGGTACACAATCATGTAATACAGCGGTTGCGGGGTTTCCCGCGGATGTCCAAGGTCAGATTCGCTGCAACGTAGGCGCTACGAACCAGCACTTCCATGTTCATTATCCGTAGTTTGACCGATGAAGCATCTCCATATATAGTGCCTCTCTATGTCACAAGACAACTTGGTTAAATTGAAATCTTCTTCGGGCCATATTGTGTGGTCGCGAAAGAATAAGAAGAAGCTCGCAAACGCAAAGCTCTCTCTGAAAAAGTACAATCCGAAGACCCGCAAACGCGAAGTTTTCAAGGAAGCGAAGAAGTAATAAAAAAGCCCCTGAGGGGGCTTTTTGAAATCAGATGCGGGCGATGAGGGAATCGAACCCCCGCTAGAGGTTTTGGAGACCTCCGTTCTACCATTAAACTAATCGCCCGAGTGAGAAGGGCAGTACGAGTATATCGTATTGCCTTCGAGCGAGGGCATGCTAGCCTCGCTTTTTCGCCCGTACGGCAAGAATGCATTATACGCGCTTCTTTCGCAAGCCGAGGAAGCGCTTTGACAGTTGAATCGTTTTTCCCGCGTCCCTCGGAGAAAGCCATACAACTTCTCTATTTCGTTTGAACCACGTCATCTGACGCTTCGCATACTTCACAATTTCTTTTTCAAGTTCTCGCGTCATATCCTCGCGAGAGATTTTCTTCTGCAGGTACCGCGCCATGTAGCGGTACTCAAGCCCCAATGCTTCCATGCGTTTCCACGAAAGACCTTTTGCGTGAAGTTTTTTAACTTCACGCTCTATACCCCTTATTCGCGCGAATAGGCGAGTATGGATTTTTCTCCTCAGTTCCTCTAGGGGAACCGCAAGACCGATGAAGAGAGTGTCATACAGTTTCCTGCCTTTCGCAGTCGGCACCGAGCCGAGCGCGGTTGCAATTTCTATGGCTCGCATGAGGCGCGCAGGATTTCCCGTATCAATTGTTTTGTAGCGTTTCGGATCCAGTTGTTTCAGTTTCGCCCGGAGTTGTTGTAAGGAGCACCTCGCGAGTTTATATCTCAGTTCCGGATTCGGCGGGACTTCGGTAAGCGGCATCACTCCCGTGAGTGCATCTATGTAAAATCCCGTACCTCCTGCGATTACAGGTACCTTACCCCGCGCGGCAATTGCTGCAATTGCCGCGCGTCCGTCCCGGACGAAATCCGAAGCGGTGTAGACTTTTTTAGGGTCGGCCACATCAAGGAGATGATGGGAGATGCCCCGCGTTTCTTTCTTTGTTACCTTCCCGCTCCCGATATCAAGTCCGCGGTATACCTGGCGCGAGTCGGCGGAAATAACTTCACCCGAGATGGCACGCGCAAGGGTAACCGCCAAGGCCGTTTTACCGGAGGAGGTCGGGCCGACAATGATGATGATTTTTTGCATGCGTATACCGCGCTGTTGCGCCCCCGCGCCCCTAGAAACGGTAATGTTATACTACGGGAGTTACATTAGTAATCAAAGGTATGTCTAAAGAACCAGCTGACCAGAATGACGCCCTCGGCTTCCAGAGCCAGGTGAAAGTGGGGCATATTGTTCCCGACTATGAGTTTGAGATTTTTCATGAGGATAAAGTAAAGGAGGTGCGCTTCTCTGACTACAAAGGGAAGTGGGTTATCCTCGTGTTTTACCCAGCGGATTTTACGTTCGTCTGCCCCACAGAGCTTGAAGAGCTTGCCGCTCACTACAAATCATTCCAGGATTTGGAGGCGGAAGTCATCAGTGTCTCCGCCGATACCGTTTTTACGCACAAAGCATGGCACGACACTTCTCCCGCAATCAAAAAAATCAAATACCCGATGGCCGCGGACCCCGCAGGAAGGCTATTAAAAGCATTCGGTGTCTATATTGCACCGTCGGGGCTTGAGCATGTGGAGGACGAGGGGCTTGCGCTTCGCGGTACTTTCGTCATTGATCCCGACGGGATACTCCGTACCATGGAAATCCACGACAATGCCATCGGCCGCTCGGCAAAAGAATTGGTGAGAAAATTGGAGGCTGCACAGTTTGTACGCACACACGGAGGACAGGTGTGCCCCGCGGAATGGAATCCGGGTGACGACACCCTGAAGGGCGGCGACCTGAATCTCGTGGGAAAAATTTAATTTTTCCGCAAAACGCCAATAGGCATGGAGAGCTCTCTAGAATCGGCCTTGGCAACATCAAAGTCGGTCGGGTACGCGCCCATGCGCGATGAGCCTGACTTTGCGGCGTTTCTTCGGGCACGCGATTTTCCGCCGGCGGATTATGTTATTCCTGCATCAAAAGAACTTGATCCCGAGGAGGTGGAGCGCGAATTGCGTGACAGATACGGCGAGGACGCCGTAGCGCTCTTTATTCCGGGTCGTGCGTTTGACCTTTCGGGTACGCGCCACGGCAGGGGTCGCGGGTGGTATGACCGTCTGTTGTCAAAACTTCCGGAAGGATGGCTTCGCGTCGGCGTCCTCAATGAGAGCCTGCTTTCAGAGACGCCGCTCTCGCGCAAAGAATGGGACGAGCCGGTTGATTTTCTTCTCATTCAGCGCGGGAATGATTTTGATATCGTAGAAACGAACGCACGTGCCGGTATGGTACAGTCAAAGAAATCACCATGAACGCGGTTCTTAAATACGAAACACGCGCACAAAAGGCGAATTCTCTCGTCTCGGTCGGGCTTGACCCGGATTTGGAAAAATTGCCCGAGGCGTTTACGTCGCAGAAATTTCCTCAGTTTGAATTCAATAAATACATCATTGACCAAACGGCGGAATTTACCGCGGCATATAAACCGAACATGGCATCCTACGAGGGCGCGGGCGCGCAGGGGATGCTGGAATTGGAAATGACCGTTAATTATCTGGAGAAGGCATTCCCCGATATCCTCACGATTTGTGACGCGAAACGCGCCGACATCGGCTACTCAAGCGAGCTCTATGCGCGCGCCATTTTGGATACGCTGGGTTTTGATGCAATTACACTGCATCCGTACCTCGGGAAGGACGGGCTGCAGCCGTTTTTATCCCGGAAAGATAAAGCATCCATTATTCTCTGCAGGACTTCAAATCCCGGTGCGGGAGAACTGCAGGATGTGGAATCAAACGGAAAGAAAATGTGGCAGATTGTCGCCGAGAAAGTGGCCGGAGGGTGGAACGAAAACGGCAACTGCATGCTGGTCGTGGGCGCGACGTATCCTGAAGAAATGGCGGTCATCAGGAAAATCGTCGGCGACATGACGCTTTTGGTTCCGGGAGTGGGAACGCAGGGAGGAAGCGTGGAGGCGGTTATGAAAGCGGGGAAAAACAGTAAGGGTTTGGGACTTATCGTCAATTCCACGAAAGCGATTATTTTTTCCGACAGTCCCGCGCGCGAAGCAAAAGCGCTTCGCGATGAAATAAACAGGTACCGCTAATGTATCGTTTTTTTATTTCAGTACTGTTCCTTTTCGTTAAGGACCCGGAAACGGCGCACTCATGTGCGCTTTTATTTTTGAAAATTGCCGGCACGCCCCCGTTTTCATGGGTTTTTTCTCTGTTTCAAAGAGACGAAGACGCGCTCCTTTCTCAGACGATATTCGGCCTCTCCTTTACAAACCCGGTCGGTCTTGCGGCAGGATTTGATAAAGACGGTAACGTTACCACGGGCCTCTCTGCGCTGGGTTTTGGATATGTAGAGGTGGGTACAATAACCAAGTACCCGCAGGACGGAAATCCACGCCAGCGCATTTTCCGTTTTCCCGAAGACCGGGCGCTCGTAAACCGCATGGGTTTTAACAATAAAGGGGCGGGTGCCCTGGCGCGCAGGCTGTCGCGCATGAAAGTTTCTGTCCCTGTCGGTATCTCAATCGGCAAATCAAAGCGCGCGGAGTTGGAGGAAGCGGCCGCGGATTATCGGTTTTCGCTTGAACGCTTGTACGACTACGGAGATTATTTCGCCATTAATGTCAGCTCTCCGAACACTCCCGGTCTGCGTGAGCTTCAGGATAAAAAATTTTTAGTGGAGATACTCCGGACACTGAACGAATACAGGGACATGCAGGCAGTACGAAAACCTTTTTTGGTAAAAATAGCTCCGGATCTTTCATATGAAGCTCTGGATGAGCTTTTAGTGGTGTGTGAGGAGGGAAGTATTGACGGCATTATCGCGGTTAACACGACGGTCGCACGAGAAGGCGTATCACGTGCCGCAGCAGAGACCGCAGGCGGGCTTTCGGGCGAGCCGATTAAGAAACAGGCGACGGAGATTATCAGCTACATTCACAAAAAGAGGCCGACGCTCCCGATTATCGGTGTCGGCGGGATTTTTACCGCTGAAGATGCCTACGAAAAAATAAAAGCCGGCGCTTCGCTTGTTCAGGTGTATACGGGCTTCATCTACGAAGGTCCGTTTATTGCGCGCACTATAAACCAAGGATTAGTGAAATTGCTTGAGAAGGACGGTTACAAAAATATCAGTGAAGCGGTAGGGAAAGGGTAATTATTTCCGCTTAAAATTGGCATTCCCGTCGACAATAATGTCAGCGTAGTGCTTCGGATTGTCCCGAGAAAAATATTCATTTTCACTACTGAGCCACTTTTGCCAGAGTGCTTCAATTTTTTCCCGAGGTTCACCTGACGCCATATCCCTTTCTATCCCGCGCCGTAGGCATATGTCGTCGGGAGTATCCACAAAAATGCCGATACTTACGTAGTCGCGAAACTCTTTTCTTAGCGAGCTCACACCCTCAAGAATCATTACATTAGTGACGGGTGTGTCGGCAACCGGTTCCGGTGTATGTCCGGGCCACCATTTTGTGCGCGGATAACTGATTGTTTTTGCCCCGTCTGCTATCGGCCGAAAGATCTTTTCAATAACCTCCGGCCACCAGTCGAGGGGGTTCTCCCAGCTTGCGAAATCATCCTGTTGAACCACTCCTGACCCCAACTCTTTTGACAAAAGCAAAGCAAAGGTCGTTTTTCCGGAACCCCCGTGTCCGTCGACGGCTATAAACAAAACTGAACCAATTTTCGGGTTTCTGTTCAGTGTAAGCGCGCGTATTGTCTCTATGACATCAGCGGGAATAGAATGCATTGTGCCCAGGGTGGGAGTCGAACCCACACTCCTTGCGGAACACGATTTTGAGTCGTGCGCGGATACCAATTTCGCCACCTGGGCAAGTGTTGAGCTATCGTAACGTATTTCCTGTTTTTTCGCCATGCTAAAATTGCTCCATGTCACAGTTCCAGAGCGATGCGATTTTCTGGGTGGAGACGGGAAAGGTTCGTCCGAATCCGTACCAGCCGAGAACCGAATTTGATGAAGCGCGCCTGAAGGATTTGTCGGACTCTATCCGTCAGTACGGCGTGTTGCAGCCCCTGACTGTCACGCGTCATGAAGAGACTAAAGAAGACGGCGGGATTTCAACATACTACGAACTGATTGCAGGCGAGAGGCGACTTCGTGCGTCCAAACTCGCGGGTCTTTCGCAGGTTCCCGTTATCATCCGCTCGGCGGAGGAAAATGAACGGACGAAACTGGAAATCGCCATTATTGAAAACCTTCAGCGGGAAGATCTGAACGCAATTGACCGGGCGCGGGCGTTTGAACGCCTGGCGAAAGAATTCACTCTCAATAACGTAGAAATAGGGAAGAAAGTCGGCAAGAGCCGAGAGTATGTTTCAAATTCTTTACGCTTGTTGTCGTTGCCTGACGAGGTGCAGGGTGCGCTTAAATCAGGACTCATTTATGAGGGACACGCGCGGGCGCTTCTGATGCTTGAGGATCGCAAGGAAGAAATGATGGCGCTTTTCAGAGATATTCAGACCAGAAAGCTTTCGGTGCGGGAAGTTGAAAAACTTACCCGGGAAATCGCGTGGGACAGGGCGCGCAAGAAAGAAATAAAGCCCGAAATACAGGCGATGCAGAATGCGTTCGCAGTGGAGTTGGGCACGCAGGTTGAGATACGCGAGGATGCCAAAGGCGGGAAACTTATCATCAATTTCTTTTCTCCCGAGGATTTGGAAGCGATACTGGCGCGAGTCTCCGCGGTTCGCGAAGAAAGAACCGTGGAGGACTCCCTGCAGGCTGCAGACAATACTCCCGCGCCTCTTCCTAAGGAAGACGACGATACGTTCTCGGTTGAAAAGTTTTCTATTTAATTTCAGTCCGCGATATCGTATTTCTGATGTGGTGCTTTGCGGAAGATGTTTTTGCGTGGTCAATCCATTTCTTATTCGGATGAGCGTTTTTTCTGGTTAGAATTTCCACAATGTTGCCGTTTTTTAGTTCGGTAGTGAGTTGCACCAGTTTTCCGTTTACTTTTGCACCGACCATCGTGTTGCCGATTCCGGAGTGTATCGCATATGCAAAATCTATGGGCGTCGCGCCGACGGGCAGGTCTATGACGTCGCCTTTCGGCGTAAACACGAACATGCGTTCCGCAAAAAAGTCTTCTTTGAGGGCTTTCTGGAAGCTTTTCTGTTCCCGGAATACGCTTGCCGCTTCATTCAATTCGGACAGCCAGCGCGGCAGAGGCGCCGCGGTCTGGGGGCTCTGGCCGCGTGCCATCCTCATCAGGGAGGGGATAAACTGCCATGCCCAGCCCTGTGCGATTCCTCTTTGGGGCGAGTCTTCCTTGTATGAAAAGTGAGAGGCAATCCCGAATTTGCTTTCTTTCTGCATATCTTCGGAACGTATCTGGACTTCCAGGATGATTTTCTGCGGCGCCAGAATTGTCGTATGTATTGAGCGGTATCCGTTCGGCTTCGGACTTGCAATGTAGTCTTTTACGCGTCCCGGTATCGGACGCCACAGGGAGTGCACGACGCCGAGCGTTTTGTAGCAGTCATCGGAGGAGGGGACGATGATTCTGACGGCGAATATGTCGTATATTTTATCTATGTCGTTGTCTTTGCGTTCCAGTTTTGCGGCAAAACTGTGGGCGTTTTTAATGCGGGATTCCGTTCTGAAGTTTTTTATACCCGCTTCCGCAAGCGCTTTCCGCAGGTCTTTGACCGTCTCTTCCAGTGCACCTTTCGCCCGCTCCGCTTCTTTCTCAAGAAACGCCGCGGTTTCCTTGTACTTTTCAGGTTCAAGATTTTTAAACGCCAAATCTTCAAGCTGTGCTTTGATAAGTCCCATACCCAGGCGCTCCGCTATCGGTACATAGACCTCCCGGGTCTCAAGGGCGATTCTTGCGCGCTTTTCTTCGGATACGTATTGCAGGGTCTCCATGTTGTGCAGGCGGTCGGCGAGCTTAATGATGATGACCCGCACGTCGTTTGCGGTCGCAACCAACAGCCGGCGCATTGATTCCACGTGCCGCTCCACGCCGCGGTATTTCAGTTTTGAAAGTTTCGTAACGCCCTCCACCATTGATGCAACGTTCGCACCGTAGCGTTTTTCTATTTCCTCCAGTTTAACAGGGGTGTCTTCAATGGTGTCGTGGAGAATACCCGCGGTGATGGTGTCGCGGTCCATACCGAGTTTGGCTAAGGTGAGGGCTATCGCGCGCGGATGAATGATGTAGGGTTCTCCCGATTTTCTTTTTTCTTCCCCATGTGCTTTTTCGGCAAAATCATACGCGTCGCGGATAATTTCCGTGTCTTTCGCGGTAGGCGACTGCATTGCGCGGATGATGTCGTCGGTGGGGTGCGCCATCTAACTAGTGTATAGGGGATAGGGATTAGGGTCTAGCCAGAGTCACTCATATCCTGATACTATCTTGAGTATAGCTATGGCAACAGAAAATGAAAAAGACGGAAGTCGTTTTTTGCAAAGCGCTATAGATGGAGCCGTTGAACGTATCGCCGAAGCAAGTGAGGTGAGTACGACGCATACAGTTAGTGTCGACGAGACAGAGCGCCTGTTCCAAACTCATCTCTGGCTTGTGAATCGTAAGAATAGGTACGACCGCGCTCGCGGGATATAAGCTCCAACAAAAGTGCTATACTTAATATAGCACTTTCTCCATTAGCGCCCTTTCAGAAGTTCCACTGCTTCCGATGGCGAAAGCGTGTCAGCTTTGTCAGGCGCGACAAAAATATGTTTAAATCCTTTTTTCAGGAAAAATCCGCTCTTTGATTTGTAGAGGTAGATTTTCTTTTTTGTTTTCGGATGTTCACCCACTTCGCGCACTATTGATACGCCCGGGCGGCCTTTCTTCGGTTCTTTCAGTATTTCAAGCGCCCGTTCGTGGGTTATGTCGTACGGGCTGTCGGCGCCCTTCAGAGAACGGAAATCTCCGTTATGGACGATAAACGGACCGAATCTGCCCGTGCCCGCGGTTATCGGCATACCTGTCTCGGGATGCGCTCCCGTCTCGCGGGGGATTGAAAGGTATTTCGTAGCCATTTCAACGGTTACCGATGAAGGCTCAACCCCAGCAGGGATTGATGCGCGGCGCATGTTGGCGGGGATTTTTTTGCTTTTGGTTTTTCTCTTCTTCTTCGCTTCTTTTTCTTCTTCGGTTTCGTGCGGGCGCATTTCCACGTACGGGCCGAAGCGGCCTGATTTTACGTAAATGGGATGTTTTGTTTCAGGGTGTTCGCCAATAGGGTCGCCTTCTTTAATAATTTCTCCTTTCTCGGTACGCGAGCCTTTGCAGTCGGGGAAGCGGGAACAACTCATGAAAACGCCCATGCGCGACAATTTCATAACCATATGAGAGCCGCACTCGGGGCAGGGGAATTCCTTCGGCGCGTCGCCCAAGGTAGTCAGTTTTGCGATATCCGCTTTATCCGCTACGTCTTTTGAAAACGGACCGTAAAAATCTTTCAGTGTTTGTGTGTATTCGCGCTCGCCGTTTGCTATCTGGTCCAGTTCGTCTTCCATTTCCGCCGTGAAAGAATCACTGATGTATTTGGCGAAATTTTCCTCAAGGAATGTGGAGACCGTTTCTCCCGTCACGGTCGGAATCAGCGTGCGCCCTTCTTTAAGAACGTACTCACGGTCCACCAATGTCTTGATAGTGGAGGCGTATGTTGAGGGACGACCGATGCCGCGTTTTTCCAACTCCTTTATCAGTCCCGCTTCGGTGTATCGACCCGGAGGTTGAGTAAATTTCTGCTGGGGCTCTATGTGTTTCAAATCCAGAATGTCGTCTTTTGTTGCGACGGGCAGAATCGTTTCCTCACCTTTGGCGTCGGGGTCAGCCGCGAGCCACCCGTCAAAAGCGATCGTTGAGCCGGTCACTGAAAATTCAGGCACACCCTCCGTGACCGCGGTGATTTTTGAGCGTGTCATAACCGCATCCGTCATCTGGCTTGCGACTGTCCGCGCATGAATGAGCGTGTACAACTTTTCTTCCTCTTCGGTTGAACCGGCGTGTTTCTTGGTGACGTCGGTCGGGCGCACCGCTTCGTGCGCCTCCTGCGCGTTTTTTGACTTTGTTTTGTAGGCGCGCGTCTCAAGATAGTTCTCGCCGAATTCTTTCTTTACGTATCCCGCTATCGCGGCAACCGCGACTGCGGCAAGGTTTGTGGAATCGGTCCGCATGTAGGTAATCAAACCGGCCTCATACAGTTTCTGCGCGGTTCGCATGGTGCGCGATGGGGAGAAGCCGAGCCTGGTTGAAGCCGCCTGCTGTAAAGTGGACGTCGTGAAGGGCGCTTTGGGGGAGCGTTTGACGGGGGAGCTGGTGACGTCGCCGACTCTCCATGTTCCTTTTTTCCCTGTACTCACAATATCGGCCGCTTCGTCCGCCGTCTTCGGCTGGAGGGCGCATGTGGCCGTAAATTGGTCTCCGAGTGGGGTAGTAAAATCGGCCGTGATGACGTAATACTCCTCGGGCACGAATGCGCGTATTTCGCGCTCCTTCTCGGCCAATATTCGGAGTGCGGGGGATTGCACGCGTCCTGCGGAAAGCCCGTAGCGGACTTTTTTCCAAATCAGGCCTGAAAGGTCATATCCTACAAGCCGGTCCAATACGCGCCTCGCTTCCTGGGCTTTGCGCAAATCCTGGTCTATTTTCCGCGGATGTGAAATTGCTTCAATCACGGCGTCTTTGGTGATTTCGTTAAATACCACACGCTTTGCTTTTTTAAGATTTGCCGCTTCTACTAAGTGCCACGCAATCGCCTCGCCCTCGCGGTCGGGGTCGGTCGCGAGGAGTATTTCGTCCGCCTTCGCCGCCGCCGCCTCTATTTTATGTATAACGTCCGCTTTACCCGGCGAGACGACATACCTCGGGATAAAGCCTCCTTCAATATCCACCGCATCTTTATTTGATTTCGGGAGGTCGCGTATGTGTCCCACGGATGCAAGCACCTTGTATTCCTTTCCAAGATATTTTTCTATCGTCTTCGCCTTTGCGGGCGATTCAACAATAACGAGTATCATCCCGACAGTTCTAGGGTATGAATCACTTTGTGTCAAATCACTTTCCTGATTTCTCCCATTGATTCCGCAATTATTCCGCGCAGTTCCATTGAAGCGAGAAGCACATTTGCGCGTCCGGTATCAAAGGAATTTTCAGTGGTAAGTGTGTGGATTAATTCGTCCCGCGCGGTCGGCTCTTTGAGCATGCTGATAACCAGTTTTTCCTCGTCATTCAGGTTCATTTCTTTTTCCGTCGTCGCGACCTCTATGCCGAGGGCTTCAAGAATGTCTTTGGCGGTGCGTACGGGCGTCGCGCCGATTTTCATGAATATGTGCCCGCCCGCGCCGCCCTCGGCAAAAATAGAGTGCTGCACTACTAAAAGTTCGCGTCCGTAGTCCGAAGCCAGGCGCGCCGTAATAAGCGTGCCGGACTTTTCACCGGCCTCAATAACCAGAGTCGCATGGCTCATGCCCGCCATGATTCGGTTTCTTTGCGGGAAACTTTCCGGGCGCGCTTTAAATGTGGGTTCAAATTCCGACAGAAGTGCTCCTCCGTTACTCAGTATGTCTCTTGCCAATCCAGAGTTTGCGCGCGGATAGAGAACGGAATCATCAATGCCTGAGCCCGGCACCGCAATGGTGGGGAGTCCCGCCGAAAGTGCGGCCTTGTGAGCGACGGTATCAATGCCGAGCGCGAGCCCCGAGACTATTGCAACGGGGTATCCGGAGAGACCCGCAATCAGTTTCTCGCACGCGTCTTTGCCGTAGCGGCTCATGGCGCGACTTCCAACCACGGTCAGTAATTTCAGCCGAGAGTCCGGCATCGTGCCGCGTACGTACAGTTTTTTCGGGGGAGAGGAAATCTCCTTAAGGAGTTCCGGGAACTCATCTTCGGCCACATATCGTACAGCGCTCATATGCTAGTATCTAATGTACCACCATGCTGGATATAAAATTTATCCGCGAAAACCTGGAATTAGTGAAGGCGGGCGCCGTAAAAAAGCATATTACGGTTGATTTGGACCGCCTCCTTGAAGTTGACGACAAACGCCGGGAACTGATGACTGCGGTTGAGGCGGCGCGCGCAAAGCAGAATCAGGCGAGCGAAAAGATTCCAAGCGCGAGTCCTGTGGAGAAGGAGCAGCTCCTGCGCGAGATGAAAGTCATCAAAGAAGCGCAAGTAGAGCGCGAGGAAGAGTTGAAGACAGTGATGATTGAATGGCAGACGTTGATGGTGCAGGTGCCGAACATTCCGGACATTTCCGTTCCTGAAGGCGAATCAGACAAAGACAACAAAGAAATACGGAATTGGGGCGAAAAAACGAAATTTCCGTTCACGCCGAAGTCGCACATTGAAATAATGGAGAATCTGAAGATGGCGGATTTTGAGCGCGGGACGAAAGTTTCAGGCTTCCGCGGGTATTTCCTCACGGGGCCGGGCGCACTCCTATCTATGGCGGTCTGGAATCATGCACAGAGATTTTTCTCTGAGAAAGGCTTCAATCCGGTTATTGTGCCTTCGCTTTTGCGCAGAGTGAATTTTTTGGGTACAGGCTACATTCCGCAGGGCGAGGATGACTTATATAAGACGCAGGACGGAGATTACCTCGCGGGAACCGCCGAAGTGGGACTCATGGGCTATCACATGAATGATGTTCTGGACCTCGCCGGGTTGCCGATGAAATACCTCGGCTTCTCACCGTGCTTCAGGCGCGAAGCGGGAAGTCACAGCAAAGATGTGAAAGGGCTTATCCGCGTACATGAGTTTTACAAATGGGAGCAGGTTATCATCTCCGAAGCGTCGCATGAGGAGTCGGTAAAGTGGCATGAGTGGCTGACAAGAAACACGGAAGAATTTATTGAATCTCTCGGGATTCCATACCGCACGGTCGTCAATTGCGGGGGCGATATCGGGCTCGGACAGGTAAAGAAATACGACATTGAGGCGTGGGTTCCGGGGGAAGAAACGTACCGCGAGGTAAGTTCCGCCTCTTACTTCCATGATTTCCAGACTCGCCGTATGAATATCCGCTACAAAGACAAAGAGGGAAAAATGCACTTTGCACACTCGCTAAACAACACAGCAATCGCCACCCCTCGCATTCTCGTCTCATTGGTTGAAAACTATCAGCAGGAAGACGGCTCAGTAAAAATCCCGCCCGCACTTCAGCCCTATTTCGGCAGCGATATAATTAAGGCGTGAAAAAGAAGGTAGCCCCGATTCAGCCGAAACTCCGCCTCCGCGACCGGCGGCGGAAGATGTTGCAAATAAAAATTGCCGTTGCAACACTTGCTGTCTTTCTGTTTCTCGGAGGTTTATTTTTCCTCGTGCGCTTACCCGAAGTAACCGTTTCAAAAGTAGAAGTGACGGGAACAGCCGTTGCCGACCCTGCGCTTATACAAAAAATTGCCGAAGAAACACTTTCCGGCTCCTACGCGTTTCTTATTCCGAAAAAAAACACACTCTTTATCCCGACCGGTGAAGTTGCCGAGAACATTGCGGCTTCATTCCCGATTGTGAAAGAAGCAAATGTTACACACACGAGTCTGACTTCTGTTTCTGTTTCCGTTACCGAGCGTACCCCTGTGGCGCTATGGTGTACTTCCGAGGAAAAATGTTATCTGATGGATGAAGACGGCTTTGTATACATGACGTCAGAACAGTCTGATGCGTACGTCCGTTACAGCGGTGCGATAGAGGCGGAGCCTGTCGGAACGGTATTCCTAGCCGGCGGTTTCAACTCTCTCAATACTTTTGTCGGGGAGACCGCAAAAACGCTCGGCAGAACACCGAAGACCGTCATTGTTGAGTTGAATAAAGATGTAACACTCTCGTTCGTGGGCAGGGGAGAGTTGAAGTTTGTTATGAGCGAAAATAACACCGGAACACTGGAGAACATCGCATCTGTGTTCGCGTCTCAGAAACTCAAAGGCAGAACCGATTTTGAATATGCGGATTTCCGTTTCGGCAACAAAGTGTACGTAAAGTTCAAGGAGTAGGACACGAAATACTATGTAATAATAGGGGATATGGCGGGTGGCGAACCTAAGTTTGCGAATGACAATGCTGAGTTTGACCCGTTTGGTTCTGAAGCGGGGTATCAACTGGCGAACGTGCGCGGCCAGGAAAATAAGACAGCTCTGTATGCAAGAGTGCTCAGACTTCGGGACCAGAAGTTGGCACTTCACGCCGACCTGCAGAATCTTGAATCAAAGAAAGCTCCGCAAGCAGATATTGAAGCCAGAAAAACTCAGCTTGCAATTGTTGCGGGAGATTTGGCGGAAGCAGAAAGAGAGCTGAATGCGGTAAACGAACATCTCTCCAAACAACAGAAAGCCTGACCTTCCGCCTTCGGGCGGTTTTTTGTTTTTTGGGCCGAAGGTCTATACTGTCGCACATGGTCAAGGAAAACCAGGAAGATCCAACAAACAACACCCCCGATGTTCTCGGTACAAGCGCGCGTATCGCGGAGGCTCGTAAAAACCCGGAGAGTCACGTTATAGAGAGCGGATACATATCAGTCGGCGACGGTCACCGCCTTTTCTTCGAGAGGTGGGGCAACCGACAGGCTACTCCTATCTATCATAACCACGGCGGACCCGGAGCGAACGTAAATGATTCACATAAGGCGCTGTACGATCCGACAAAACACCACGTGATTTTTCCGCGGCAGCGCGGTACGGGAGAAAGCACTCCGGCAGGAGGACTCGAAAATAACACGACAAAAAGCCTGGTCAGAGATATCAATATCGTCCGCGCGGAACTCGGCATCACAGGCAAAATGTTTATGTCGGGCGGCTCGTGGGGTTCAACTCTGAACTTGGCATACGCAGAAACGCATCCAAAGAATGTGGAAGCGATGACGTTGTGGAGCATATATCTCGCGAGACCCCGTGACAATGATTATTTGATGCTTGATCGTTCTCACGACTCGGAATTTCCGTATCAGGCCGCTCGGGCGCGTTTTTTAAGTAGTGTTCCTCCGCATCTGCGCGGGTCGTACCGGGATGTTTCTTCTTTTTTCCATGAACGGATGCTCGCGGGGGACGCAGAGGCTGCTGTTGAATACCATCTGAATACATACCTCGTCTGCAACCTGCCCGGTACTACCGCGGAAGAACTTGAGACCGGGTTACGGCACGAGTCGGACATTATTCCCGCAGGACTCCTTGAAACACATTTCATCAAAAACGCCGAACATCCTGACTTTGACCCGAAGATATTGGAAAAAATCGCTACCATTCGGCACATTCCTACGACTGCGGTTGCTGGAAGATTTGACTATTGCACCCCGCTCTATCAGGCACTCGACTTAAAAGCCGCATGGCCTGAGTTGAATCTCATCGTTGTTCCGTCCGGACACATCCGCTACGACGAGCGGGGAATGAAGCAGGCGATACAGGAGGGCGTGAAAGATTTCGTATAAAGTATGGGCAGAGGTTTTTGGGATACATTGCCGAAACCTTTTTTTGTGCTTGCGCCGATGGCGGACGTGACTGATGCGTCGTTTCGGCGTCTTATCGCAAAATACTCCAAGCCCAGTGGACCATCGGCGATGTGGACGGAGTTTGTGTCCGCAGACGGTCTGGCGCTCGCACCTGAAGAAGGGCGGAAAAAGCTTCTTGCGGATCTTATATATACCGAAGCGGAGCGGCCGATTGTCGCGCAGTTTTTCACCTCGCGTCCCGAAATGATGGAAAAGGCAGCCGCTTTGGCGCGCGAAATGAAATTTGACGGCGTTGATATCAATATGGGCTGTCCCGACAAATCCATTGAAAAACAAAAGGCGGGCGCGGCAATGATGAAAGACCCCGCGCGCGCGAAAGAAATTATTTTTGCCGCGAAAGCGGGAGCGAAGGAATTACCGGTATCCGTCAAAACCCGCCTCGGGTACAACAAAGACGAACTGGATACCTGGCTTCCCGAACTTTTATCCGCGAATCCCGCGGCAATAACAATCCACGCACGGACGAGAAAAGAGATGTCGTTAGTACCTGCACGCTGGGAAAGGGTGAAGCGTGCGGTTGAAATTAGGGACGAAGTGAATCCTGACGTGTTGATTTTAGGAAACGGGGACATAAAAAATATGGACGACGCCAGGCAGCGCGTAGCGGAAACGGGTGCAGACGGTGCAATGCTCGGCAAAGCGATTTTCGGCAACCCCTGGCTATTCTCTAATTCTCAAGAATTAGAGAATAGCCGCAGGACGATTTCGGAGCGGCTGCATGTCATGGTGGAACATACGAAGTTGTATGAAGAACTCCTCCCGCACAAAAGTTTCGCGATTATGAAAAAACACTACAAGGCATACGTGACGGGGTTTGACGGTGCGGCGGAATTGCGCGCGCGTCTTATGGAGGCGAAAGATTCAAAAGAAATTGAAGAAACGGTTTCCGAGTTTTTGAGGACCCTCTGATACAATCAGCGGGAATGGACGTAAGCATTATCCTGAATGGTGAGATAAAAAACGGTTCGTGGCTGAAGCGGAATATACGGGGAACAGTCATTGCCGCCGACGGTGCCGCAAACATCTCCAGAAAGTTCGGCATCATACCGGACTATATTGTGGGTGATTTTGATTCCGTTACAAAGGCAACGCTTTCCGCGTTCAAAAAAACTTCCGATATTCTCTATGACGCAAGTCAGAACAGCACCGATTTTGAAAAGGCTCTTCATCTTGCTAAAAGCCTGAAGGCAAAAACGGTCTTTGTGTTCGGCGGTTTCGGCGGGGAGATTGACCACGAGATTGCAAACTTTCTTTCGTTGTCTCCCGAGGGCGTGATGATAAACGAACAGCAGACGGTGCGTGTTGCGACGAAACGCCTCACGGTGCGCGGTACCCCCGACGGGCTAATTTCGGTTATTGCGCTCTCTGATGTTCAGGGGCTTTCGTATTCAGGTCTCACATGGGGGGCTCCGAAAGGAAAGTTGTCCGCGGGATGGCTCGGGGTGAGAAACAGGTTCGCGAAGAGAAAAGCGGTTATCAGCATGAAGAGAGGCAGGGTAGCGGTTATAACAGAAACACCATGAACGGACTTCTGATTACCGTTGTGGTCGCGATCTTTTTTGCGCTTATAGGACTCTATTTTTCAAGAAAAAAGCCGGAGAGTGTGGACGCGTACATTATTTCAAAAAACGCCCTCGGTTCGCGAACTCTTTCACTGACTATTTTTGCGACGGGCATGGGCGTGTGGATTCTCTTCGGTCCTGCGGAAGCGCTTCTGACCGCGGGCCTCTTCGCGCTTTTTTGCTACGCGCTCTCAAGCACGCTGTCCTTGTGGATGTTCGCTTTTTTGGGGGAAAAAATCAGAAAGGTGAACCCCGACGGGAAGAGTCTGACGGAATTTGTTCTTGCGCGCTTCGGTACCCCGATGTATCTCCTCATTCTCGCGGTGACCGCCGTCTATATGGCGCTTGGTGTCACGGCGGCGCTTTCGGGCATCGGGCTCGCGAGTTCGGCGGTTTTCGGCATGCAAGAGTGGCAGACGATTCTTATTATCGGCGGCGCGGCGCTTTCCTACACTGCACTCGGCGGTTTCAGGGTCAGCGTTGAAACCGACAAAATACAGACATATGTCATTCTTCCTCTTTTCGCGCTCCTGGTCGGCGCTTGTATGTTCTATCTTGGCGACATGAATGCCGCATTCCAAGCGGCGCACATTCCCGAGTTCGGGCAATGGGGAATGGAATACGGCATCGCGCTTTTAATCGGAGTGTTGTCCGCAGAAGCATTCAATCAGGTGTGGTGGCAGCGGGTTTATTCCGGGAAGGATGAGAAGGCGATGCGCAGAGGTTTTTTTCTCGCGGGCGTTGTGGTGTTCCCGGTTGTTTTTCTCGCGGGTTTAATCGGTGTCTACTCCGCACTCGCACCCGTTGAAGGAAGCGCATCAACGGCTATTTTCAACTTTCTTCCCCTGGTTCCGCAGTGGCTTTCCGTGTCCGCGATGATTCTTGCGATAACGCTCACGATGTCAACCATGGATAGTTTCCTCAACAGCATGGCGGGGCTTTTTCTGATTGATATAAAACGCCTCGTACCCGCTATGAGCGATACGAAACTGATCCGTATCGCACAGATGCTGACCGTGGTGTTTGCCGCCATAACTATGTTTCTTGCGGTACAAGGTTTCAGCGTTTTGTATTTGTTCCTGGTTGCCGATCTGGTGTGCGCGGGTGCGGTGTTTGCGGTTTTTTACGGAATGTTTTCAAAGACGTCCGACGCGCGGGTTGCGTTTATAGCTTCAGTTCTCGGAATCCTATGCGGGGCGCTTCTGTTTCCCGATCCCGATTTCACGCGGGGTACGCTTGTCGGCAGTTTTGCGGTCGCGCTCATTCTGCCTGCCGTTATTGTCTTGGCGTTCGGCAGAGGCAAACGGGAGCCCTCGGCTCGCGGGTAGTTGTGCATAACCGCCCCTCGGGTTGACATTCTGTTCGCGGTGGTATAGACTATGACTTTAATGACCTCCGCATATTGCTTCACAAACACCCACGGCCGGGTGTATTTTTTTGGAAAAAAACTGAAGAGGCTTTCTTCTGTTCCGCGTATTGCATTCTCCGTTCGGAGAATTTTTTTTAGAAAAATAAAGAGCGTTGCGACTATATTTTTCTTATCCGCAATAATTTCCTTACAGGAAATTATTGCGGGCTTGCTATTTCTCAGGCACATCTCGTCGCTAAATAAATCTCCAGTATGAAAAAAGCGAAACTCATTCTGAAAGACGGCAGCACAATAGAAGGCGATTCGTTCGGTGCATCCGTATCGTCTGCGGGAGAAGTGGTCTTTAACACAGGCATGGTCGGATATGTGGAAACCCTGACCGACCCATCGTATGCGGGGCAGATACTGGTTCTGACATACCCTCTGGTAGGGAACTACGGCGTGCCGTCCTCTAAAAAATTTGAGTCGGAAAAGATTCAGGTTGCAGGTCTTATCGTGTCCGAATATTCGGAAAAATATTCACATCATGAGGCAAAAGAATCTTTGAGCGAATGGCTCAAACGGTCAAAGGTTCCGGCGTTAACGGGCGTTGATACGCGTGCATTGACCAAGAAGCTCAGAACGCACGGAGTGATGCTCGGTCAGATTAGTGTGAACGGAAAGAAAAAAGGTTTCGTTGATCCGAATAAAGAAAATCTTGTCGCAAAAGTTTCAATAGCAAAAAAGAAAACCTATCCAGCGGTGGTCGGCGGTCGGGGAAAGCCCGTACGCATTGTTGCCGTAGACTGCGGTATGAAGGAAAATATCGCGCGCTCGCTGACCGCGCGCGGTGCCACTGTGCTTCGCGTTCCGTGGAATTACGACTTTACGAAAGAGGATTATGACGGACTTTTCATTTCAAACGGCCCGGGTGACCCGACGATGTGTACCGCGACGATTGCACATATCGCGGACGCTCTGAAGCGAAAAAAGCCTATTCTCGGCATTTGTCTCGGTACGCAGCTTATGGCGCTTGCCGCAGGTGCGAAAACATTCAAACTGAAATACGGACACCGTTCGCAGAACCAGCCTTGTATAGACATGCGAAACGGAACGCGCCCCGCCTCCGCCAAGGCTTCGGCGGGCAGGTGCTACATCACGTCTCAAAATCACGGTTTTGCGATAGACGAGAAAACCCTGCCGAAAGAATGGAAAGTCTGGTTCAAAAACGCGAACGACGGTTCGGTGGAGGGGATTCGTCACACCAAGCTTCCGTTCCGTTCCGTCCAGTTCCATCCCGAAGCGAGCCCGGGACCCGTGGATACCGCCTGGGTCTTTGACGACTTTCTGAAGGAAGTGCGCTCACATAAGAAAAAAACCGAAAAGAAACATGCCTAAATCAAAACCAAAAAAAGTGCTTCTCCTCGGCTCGGGCGGACTGAGAATCGGTCAGGCGGGCGAGTTTGACTACTCGGGCTCTCAGGCGATTAAAGCCCTCAAGGAAGAAGGGATTCGCGTTATTTTAATGAACCCGAACATCGCGACCGTACAGACGGATAAAGACTTTGCGGACGAAGTGTATTTCCTTCCTCTGACGAAAGAGTTCGCGACGGACGTCATCAGAAAAGAAAAACCGGATGCTCTCTTGCTCTCGTTCGGCGGGCAGACCGCACTGAACCTCGGTTTAGAGCTTGATGAGAGCGGGATTCTGAAAAAATACAACGTACGAGTGCTCGGCACACCCGTTTCCACTATTCGGGACACGGAAGATCGCGAGCTTTTTATTAAGCGCCTGGACGAGATAGGGGTAAAAACCGCGAAGAGCAAAGCCGTACGCTCAATTCCCGATGCCGTAAAGGCGGCTCAAGAAATCGGTTATCCCCTTATGGTTCGCTCGGGCTTTGCCTTAGGCGGCGAAGGTTCGGGTTTGGTGCGGAATGATGACGAACTCAAGTCCAAACTCAAAGAAGCATTCTCCAGAAGCCCGCAGGTCCTGGTTGAGGAATATCTGAAAGGGTGGAAGGAAGTTGAGTACGAGGTTGTGCGTGACGGCGCAGACAACTGCATTACCGTCTGCAACATGGAAAACATAGACCCGATGGGCGTACACACGGGGGAGAGTTTCGTCGTCGCGCCCTCGCAGACGCTGTCAAATGCTGAGTATCATCATTTGCGTGAAATCGCGATACGCACCATACGGCATCTCGGTGTTATCGGCGAGTGCAACATTCAGTACGCGGTGAACGGGAAAACGGGCGATTACCGAGTGATTGAAGTGAATGCACGCCTCTCGCGCTCCTCCGCGCTTGCGTCAAAAGCAACGGGCTACCCTCTGGCATTCGTTGCGGCGAAAATCGCACTCGGGTATCCGCTGACCGAAATCAAAAACTCCGTGACACAAACCACAAGTGCCTGCTTTGAGCCGGCGTTGGACTATCTTGTCTTAAAAGCGCCGCGCTGGGATTTGCAGAAGTTTGAAAACGCGGGAACAAAAATCGGCACGGAGATGAAATCGGTCGGGGAAGTAATGGCGATAGGCAGATCGTTTGAAGAAGTGCTTCAGAAGTCGCTTCGCATGCTCATGATCGGCGCTCACGGGTTTACCGCGCAGAAAAGTGAAAACTTCAAAATTAAAGATTACCTTGATGAAATAAAGAACCCGACCACGCGCCGCATGTTTGCAATCGCGGAAGCGATGCGGAAAGGGGTTTCGGTTGAAAAAATCAGCGCACTCTCGGGCATAGACCCGTGGTTTTTGGAAAAGATGAAGCGCATCATTGATATTGAAAAAGCGCTCAAAAAGAAAAAACTATCGCGCGAATTTTTTATAACTGCGAAACGCGCGGGCTTCTCCGACCAGCAGATTGCAACCATAAAGGGCAGCAGCGAGGAAGCGATACGGAAAACGCGCAAACGCTTTAAGGTGCTCCCGGTCGTAAAACAGATTGACACTCTGGCGGGCGAGTTCCCCGCAAAGACGAATTATCTCTACTTCACCTACCACGGCACCGAACATGATGTTGAGAGGAGTAAAGACAGTGTGATTGTCCTCGGGAGCGGCCCGTACTCCATCGGTTCTTCCGTTGAGTTTGACTGGTCGTCGGTGCAGGTCTTGAAGACCCTGCGCGCCGAAAAACGCCAGACCGTGATGATTAACTACAATCCTGAAACCGTATCCACCGACTACGACATGTCGGACCGTCTGTACTTTGAACTTCTCTCGCTTGAACGGGTCTTGGACATCGTGGATTTTGAAAAACCGGATTCCGTTGTCGTCTCCACCGGCGGGCAGATTCCGAACAATCTTGCGATGCCTCTCTCAAAATACGGCGTCAAAGTCTTGGGCACGAAGCCGGAGGATATTAACCGCGCGGAAGATAGACACATCTTTTCAAAACTGTTGGATACCTTGGGAGTTGACCAGCCGCAGTGGGCTCAGCTGTCCACGCTAACGGATGCCGTCAAAACAGCCGAGAAATTCGGCTACCCGGTTCTGATTCGTCCTTCGTACGTGCTTTCGGGTTCGGCGATGAGTGTCGCCTTTGACGAGGAGTCATTGGTGAAGTACGTGAAGCGCGCGTCTGACGTCTCCGAGGATCATCCGGTTGTGATTTCAAAATTCATAGAGAATGCGCGCGAGATTGAAATGGACGGTGTCGCACACAAGGGCAAACTGGTGGTGTACGCGATTTCTGAACATGTGGAGAATGCGGGCACACATTCGGGGGACGCCACGATTGTTTTGCCGCCCCAGCATACGTATCTTGAGACCACGCGCCGCGTAAAAACAATCACGAAGGCAATCGTGAAAGAGCTCCGTATTACCGGTCCGTTTAATATCCAGTTTCTCGCAAAAGACAACAACATACAGGTTATTGAATGCAATCTGCGCGCATCCCGCAGTTTCCCGTTCGTTTCAAAAGTGACCGGTCACAACTTTATAGAAATCGCAACGAAACTTCTTTTGGGCAAGAAGGTGTCGGGCGACTACCGGACGCTTGAACTTGACTACGTTGCGGTTAAATCTCCGCAGTTTTCGTACAACCGGATCAAAGGGGCTGACCCCTTGGGGTATGTGGAAATGGGTTCAACGGGCGAGGTCGCCAGCTTCGGCGACGGTTATGAAGAAGCGCTTCTGAAGTCCATGCTTTCGGCGGGCATGCGGATTCCGAAAAAGAACATCCTTGTATCTCTCGGACGCGAGGAGAACAAAGTAAAGCTCCTGCCCTCAATGAAGAAACTCAAAGAGCTGGGGTATCGTTTGTATGCAACCGAAGGAACCGCGAAGTTTTTGCGCGAGGAGGGAGTTCTGTGTGATGTGGCGCATAAAATACACAGCGGCAAATCGCCGAACATCGGCACTATGATGGATGAAGGAACATTTGACCTCATCATAAATATTCCGACACGCGGTCTTTCCCGGCAAGAGTCAAAAACGACAAACGGCGCCAAATCCGACGGTTTTACCATCCGCAGGAAGGCGATAGACATCAATGTTCCTCTGCTCACGAACCGTCAGCTTGCCGAAGCCTTCATCTCCGCCCTGTACGAAATGAAGGGGAAAAAACTCGTGGCTAAGGCCTGGAGAGAGTATATGGCGGGGTAATATAAACGTATGGAAACCAATCACACACTGGATAGCGCGGCGATAGAAGCAGGAGCCGTAAAATTTGATTTTGAGAAAGGATTCCCGTTCGTATCCGGCATCCAGGCGCCGGTATATATAGACAGCAGGAAGTTATTTTTTGATCCCGCAATTCGCGAGAGAACCGTTAACGCGCTTGCGGCAAAAGTTTCTGAAAAAAACCTCAGCTTTGATGTCATCGCCGGCGTGGAGAGCGGGGCAATAGCTCCCGCGGCTCTACTTGCGTCAGTTCTGAAAAAACCGTTTGTGTATGTAAAGAAAAAACCGAAAGACCACGGCCTGAAGCGAATGATTGAGTGCGGAGAAGTGAAAGGGCTCAAGGTTATTCTGATAGAAGACATGGTTTCAACGGGCGGTTCAAGCTTAAACGGAATTCAGGCGCTGCGCGATGCCGGCGCAACCGTGACGGACCAAATCACTATACATAAATACGATTTTCCGGAGCCTGATGTTGCTTTTCCGGCTGCGGGTGTTGCACTTCATC
>CAYHUW010000005.1:0-5617 GCA_964359685.1 uncultured Candidatus Saccharibacteria bacterium
GTGCCGCAGGTATAAGGTACGCGTAGCCGAGCGCAAGAATAAAGACGCAGACCGCAAGTGCGGAAATACCGGGAAGAGGGCCGATTTTCATGAGCTAGAGGGAAAGCGACTTCCCGATGAAGTAACTCGCTGTCGCGACCGAGCCCGAGATGCAAGCCCCCCACGCCATATCAATCAGCGTGACGGAGAGCGGCCAGTTTTTCAGTGTCGCGAGGTTTGTCAGGTCGTAGGTCGCGTATGTCATGAATCCGAACAGCGCACCGAGCATCATTGCTTTCATAACGGAGCGCGCTTCAAGTGCGGGCAAAACGGCAAACACCAGAATACCTATGATGAAGATGAGGTAGAACGTAACCGCCGCAGGCCAATTGACGGGACCCAAAAATCCCGCGAGCTGTTTCTGATACAAGTCTTTTGCGATAACGCCGATCCACAACACGTCCATAGCAAGAAACACAGGAACGGTCAGAAGGTAGAGATATACGTGTTCCAGGGTCGGCATGGTTATTGTCCGGATGATTCCGTCTTTTTGTACAGTATACGGTAGACGACTCCGGCACGGTCGTCTGAGACAAAGAGCACGCCGTTTTCTTCCGCGCGGATGTCCACCGGTCTTCCGAGGGCATCGCCCTCTTTCAAAAAACCCGTCATAAAGTCCGTAGCCGTGCCGTACGTTTTTGTTTCCGTATCGTAGTCGTAGCGCACTATTTTGTATCCGGTCGGGACGCTTCTGTTCCAGGAACCGTGGTATGCGACCAGGAGATCGTTCTGAAATTCTTCCGGCCAGCCCTTTTCGGGGATAAACGCAAGACCCAAGGGTGCGGAGTGCGCCTGTATGTCAATCCGCGACGGTGTTTCAAACGGTTCCATACAGGGGTTTCTGATGTATGTGTTTTTATCAAAATCGGTATCGTGAATATTTTTTCCGTAACAGACGGGCCAGCCGTAATTGTTTCCTTCCTCAAGTACGTTTATCTCGTCAGGCGGAATGTCGTCACCCAGTAAATCGCGCCCGTTTTCCGTTCCCCAGATTTTTGTGTCCGCCGGATTGAGCGCCATGAACACCGTGTTTCTGAGTCCCTTTGCAAATATCTTTTTCTCTTTCGTTTCAAGGTTGACGGCAAGAACTGCCGCACGTTCCCCGTCTTCCTCGGTACACACGTTGCAGGACGAACCGACTGACACCAGGAGCCGTTTGCCGTCGGGGTGCATGAGGAGCGTCCGGGTGTAGTGACCGCCGCTTCCGGGGAGTGAAGTCATTTCTTCGCGGAATTGCGCCGTTAGATTTTCAGGGTCGTATGCGTACCGGCCGACCGCGTCCTCAGCCGCAACGTAGAGGGAACATTCACGGCCGTCCGTGCCGCAGGAAAACGCAAGACCATGCGGGTTACGCACGTCTTTCACGAGCACGACCGCTCCGTCCGAAAGCCCGTCGGCGTTTGTATCGGGCAATGCGACCACGGTTCCTTTTTTCGTCAGTGACACAATCAGCGTGCCGCGGGGATCGCGCGCCAGGACCCGCGCCTCAGGCGTATCAAACGCGTACAGGTGCGCGGTAAAACCGTCGGGCAGGGAAAACGGAAGCGGAGCCGAGGCGACGATTTTCGGCACTTCAGAAATCAGGGGCGCGATGCCGTCCCGGACTTTGGACAGGTAGGGGTAGGCGAGCGCGGCGACAACAACGAAGGCAATCACCATGCCGACAAGGCCGAAAATCTTTTGCATTGAGTACAGTATACAAAACCCTTTACCGATGTATCATGAGCGCATGGAAACAGAACAAAAAGTCCCCACCCCCGACACCGCTAAAAAT
This sequence comes from uncultured Candidatus Saccharibacteria bacterium, assembly GCA_964359685.1. Lineage (GTDB taxonomy): Bacteria > Patescibacteriota > Minisyncoccia > Phycocordibacterales > Phycocordibacteraceae > Phycocordibacter. The sequence continues at coordinate 1,814 of CAYHUW010000005.1, forward strand.
ATGACCGGCGCCATGTGGGCGGCCGGCATTTCTTTTGCCGCGGTTATCATTCTCGCGGTTCTTTTATTTGTCCTCCCGTCTCCGTCTAAAACGCCGACGGAAAACGGCGCGGCGACAACGACCGGAGAAACCGCCGCTACTCCCGCACCCGCAAAACCTGCCTCCGGCGGCGCTTCAGCCTCAGTTTCGTATCCTGCGGCGGGCTCGCGCCTGTACCAAAACGGCGTCTATGTAACCGTCATCCATTTCACCGGCAAAGCGTTTAACCCCGAGTCGGTGACGATTACGCACGGCGAGGAAGTACGTTTCGTCAATACCTCCAATCTCACTATGGACATCGGACCCGCGCTCCCGAACGCCTCAAGCCCCGCATATTCCGCGTTGAATCAGGCGAGCGCAAAAGGAAAAGGAGGAACGTATCAGGTGGGTCTCACGGAAGTCGGCATCTGGGCATACGCCAATCAGACCAGCAATCCGCAGATTAAGGGTAATGTCTACGTAAAATAGCGGCTCATTCGGTTGCTTCAACTTTTTTCTGTATGTCGCCGATATCGGTCTTTTTCTCCATGCGGCTTAATTCAGCATCTTTTTTCCCGATGCCCATGTGTTCCTGAACGTCGCCGAGCATTTTCAGTATTTTCGTTATCTCTTCTTCCGCGCGCACGTCCACTTCAAAGTTCACCCGCTGTCTGATATCCGCGATCCTGCTCTGGCGATTCTGCGAAATGAGGACGATGATTGAAAGGAAAATCGCCTCCAATGACACCGCCATGGTCAAAAGGCCGAACGGGTACGGATCAAAGGGGGCAAAACCGAATTCGGGTATGTTGAGAACAATCCATCCCACGAATACTCCCGCGTTCAAAAGCAGAAACCATACGGAACCGAAAACGTTCGTACAGAAATCCGCTATTTCGTCCATCCAGGTTTTTTCAAAGCGTATCTGAGAGCGCAGGCGGTCGCTTAACGTGCGTCCCGCGGCCGACTGACGTACCGCGGGCTGTGCTGCGCTTGTTGTTTCTTCGGTTTTCATGTGCACACTGTATCAGTCTCTCCCGGTACCCTACAAAGCCGTACCCACCAGGGCGCCGATGCCGTAGGTTATCGCCATTGCCGCGATTCCTCCGAGAACAACCCGCACGACCGCTTTCGTCGCGTCTGCTCCGCCGACTTTCGCGCTCACGAATCCCGTTATGCAAAGCGCCACAACGACCGCCGCGAACGCGACGGCTATGCGTATGTCGGCGGGCGGCAGAGAAATCGCGATGAGAGGAATCAAAGCGCCCGCGAAGAAAGTCCCCGCGGAAGCGAGCGCCGCCTGCGCGGGGTTCGTCAGGTGTTCAGGGTCAATTTTGAGTTCCGCCTCGGCGTGCGCCGCGAACGCGTTATGCGCCGTCAGTTCGGTGGCAACCGTCTCGGCTGTTCCGTCGGACAATCCTTTTTTCCTGTATATATCTTTCAGTTCGGTAAATTCGTGTTCGGGGTAGTTTTCAAGTTCAAATTTTTCTTTTGCCAAAAGCGCCTGTTCGGAATCCCGCGAGCTTGATACGGACACGTATTCGCCGATCGCCATTGAAAGCGCGCCGGCAACAATGCCCGCGATGCCCGTCGCGAAAATAACCGCGCTTTCGCTCGTCGCGCCCGCAATGCCGAACACCAGACCTGCGATGGAGACAATACCGTCATTCGCGCCCATGACTGATGCGCGAAGCCGGTTTAATTTCGGACCCGAGGGGGTGGCGTGATATTCAGGATGGTGCATGTTCGTTACTCCCCAGTATACGTTTTCATACCCGCCTCTACGAGTGCATAGGGCACAGTGACCTTCTCAAACATCCAGGATTTCAAAGCCGCCATTTCTTCAGACGAAAGGTACTCCGAGAGCGTTTCAAAGTAATTCGTCTTTTCGGCATGTACACGAGAAAGGATTTTTTCAATTGTTATGCCGGCTTTGTTCTCCCTCAGCATGCCTTCAGTCGCAAGCATCGTAAGCGGACCCAAAATATAGTGCCCGTACTGCGCCGTCAGAAATGATGCGTCAGACGGGACAACGACGCTCGGGCGGATATCCTCAAATTCTTTTTTATCGGCGTTAAAAGGTGCCGCAGTAATGAGAGAGAAATTTTTCATCTGAACCGCGGTGTGTACGTTGTACAGGTATGCGGCCCGCGACCGGAGACCCGCGTTTGAGGTACGGTACGCTGATTCACTCCACGACGCTTCAAGTTCCTGAAAATCCCCGGGCGGAAGCGGGGACTGATGTTTTTGGTAAGCGAGGAGATCCGGGCGCTCGCGGTTATAGAGGTGTGCAATCGCGTGGAGTATGAGTTCCTCGCCGCGCGCGCTTTGGGGCGGCTGAACGTAGATTGATAGGTTTTCGCGTGCGTCGGGATATACGGGCGTTTGCAGACCGTCGGTTCTTTCCACGCCCGGTGTGAGGAGAACGGTGTGCGTGCGTTTCGGGTTGTCTTTTGAGTCGTTAAAAAGTTTTCCCACGCGTTCAAACGCATTTCGCACCGTCGCTTCGTAGAGTTCCAACTCCGCGGGCGGAATGTTCTTCGGGTAGATGAGACGGACTTCGTACGCGCTGTAGACGAACGTCAGCGTTTTTTCGGAAAAAGCGGATTTCTGTACCGCAACACCCGTTTTTTCTTTTTCAAATGTCGCCCATCCCGTACCTGAGTCTTTTTCTCCGAGCGCCGTCCAGCCTTCGTCTATACAGATTTTTTTGCCGCCATGTTCAAAACTTATTAAGGTCGGCCCCGACCAGGCGCGGAATCCCTGCGAACCCATCATGGGCGTAACCGGCGGGATGGGGGAGCATCCGATAGCGGTGGTGTACTGCACGAGCGCGGCGGCACAGAGTATCGCCAAAGTGATTCCCGCGAGAATGTAGAGAGTTTTTTTCTTCACGCGTTTTCAGTATACATTCCGTCCGTTTAATCCGCAGGAGCGTGCGCTATGAGAAACGGAGGTTCGGCCATTCGTCTTCAAGCTTTGAAACCAGGAAGTCGCCGGAGACGCGCTCGGGGAATATGACGTAATCAGCGCCCGCTTTTTTCAGCACCTCTTCCTGTTCCGACTCCACGCTGCGGACGACCACTTTCGCCTTGACGTTCTTGCGTTTGCACGCCTCAAGCAATGCCAAGCTGTCCCGCATGCCGCTCGCGGTAGAAATAATCAGATGCGCCGTTTCAAGCTGCAGGTTCGCCAGTATTTCCGAGTCGCTCACGTCCCCGTAGAGCGCACGGTAGCCCTCGTCGCGCAGGCGGCGCACCGTTTCGGGGTTGTAGTCCAGAACCAGTGTTTCAATGTTCACCTTTCTCAGATGTTCAATAACGACGTGACCCACGCGGTCGGCGCCGATAACGACGACATGTCCCGACAGCGGGGGGATGACCGCGTCCGGAAGGATTTCAAGCGCCTGCTTTTTTTCAAGACGTGCGACAAGCGGCTTCAGAAACCGGTACAGAGGTTCCGAGTAGTGAATCATCAGAGATGAAATCATGATTGAAAGCACCGCAGAGCCCGCGACAACGGCGAGTGCGGAACCGGTCGCAAAACCGAACTGCACCGCCAAGAGGACGATGATGAGCGAAAATTCGGACACCTGCGTCATGTTGAGCGAAGTATGAAAGAGCGCGCGTTTCCTGAATGTGAAAAAACTTAAGCCCGTGATGTACGCCAGGGGCTTCAGAATGAGTGCGAGTGCCGTAAACGCAAGAATCACGGGGAGCGATTCCGCGATGCCGCCGAGGTTGACCTGAGAGCCGATGTAGATAAAGAACAGCGCCACAAAGAAAT
>CAYHUW010000005.1:5627-21901 GCA_964359685.1 uncultured Candidatus Saccharibacteria bacterium
AAATCGCGTAGCGGTTTTATGCTGCTCTGTATCTGGAATTGATAGGGGGAGGAGGCGAGGGCGACTCCCGCGAGAAACGCGCCGATAACGACCGAGAAGCCCGCAAGGACCGAAAGCGAGGTGAACACGAAGCACCACGTAATCGCGGCGATGAAAAGAAGTTCCACGGATTTCGCCATGGCATTGAACAGGGGCCCGATGACGAAACGGGAGACGAGAAAGGCAATGGCAATCAAAACGCCCGCTTTGACCGCGAATATGCCCAGAGGCATCAGGAGTTCTGGACCGAATCCGTAGGAGAAAATATTTTCGGTAATCGCGACCATGGCGATAATCGCCACGAGGTCTTCAACCAAAAGAATGCCGATGGAAAGTTTTCCGTACAAAGACGCGGTGTCGCGTTTTTCCGCAAGCATTTTCATAATCACTATCGTTGAGGAGAAAGCGAGCGCGATTCCGAGGACGAACGCCTCTGTGCCTGAAAAACCGAAGTACGTCGCGAGTGCGTATCCTGCGGCCGACGAGATTGCGACCTGCAGGAGCGTGGCGACGATGATGGGGCGGCCCAATGAGCGGATTTCGCTCAGATTGAGTTCCATTCCGATTAAAAACAGCACGAACGCGATGCCGATTTCAGGAAGGGTGTGGAGAATGTCGGATTCGGAAATCGCATATCCGGAGAGCGCGACTCCCGCCAGGAGATAGGCGATAACGAGGGGAAGCTTTACCCGCATCGCAATGTAGCCGATGACGCATGCCGTTGTAAGCATGACGGCGAGTTCAAAAAATACACTGTCCATTTGTCTGATTATACATTGCACGTGTACCATAACGGTATGCCGATACAGGACCCCGTCACCGCTACGTATCTTTTTGCGGCGGTTCTGATTGCCGCGCTTGCGCTTACCGCACGTCTGCGGAAGCCCGACGGTTTTTCTCCCGACGTGGTGCAGGAGCTGAAAGGGTTCGCGATTATTGCGATCGTACTTTCGCATGTGGGGTACTTTCTGTTTTCCGACCACCGGTTTCTGTTCCCGCTCTCTACGCTCGCGGGAGTAGGTGTTGATCTGTTCCTTTTGGTGTCGGGATTCGGCTTGGCCGCGAGCGCTTTAAAAAAGACCAGGAACCCGCTGGATTTTTATAAGCGAAGGATGGATAAGCTTTTCGTTCCTTTGTGGACGGCGCTCGCGATTTTTTTCGCGGCGGACTTTTTCGTACTCGGGAAAACGTACGCGGTAGATACCGTCGTCGGTTCGTTTTTGGGGTGGTTTCCGACTGCGGACTTATATAACGATCTGAATTCTCCTCTGTGGTACATCACGCTTATCATTTTTTTCTACCTGGTGTTTCCGCTTCTTTTCTCGTCCCGGCGCCCACTTGTCTCGTCCGCGCTCGTTCTTGCCGCGGGGTATGCGGTGCACTATGTGACGCTCCCGCTTCTTTCGGGCGTAGCACATCTGCATGAACTCCATCTGTGGGCATTTCCTGTCGGCACGGCGCTTGCGGGGCTTATGCATGGGAGACAAATCGGCGTTATTAAACACACCGCTCTTTACTACGGCGTTCTTCTTGGGTTGGCTTCGGGAGTCGGCTACCTGACGCTTCATTCCAATATCGGCATGGGTGTTTTTTGGGAGCAGGGGACGAGCATTCTGACGGCGCTTCTCGTCTCTGCGTTTTTCCTGATTAAAAAATTTGAAGTCAGGCTGCTGTACCTTTTCGGTATTTTCTCGTACGAAATATATCTGTTCCACTGGCCGGTTATGTACCGCTACGACATTTTCTTCCGGTTCTTTCCGCCGTGGCTTGCGATGCTTCTCTACCTCGCGCTTTTCCTCGGTATCGGTTTGTTGTTCCAATTTTTTATGCTGCGCGCCTCTAAAGGAGGATAATTGACTAAATATTTTTTGCTTGTATAGTCCTGCAGATGAATGAAAGTCTGCCGGTTAAGGTTTTTGTGACTGAACGCGGGAAAAGAGTAGGCGTCACGGTCCCCAAAAAAGCAAATCCGACGGACTCCGGACATGACATTCATGCGCCGTATAGCTTTATCCTTTGGCCGTCTCTTGCCGGCTGTAAGAAGATGTGGACGGGACTGGACGTAGATATACCGCTTCAGACGTTTGAGGCGGGCGGAATGACGTTCGGCATTGATATGGAGATAGAGGGTAGAACCAGCAGACAGTTGAAACTCGTTGAGCCCGGACCGAAAATATTCGACCGTACCTATCGCGTGAAGAAGAGCGCCCCTGAAGGAATAGTGATTGGTCTTAAGAATAAATCCCTTTTTCCGTATTTCGTAAAGAAAAATGAAAAGATTGCACAGTTTATTTTCCGTCCGTTTCTCATTGCGCACATGGTAGAGGTCGGAGATCAGGGTATGATACAGCGCGATACTGAAGAAGGATTTCGCGGTGAGGTTAGGTTTGGGGGCTCCGATAAAAGAGAGGAATAATGAGGCGCTCTCAGGCCTCTTGGACTTCGATAGTGTTATTTGTTCGCAATTTGCGCGAGAATATTTTTCGCCTGACTGGAGTTCGGGTTCGCGGATAACTCCGCCTGCAAGACCTTGTGGGGCTTACACGCGAGGAAGAAATCGGCTTGTTTTACCAAAAAGATACTGTACCCAGAACTCTCATTTCTTCCCCGGAAGTTTCTTCAACATCTGTGGCGAGGAGGGACGGGTCGGGCGATGAATGGAGGTAGCGGTGATTCATTCGGCTAACGGTATTCGGTAGGATAGATGAAACGGCGACATCTCCGTCCTCTCCGCTAAGTATTTGTTTCGGAGTTTTACCGACCATGGTCCGATTAAACCGCTCGGCATGATACTGGAGCGTCATAGCGCCGGCACCGAAGAAGTATTTGCTTACCGACGGGTTATCCGCATATTTTGAAAAATCAAAATGGGTAAGATCGGCGGTTATGTTTCTTCTCTCCCGGCGGTGGGTGCGTATATCAAATATGCACTCCAGGCGTCCGAGATCAGGATTAATAGCGGCCTCATGAAGCAGAGCGCTCGCAAATGCGTTTATAAAAATATCGGGGAGATCTACCGGCAGGCGCCACTCATTTCCGGTCGCGTGCATAGTGATGCGCATGCTTCCTAATTCAGGCCAGGCTAAAATATCTTTGTTTTCATGGTAGTGCGGATCACTGTACAGGCGTTTAGTTATCCGCTCTATGTCGGGAACTGCGGCAACCAGACGCTTGGACATAGCCCCGAACGTTTGTATAGGTGTTGCGAGCGAAAGAGACTCACCCTCTCTGAGCGGCTTATTTTCTTCACGGGGCACCTGCGGGTAGCGGTAGTCGGCGGGGACTTTCACGCGAAATACCGCGCCGCCGGTTTTCGGATAACGAATTTCAAGGTCAACTCCGGATTTTGTGATGGTTTCGCGATCAAGGCCAAACGCGAAGCTCTGTTCGTTCTTCACGTAACTATTATGTAATAAAAAATACGTCTGTCAAATGACAAAGAAATGCAACCTCCTGCCGGACAGATTGATTACAGATTTTGTACCTGCGTCAGAAGCTGTCTTGCCCGGTTTGAATTCGGGTTGGCGGAGAGTTCCGCCTGGAGAGCCTTGCGGGCTTCTGAGTAATTTCCCTGCGCGATGTACACCTCGCCTAAGCCCAGGTTGCCGCCGAGCGTGGGATTGATGTCCGCCGATTTTTTGAAAACATCCGCCGCTTCAGCAAGTCTATTTTGGTGGAGATAAATATATCCCAATCCGGTATACACCTCGCTCTTTGGTTTTATTTTCGCCAGGTAATCCTTAAACGCCGCTTCAGCCAGATCTTTTTTGCCCCAGCGCACATACAGGTAACCGAGTCCCATGTATCCTTCGCTTTTCGGGTCAAGTGCAATCGCTTTTTTAAACATAGCTTCAGACTCCTCGTATCTTCCGAGTTCCCGATAAATATCACCCATGCCCGCGTAATTGAAAGCGATCGGGTTCAGGTCAAGCGCTTTTTGAAAACTCAGGAGCGCCAAATCCAACTTCCCGATGTCGCGGTAAAAGTAGCCGAGGCCGTAGGAGTACAGCATGTCATCCGTTGGGTCTATTTCTATCGCTTTCTTAAAGGCAGCCTCCGCTAAATCGTACTTATTCCAGTTTCTGTAAAGCTTGCCCAACTCCACATATAAGTGCACGTCTGTCGGGCTGACACTGACCGCTTTTTTAAGACTCGTTTCCGCTTTTTCGTTTTCCCCCCGGAAGCGGTAGACATTCGCCAAACTTGATAATGCGCCCGTGTTGTCGCCGTTCAGCCCCACCGCTTTCTCCAAGGCCGCCTGGGACAGATCCAATTTGCCGTGCGAAAAGTATAGGTTTCCTAATTTTGTCAGAAGTGAAACATTATCCGGATCGTCCTTGAGCTTCTGTATAAGCGCAAGTTCCTCGGGGTCATTTGAAGAAACCGCCAAATCCGCCTGCCACGCCGAAACCTGCGTCGCCTGATTTTTTTGAGATTCAAATATCCACAGACCGAGCGCACACACAACAGCAAACACAACAATAAACGCGTCAACGTATTTCTTTTGAAGCATGATTACCGCAATCTTACACTATTTGCAGAAATCGCTTTGTGTGCCGCTCGTGCCGTCGGATGAGGGAAGACTCAGCACTATCGCTCTGTTCTCCTTAGAAATCCAGTCAAACCAGCAGACGCCGTACTGGTAGGTGGGGGAAGTATGTGCGGCAGCCCATGCGGGGTCTTTTGACGCTTCATTCTTCTGCCGATAGTCGTACACACCCCAGTCCACAAACGTATTTGCCGCTCCCGTGCCGCCCACTCCTTTTCCCGTCAATCCGACGGCGGTCGCAATGATTTCTCCTTTCTTAACCGCGACCGGCGGTCGCACTTCCGTGGTGCGGGAGTCCAGAGTTTCAGGAAGCGGAAATTTTTCGGCGATCGCCTGGAATTTCGGTGCAAGCGTCAAAAGGTGGCCCAGCCGATACCGTATGCCGCAGGGGTGTTCAAATTCCAATGTGTACTGGACCTCTCCGAAAGCGGGGTATCGTGCTCCCACAACAACAGAAGCGTCAATGGGTGCCGTAACCGTAATTTCATCGGGGCGGGAATTATCAAATCGGAAGCCGCCGTGCGCTTTGAAATCGCCTCCGCGTATCTGACCCGGATATAAGATAGATGTCGCTTTGCGGATGTCTATCGGAAAATCAAATACCAATGTTTCGGGGCAGGATATTTTTTTGTCGGGTTCGTTTACTACAGGTTTTTCAATATTTTTTTCAACGGTTACGTTACCCGATACAGGCGCCGCATTTTCGGGCAGTTGCGTATTTGGCACGACAGGCGGGCTGTATGTTGCGACAGGGCGGTTGTCCGCTGTTACCGGCGGTTCTTCTGTTTGAGATGCGAAGAAATACCCCGCCCCACCGAGAAGAATAAGAACGGTCGCGATGCCAAACAGGGTGGCGTTTGAAGAAAATCCTCTCGGGTTCATGCAGACCAGTATACGACCTCTATTCTCCCCCGGTATGGTTTTCTCCAGTGACACTCATCACTATTTATTTTTATTAATACCACCATGGTAACATGTTACCACGGTGGTATTAAATCTTGCTTCATCCTTCATCGGCGATTTTGCGACAAAATAATAGCCCCAAGAGGGGCTTTATTTTCTGAAGATTATTTTCTCCTTTTCTTGCTCGCTTTCGCGGCGAGCATCACTTTCTTTGCGGCGAGGCGTTTTGCGGTTTTATGCGGTTTTTTGTACCACTTGAGTGAACTGACGCCGTGACTGTTATTTCCCATGATTTTTGGTTACTGAGTATTTGTTTATGATACTACGAATTTTTCATTAGATTTTATTTGTATTTTGAGGTATAGATACATCGCATGGGTGATATTGAGAAATTTAATGGATTAGTGGTGGAGGCGATTGACGAGCTGAGGAAGCTTCCGTCTCCTGCTGCACGCCTCTCAGGCCCGCTGAGGACCGGTGGGGACGGGTACGAGACTAACTTGGCCCGATTTCAACTCGGAGAAGAGCTCCTCCGCAGTCGCGGGTTCACTGTTTTCGGGTATCACGGCAAGTATGCGGACGCCATAAAAGCGGCGTACGATTTGCATTTTGAGCATTTCCACATCCCGATTCTTAAGTCCGGATTAATCGTGGCAATCTATTTCCTTCCGGGTTGGGAAGGGAGTGGGGGCGCTTCGTATGAGCGTCAATTGTGTGAAGAAATCGGTATCTCAATAGGGGACATTAGCCGCGAAGAACTTTTGGCCTTTGAAGCGACACATCGGGGCTCTTAGAGAAAATGTGTTTTTGTCATACCGATGCATAAACAAAAAACGCTCCTTGCGGAGCGCCATTGCGCCAGGAAAGTGATTTTCTATCGGAAGTCGTTATGATTGCTCATCCCGTCCTCCGAACTGTTTTCCCTTACGGTACGACATTCGTTGACCACTACCTTGGATTGGATATGATATACCCAAAAAAAATTCGCGCAAGTAAGTGCCTGTGGATAACTTATGAATGGACCCCCCATTCGGGGAGGCTTTCATTTCAAAGGATTGGTGTCCCGTAGGAGAGAAGTGATGTTAACGAATCGGATTATGGATATTTCTGATTGCCTCGTCCCAAATCGGAGAATCTACATTTCTTCCGGCTTGTATCCAGGCTCGATAGCGGAGCATGTCGCTTTCTTCAATCGGCTCGTTATTTCGAACCAAAATTTCAATTGTATTTTGACAGGTTATTGCCCACGTATGTTTCTCTCTATAGATGCGAGCTTCAAAGCCGGTGTCCGTGTTGTCGGGAGAGAGCACGTATCCTGACGATAAATGGTCTCTTTCATGCATTATTGCAATCAAAACTGTATTTTGTATTTTCTCGTGGGCATAGGGGTCACCATCAAGCACAAGTTGGTTATAAATGTCCACAATAGTTGGTGTAGAAAAGCCTATGCTGGGAACGTTTTCCCTGTTTACGCTCGTCCCCGCAATAACAAGTCTGCTGAGCGGATTGTAGCTTGCATAGACGGTAACTTGTGGATCCGTGCCGTATTTTTCTCGTATCTGTTCGCTCGCACGAGTGTATAGTCGTTGTACTCCGTGAGTCGGATATTCTCCCGTCTGAATTAAATTGTATTCGTCTACGAGGTGAGAAAGCCAAAAATTCTGTACCTGTTCAGGTGTCATTTGTCCTGTTTCTCGCATCGATCTGTTTGGGGAAGTGGGCTCTGCTGGGGGCAGGGTTATTTGCTCGCTTGGACCATTTGTTCGTTCCCCGCATCCGGCAGAAAAAATAGCAGCAGAAAAAATAGCCAATGCCGACCTCCGGGAAGGCAGTTTCCGCAGTTCCGGTACATTTTGTACGGCATTTCCTCGCGCTTCTAGGCTTTCGCTCATGAGCGACTTTATAATACACTAATGTCCAAATGTCAACTTTTAGCTCCGCTGGCAATTAAGGTTCCCCGCGTTCGCAGGTTATAAAAATAATAGCGGCAACGAAGCCGCTTTATTTTCTATAACTGCTCCATTGGCTGGACGAAGTTAGAACCTGTTGTTACTGAACAGTGAAATGAAAGATTTGAGGTATCCAATTGTCTATGGCAGGAAGTCCTGAATTCATTCCCATCGCTTCAATCTTGGTCACAGTTAGAGTGTAATTTCCAGGAACAGCAGGTCCCCAAACGTAAAGGGGAACCTCAGTCGGAGTTATTATGCCGAAATTTCCGACATAAATGGCCGACGCTTTTCCCTCTGCCGTAGTTGCTGAGTGAGTGCCGCCCCACCCGCCTCCAATTTGAGCTTTAACAGTTATTGGAGCCGGGTTACTTTCGATGAATATACTTCCCAATGAAATCTTCTCATCCCCCTTACTGAATATCAATTTTCCAAATTCATGGACGGCGCTACTGTTGCTACTGATAGTGGCGTTTGCGTCAGTACTCGTCACTACTGTATTAACTCGTACATAGGGCGTTACCGATATATCAATTGATTTAATAATTCCACCAGCATTCGCAGTGATGGTATGTGTGCCTAACGATGTGGGCAAGTAGAGAAAACTTACTTTCGGTTCCGAATAGCACGTGCCGCCTGAAGTGCCTACCAATTGAACGACGAACGGCAAATTCCCACATTCAGGCCAGTTCTTGAGAATTTTGTATGTTCGAGAATCGCTCGGCGCAGAAAACGAAATATCAACAGGTACATATTTTCCATTTTTCGTGAATTGAGCTGTTACTTCAACCATATCCCAGCCCGATAAGGGCACTGTGTTTTTATTAACTTGAAGTGAGATGTCCAAAAGGTCTGCTTGCGAGGAAAATGTTCCTTGTTTCCTAGTTACCTGCTGATTGGCAATTGCTTCGATATCGTAGGCATAGTCTGTACTACCGCTTAAGCCTGTAACGTGGACTAAATGATGAGTCGATATACCAGACTCAGATTGGTGTACAGACGTTGAAATGCCTCCGCCTGCAACAAAGACTTTGGAATCTGATGGTTTGTCCGTGCTCCACTCAATCGTTGCCGAAGTTAATGTTGCTGTGATAGTTACGCTTGTAATTACAGCTCCAGTAGTCTGAGTACTTGGTTGTGTATCAGTAGTTATTGTTGGCTGAGATGAAGTTGCGACTGAAGTCGAGGGTTGGTTTACGGGTAGGGTAACAACTGCGGTTTCAGCAGGTTTCGTGACTTGTTCGACGACCTTCTTAGTTAAATTTTCTACTTGTTTCTTTAGAGAGTCTATTATCGAATTGGAAGCGTTTGACTCTACGGGTTTCGGGGTTTTTATTTCTGTTGAAGAAGCGACTTGTTCGGTGGTCGAAGAAATTACCTGGGTGTGGACTACGCTTACTTCAGGGGTAGGGCTCGCTAAGCCCACCAATGCCAATGCCCCAATTACGACGGAAACAAATGCATTAGTCAGAGACTGGAGCCAGTCGAACATAGATTCAATATACACCTTCTAAATTAGGTCTGCTGGACGAAGTTAGAACCTGTTTGTGTGCGACCTAATGTTGGGAATGGAAGTTGTCTTATGAAATTCGCTCTTCGTGACCTTCACGTTATACTTTATGAACTTGCATGAGCGACGACACTTTTCTAATTTTGGTTGCAATAGGGTTTGGCGCTCTTATTTTGGGAGTCTATATGGTATTGAGAATTATCGAAATGAAATACAGACCACAAGTAGACGCGTTTCGAAAAGCATTTGCCACGTATAGTGTGTTCGTCATCGTTGTAATGATGACCGCGATCGGTCTTTATCACTCGCAGACAGGACTCTCATGCAGTGCAGCGGGAGATAGCACTCAAGGATGGCCTTGCATCCTCTTTTTTTCTCTGATCCCCGTATTGGCTGTTTCCATATCCATAAGTTGGAGTTACTGGCGTGTTTATAGAAAGGGGAGAGGTTTGCTCGAGCGAGCAACGGCAGTAGATCCGAGCAAGCTGCCAAAATGGATAAAGACATATACCATTCTCGATATCTTTGGATTTGTTATCATCATCTTGGCTGCGCTATTCTTCTACGTATCAAGATAGCTTCATCTAAAGAAACTTTTTCAGATGCGATTAGTGCGCTATTACAAGTAGGCTATCTGAACTCGTATCAACCTAGTGTGGGCTCCGAACAGTTGAGTCTATTAGAACCTGGGTACTAGCGAATAGTAGTGATTTCTACATTTCTGATTTGGCGTAGGGGATACGCCTATACCCCCCCAAAAAACGCCACCAAACATGGCGGCGTTTTTTTATCAGACATGTAGTACTCCTAGCTCATTACTTCACCGGGCACACCTTGTGACATCCTGTGCAGGTTGCATCTCCTTCCTTGCACGTTGTGTGCTCGCCACAGTCGCACATCTCAGGACACATCTTATTGCACCCGCTGCATTTCTCGTCTCCGATTTTGCAGGTGGAGTGAGTGCCACAATCACATACATTAGCTATATCCATAGAGTTCTTGATTATTTATATATAATCTTAACTCAGTTAGTATATCTTATAGATACGAGTGGTAACTGCTCCGTCTGGTAGACGAGGTTAGAACCTGCGTTATTTAGCTGGGGAGTCTTTCGCTACCGGAGGAGTTTCAAAATAATTGCACAAATAAGATGTGGTTTCCTCTATAATGAAAGTTATAGGCGTTCCTTTCGTGAAAATAAAACCGTTTGGAATGGCTCGGACCGTCTCCTTCGACTTCTCGCCGAGTTGCAACTTACCGGTAGTGGCCGTGACATGTTCCTCTCGCTCGGCGATGCCAAAATCATATTCACCAGGCACCAAAACTCCGACCGTCGATTCGCTCCCGTCTGCATTTTGAAAGCCAAGACTTTGTACGTCACCCCCTTCGTACACGTTGTGTTTGATTGTTGGTCCCTCCGGCGCTCCTTCTTTTCCTGGCATATTTTGAAAAGATTATTGAACTCTAGTATTCAATCAATAAATCAATAAAATATTATTTTGTCAAATACTCTCTCCGCGGGTAACCGTTCGCTACGCTCTCTGAGTTTCCTGCGGTCGCATCTTCGGAAATGAAAAAGCCTCTCGAGAGGCTTTTGTTTTATCGGTACGTTTTTTTGTGGTAGTGATATTGACCGTACTTCAAGCCCCACTTCGGGCAGTTAGTTCTACAGGTGTGGCCACCGTTTTTGTCCGTCCTTCCGGGATGTGCAAAGGCAGAAAGGGGTGCAAGTATCAAGGTTATTGCGAGAACAAAAATAAAAATCTTCTTCATATAATCATAGTGGTACGTTGAAGTCGCGTTGTCAAATAGAGAATTTTTGAGTACACTTGCTTGCAGTCTTAGTTCTTTCAAACCACGCAATAGATCTTTTCGCTCCGCGGTAGCTCAATGGTAGAGCAGCTCCCTGTCGGCATAGGCAGCCTTACGGAGGAATCCGTATTGAAAATTTCGGGATATCGGTGAACGCTAAGGCATCGCGCTAAGCTAACACCGAGGGAACGGGACATTTTTAATGTTCCGAGCGCCGTAGAGACTAGATACCGAAACACCGAGAACCGGTGGTGATATAGTCCACGCCCTTAGGAAACTCTGGGAATCAGTGTAAGGAGTTGGTTGTAGGTTCGAGTCCTACCCGCGGAGCAGAGAGATGTATTGAGACCGGTGATACCATAGAGACATGAACGACAAACTAAAAAGCAATCCCTCCTCCGACGCCGTCTACGGCCTCGGCCTTATCGGCGCCGCCGTGTATTACATTTCTTTAGCGCCCGACTTTATGACGGGAGTTGTAGGTGTGTTGAAAGCACTGGTGTGGCCGGCGTTTCTCGTATTTGGGCTTCTCAAGTTAGTTGGAGCCTAAACCAAAGCGCATCACAACAAAAACTCCCGCCGTACGGCGGGAGTTTTTGTTTACAGGAGCTTATTCTGGCTTTTTGCTCACTTTACACGCGCACGCGCAGGAACCGTCCGCCTCTTTGTGTTCATGGTGGCACGCCTCGCACACATTATCATTATGTGGTGTATCCATATTTTTTATTTACATAGTAATTAAATAACATTTTGCTCGTACATGCCGATTCAAACGACTGCCCATTACGACATCAACCTTGTAATAACTGCGTGTGTGTCTCGGCACGTAGTGGTAGCGACGATTGCCGTCGTTTACTTTAGCTGACGTTAATAATAAAATTTTTATGGCAGACACGATTATTACCAATTCTCCAGACAAAAACAGCGGCGACGACAATTCAGCCGGGTGGGTTGTCGCCCTCGTCCTCATTTTTGCCGTTTTTGTGTCGGGTTTCTTGCTCTATCAAAACGGATTCTTTACGCAGGCCCCTCAAGCTCCCGCGGATACGACAAATATCAATGTCACCATTCCGAATCCGCTTCCTCCAGAAGACGCACCTAATCCGTAATTTTTCTGCATCCGTCCAAACAAAAACCGCCCAGCCCTCTCTGAGAGGGCTGGGCGGTTTTTAAGAAGGCAATTTAGGACATGTGTGCCGAGACGAGCTTCGTCATCTCAAACATGGTGACTTCGGCCTTTCCGCCGAACAGAGGCTTCAGCTTGTCGTCCGCCAAGATGTTTCTCTTGTTCTTCGGATTCTGAAGGTCGTGCTTCTTGATGTATTCCCAAATCTTCTTTACAACCTGGCCGCGCGGCAAAGGACCCTTGCCGACCACTGCTTCAAGGTCAGCAGAAAGGTTGTAGGGTTTTAATAGAGCCGGATTTGCTTTTCGTACCATATAAAATCAGTGCCTTTTTATGTTATTAACGTGACTAGCACAGTATATAGCACAAAAAGCAAGCCCCGGAAGCCCCTGGGGAAGGCCCCAAACGCCCGTTGTGGGGCACTGGTCATATCGTTTTGAAGCAGTACACTGTATTTAATTAACGAATATATATGAAAAAACTTCTATCGTTTGTACTTTTATTGGTTGCTTTTGTCGTTGTTGCTCCGAACGCGTTTGCCGAAGACGCAACGGGAGGCTCTGCGGGAGGTTCTGCTTCAGGAGGCTCTGCCGCTACCCAAACTACGGGCACAGCGACCGTGACGGGGACGTCCGTTACGGGAGAACCGGTCCGTATGGAAGTTGAAGTTGAAACGGAGGGCGGCGTGCAGGTAATTACCATTAAGCCCGAGGGAAGCGATGATAGCTCATCCGCAAGCCCGGTGTGCGGCGGCAAACCGATGCCAAAGCTGGAATGTCCTTCAGGCTACGCTGTCGGCTGTAACACGGCGAGCCAGTGGGCGTGCGTGAAAAGTGCGGCTTCTGCACAGACAGGTGTTTCAACGGGCGCAGGAGCTGCTGCCGGAGCTGCATCCGTAAACTATCTTGACCAGGATGATGACGGCGACAGCATAGACACCATACTTGAGGATGACGCGTTTAAGGGCTCCATATTCATTAAATTTGACGATATAGACGGCGAGTCAAGCGAAGGCAAAGCAAATGGCAACGTAGAGTATGACTGGAAAGTTGAGGAAGGTGAGAAGTTCCAGACAGGCGACAAACCGACACAGGCTGATTTCAGCATCATGATTGATTCCGTCATAGTCCGCGGATGGGATCCGAAGAAGAAAGAAGAAGTTGCCAAGGCAACACCCAAACTTGCCGAAGCGGTTCTTGACGAAACCGATCTCGCGCTGTTTGTCGCGGCGCATGCGCAAAATGACGAACGTCTGGAGCAGATATCACTGAACTTTGAGAAGATAACGATGAAATACTCCGCCGACGGAAAATTAATCGGCTTTATCCCGATGAAATTTACCGAGGAAGTGACGCTTGAAAACGGCGTTGTAAAGGTAAAGTTCCCTTGGTATTCGTTCCTGCTTTCGGGGGGCGTCAGTCTGGATGACATTCAGGCGGCTGCGCAGATGCAGAAAGATAAACATAAAAACGAAATTGAAATCCTTTCCTGGAGCTTCGGCGCAAGCAATGCAGGCAGTATGTCAAGCGGAAGTGGCGGTGGAGCAGGCAAAGTAAACGTTGCCGCGGGCGACGTGAACGGCGATGGCAGAGCCGATGTCGCACTTGCGGACATCGCGGCCAAGGTCTCCGCACTTTCCGAGGTTATGAAGGCCAGCTGGGACCTCGCAGTGCAGAAGAAATAATATTTCAGTACCGACTGTTTTTCAGGAAAAAACCGCACTCTGTGCGGTTTTTTCTTTCGGACGTATTTTGTGGGAGAATACGCCGAGCGGTACACGCCGCACTCATTCATGGACGGCATTAAAGCGCTTCTTTTGGACGTTGACGGAACGATTCTTGATACGCGCGAATACATCTACCAGGCGACGGAGCATGCGTTTGCCGAGAATAGTCTGCCCGTGCCGACGCGCGATTTGATGGCAAAGGCGGCGGGGAAGTCATTTGATGAGTATGTGTTTTTTCTTGCGGGACGCCGTGACTTTGACCCGTTACCCGTTCAGACGTCGCACCGCGTATTTCAGCTGGAGAGACTTGACCTTTCGGCGCCGTTCCCGGGGGCACTGGAAACGCTCACTGAACTCAAAAAGCGCGGCTATAAAATCGCCACAATCACCAATCGCGGCAGAACCACGGGGAAAGCGACACTGGATCACGCGGGTATCTCGCACCTTCTGGATGTGTCGCTTTTTTCCGAAGATGCGCCCGAATTAAAGCCGAGCCCCGTGCCTCTCAATATGGCGCTTGAACGCATGCGGCTCGTGCCGGAAGAAGCGGTTATGGTGGGGGACGCCGACATAGATATTGAGGCGGGGAAGCGCGCCGGCATGAAAACTATCCGCGCGACGTACGGGTTTCATTTTGACTCCGAGTCTGTAGAGGCGGACGCCGATATCGGCAACATCCGCGAACTTTTAAACATCTTTAAATAAAAATCCCCGCAGGGGCGGGGATTGAGGATCCTCTGTAAAACTCTCCTACATTTTCCCCATGATTCTAAACATGCCCGTGCCGCACACGGGGCACGTGCCTTTCATGGCGCGTCGCGGGCCGCCCTTGCCGGGCATTGAAACCTCCACGGGGTTCACCATGTCGCGTTTCGCTTTGCACTTAACGCAGTAGCCGTTCACTGTATCCATAAGAAATAGGAACTAGTGGTTTATATATATTCAGTATAGCCCTGCACGGGACTCCCGCGGGGGTACGGGGGATATCCTTAAAATACCCATACTTTTAGTCCTTTTCCGTCTACGGTTATATACTGAGAGTGATGAAGCAGTTTTTGATAGGCATTCTCATCCTTCTTATCCTCGGGAGTGCATATTTTTTAACCGTTTCTGAAAATTCTCCGTTCAGAGAGAGTACAAGCGTAAACACATCTATGAAACTGAGCATAACAAGCCCGGCATTTGAAAACGACGGCGTCATCCCCGCGAAATACACATGCGACGGCGGGAACATGAATCCTCCCCTCACGATTTCCGATATACCAGAGGGCACGGTTTCTCTCGCGATCATTATGGACGACCCCGATGTACCGAAAGTCCTGAAGCCTGACGGCATGTTTGACCACTGGGTTGTCTACAGCATTCCGGTAGAGCCGGGGCAGACTTTGCTTGAAATTCCGGAGGCGTCCGCTCCGGGAGTACAGGGTGTAAACGGAAGAGGGCAGGAAGCATATACGGGTCCGTGTCCTCCCCCCGAGTATGAACCGAGTGAGCACAGGTATTTCTTCAAAGTGTACGCGCTGTCAACCGAGCTCACATTTCTCGCGCCCCCCGCGAAGACCGAGGTGGAAGCGGCTATGAACGGGTTTATTATCGGCTCAAGCGAGCTTATCGGCCGCTATGCCAGGCAGTAGATTTTGGCGACGTGTTTCTGCTCTTACCGTTAACAACATGAATCGAAACAAGTGTCATTTATGGCAACTCTGCACATGCGACGTCCACTTATCCACACAAGGAGCATCGCCAAAATTCACTGCCTGGTATGACCGGAAAAAAAAGTAGTTTTGACATCGGGGTACGGGTAGTGCCCGGTGCAACGCGCGAGTTCATTGATCGGCTTCCTCAGGGTGCGTACCACATCGCGGTCAAGGAGCCCGCGGAAGACGGTCGTGCGAACGAGCGCGTGCGGGGAATCCTCGCTGAATACTTCAATGTCCCCGTAAAGGACGTCCAAATTATCCGCGGTGCGAAAACTCATGGGAAAATAGTACGTATATGGCAATCCCCATAAAAATAAAAAAGACAGGAACTATTGAAGACGTGCGGGCAACGGAAGCGACAGTGAAAGAAAAAATTCAGACGCTTTCAAAACTGATTCCAAAGAACGATACGACCGCTCTTGCGGAAGTTGAGCTGGAGGAACTGAAGGAGCGGCGCGGCGGATACCGTGTTGAAATTAATTTTTCTTCCGAAGGCGATATGTTCCGTGTTGAGGCAAAGCGTCCGACGGTGCGGATTGCGCTTGATGCCGCACTTGAGGATTTGCGCAGGGAATTGCGCCGACGAAAAACCAAGAAAGTAGATTTTGCCAGGAACGAAGCGCGCAAAGCAAAAAAACATCTGAAGGGCGGTTCATAGCACTATGACGAGAGAAGAACCGGGTGTTCAAAAAGAATACACTCCTAAAAAAATCCGTGAAGCAATGCGCGACGCGGGCGTGTCTCTGGACGCACTGCCTTTTTTTGCGTCGCACAAGGAAGGAATCGCCGTGCTACGGTTTGAGGACCTGGTGCGGAAAGAGATTAACAAGCAAATCGCGAAACTTTCAACACTCCCGAAATTTAAAAACAGCGACGGTACGTTCGGCAATAAGGGGTCGGGGAGGTACGGATCCGACGCGACCAGATACTCCGGCGTAATCACGGAGGAGGTGGTACGGA
>CAYHUW010000006.1:0-20805 GCA_964359685.1 uncultured Candidatus Saccharibacteria bacterium
AATGGTAATTATTTTTATTTCCGGAGAATGCACTTTCTTCAGGCAGGCGTACAGGGTCGTCGTTTTTCCGGAGCCCGTGGGACCGGTATTCAGAAGCATGCCGTTCGGCTTTCTGATTTCTTTTTCAACGAGCGCCCGCAGTTTCGGTTCCATACCCAAGCCCTCAAACGGAACCGAAATTGATTCAGGGTCCAAAAGACGCATAACAACGGTCTCTCCGTTTGCACCGGGGATGACCGACGTTCTGATTTCCACCTCCTTCTTATTCAGTTCCACCGAAAAACGTCCGTCCTGGGCGGCGTCATGAACATTCAGTTTTAGTCCCGACAGCAGTTTGATACGCGACAGCAGCAGCGCGTGTGTTTCGTGGTCCATGGTCATGATGTCGTGCAGCACCCCGTCCAGCCGGTAGCGCATCCGCACATTTTCCGCCTCGGTTTCAATATGAATGTCGGATGCATCCACGGCAAACGCTCCGGCGAGAACAACTTCAAGAATTTTTGAAATGCGGTAGGCTTTTTTGAGAGAAGCCACTTCCGCAACCGAGGTCCGGATGTCCTCAACCGTTTTTATTTTTTCTATTGAGTTTGCGAGTTCTTCGGAAGAAATGTCCAGCGCCCCCTCTTTGCTCTTCATTGCAAACGAAAGGTCTTTGTAGCGCTCCCATGCCCGCTCCAGGCTCGCGCGCGACACCATAAGCTGTGTTACTTCGTAACCGTGCTCATTCAGGTCCGCCAGGACAGGGGGGAGTTCGGGATGGTTCGGTGAACGAACTCCGAGGGATATTTTTTTACCGACGATGTCAAAGGCCGCTACCTCGGCCTTACGGGCCTCAGCCTCATTTATCAGGCGGAGCGCGTCGGTGTTTATGGAGGAGCGGGTGAGGTCGCGGTAACTGATCCCGTACTTTGCCGACAACAGCTCGGCAAGCTCTTCTTCCTCCCGTCGCCGCAACTCCTCAAAATGCTGTTCGGTCTTGTCGGAAAGCGCCATAGGCAAAATGTTACCATGGCGCGTATGGAGATGACGCTTGAGGATTTGGCGGATTTTGCGGGGCGCATCGTTCTGGAGCTTCCGCAGGAGGCAGGGGAGCGGGCGCACGTTATCGGGCTCTCGGGGCCTTTGGGGGCGGGGAAGACGACGTTCGTGCAGATGCTTGCCAAAGAGCTCGGCGTAACGGACACCGTGCCGAGCCCGACATTTACCCTGGTTCGTCCGTACAAAATTTTTCACCCCGCATTTAAAAAACTGATTCACGTTGACGCGTACCGCCTCTCGGAAAATGACACGGGCGGGATCGGCTGGTCCGAATACGAAAACGACCCCGAGAATTTGATTCTGGTGGAGTGGCCTGAACATCTGGGGAGCGAGGTTGCAAAACGTATCCCGACCATACGCATGAACCTCGTTGACGAGACCCGCCGCGTAGTCACGCACTACGCGTAATTTCTGTATGGCAAAAAAGGAACGCGAAACCCTGGTTCTCCTTGATACGCACGCGATTATTCATCGTGCGTACCACGCGCTCCCCGAACTTACGTCGCCGTCAGGCGAGCCCGTCGGTGCGCTGTACGGACTTTCAACGATGCTGATGAAAATAGTGAAGGAGATGAAGCCGGACCACGTCATCGCGGCGTTTGATCTCCCTGGGGCGACCCACAGGCACGACGTATATAAAGAGTACAAAGCGAAACGCCCCAAGACGGACGATGCTCTGGTTGAACAGATCAAGCGCGCCCGCGACGTCCTCTCGGCGTTCGGGATTCCTCTGTATGAATCACCCGGGTTTGAGGCGGATGACGTTATCGGGACAATCGCGGAAACGGCGAAAAAGAATTTCAACGTTATTATCGCCTCCGGCGACATGGACACGCTCCAGTTGGTTGACGGTGAACGGGTGCGTGTTTTTACGCTGAGGAAAGGCATTCAGGATACGGTTTTGTATGACGAACAGGCGGTTGTCAGCAGATTCGGGTTTCCCCCCGAACGCATTCCCGACTACAAAGGATTCGCGGGCGACCCATCGGACAACATCATCGGCATTCCCGGCATCGGGGAAAAAACCGCAACTAATCTGATTCTCACTTTCGGTTCTATGGAAGGCGTGTACAAAGCATTGAAAAAATCCGACGACGCGCTTCTTAAAGCGGGCATCAAAGGGAAGGCCGCCGAGCTCATTAAGACGCATGAAGATGAGGCAGAGTTTTCAAAAGTGCTCGCGACCATACGGAAGGATGCCCCCATTACATTCGTTGAACCCGAGCGTACGTTTTTGGAAACGCTCAACGTAGAGAAAACGGTGGGGCTTATGACCGAACTTGGGTTTCGCTCGCTCGTTCCCCGGGTAAAAGCACTCGGCGGCGCCGAAGAAAAAAAAGCGGACGCGAACAAAGAAAAGGCCGACACCCCGCTTCGCTCCACGCTTTTCGCGCCCGCTTTAAGCGCCGACGAGGAAGCGCTTCTCGCGGAGGCGCGGGTCATGCTGTGGCTCACGCAGTCCGAACTTACCAATCCGAATCTTGAAGACGTTCTGAATAACACAAAGTCAAAAACGCTCGCGGAAGCGCATGAAAAACTGCTCACACTTGTAAAAAAAGAAAAACTGGAACGAGTCTGGGGAGAAATTGAAAAACCGCTGATTCCGGTTATAGACGCGATTAACCGCCACGGGGTCATGATTGACGCCGCATATCTGCGATCCCTCGGCGCGGAGTACCACAAAGAACTTGATTCTCTTTCGGCAAAAATTTATGCGGAAGCAGGCGGGGACTTTACCATCACTTCCCCCAAGCAACTCGGCGGCGTTCTGTTTGAGAAGTGGGGGGTGGGGCAGGAGCCGGGGAAGCGACAGAAAAAAACCGCGACGGGGCAGATTTCCACCCGCGAGTCGGAACTCGTAAAACTGAAAGGGGAGCATGCGATTATAGATTTGATTCTCGCGCACCGCGAACTCCAGAAGCTTCTCTCAACGTACATAGACGCCATACCGCCTCTTTTGGACCCGGACGGGCGTTTGCACACCACGTTTGTCCAGACGGGGGCCGCCACGGGCCGCCTGTCTTCACAGAATCCGAACCTGCAGAACATTCCGATAAAAACGGAACTCGGACGCCGTATCAGAACCGCATTCGTCGCGCCTCCGGGAAACAGGCTTCTCTCGTTTGACTACTCGCAGATAGAGTTGCGGCTTGCGGCGTTTCTTTCGGGGGATGCGAAACTTACGGAGATTTTTAAACGCGGGGAAGACGTGCATTCGGCCGTCGCAGCCGAAGTGTTTGGTGTCCCTCAGTCCGAAGTTACGTATGACATGCGCAGGAGCGCAAAGGTAATCAATTTCGGCATTCTCTACGGCATGGGGGTCAATGCGCTCCGTGAAAGCCTGGGAACGGAAAGGAAAGAAGCGCAGGATTTTTATAACCGCTACTTTGAAACATTCAAAACGCTTGCCGAATACATGCAGAAAACCAGGAGCTCGGCGGCGCGCCTCGGCTACACGACGACGTATTTCGGCAGGAAACGCTACTTCCCGGGCATTCGCTCAAAAATTCCGTACGTACGTGCATCAGCCGAACGCATGGCAATCAATGCGCCCCTCCAGGGGACGCAGTCTGACATCATCAAAATCGCGATGACACGAATTCATGACATGTTTCGGGACAAGTACCCCGGCCGGGCGGCGATTGTGCTTCAGATCCACGACGAGTTGATATTTGAAGTGAAAGCCGAAGATGTTGCGGGGGTTGCCGCGGACGTGCGTGGGATTATGGAGGGAGTTCTCAGTCCTGAAGAGTTGCACGGGATTCCGGTTCTGGTTTCTGGCGAAGCGGGGCAGAATTGGGGAGACATGCACAACATATAACTCATGCTGTACGTACTTGTCGGTAGTGATTTTGTCAAAATAAAAAAGCGAATCGCGGAGATTGCAAAAGGGTTTGAGCTTGTGCGGTTTGGAGAAGCGGCGGAAGCATTTGCGGGTGCACCCGCCAAGCTCGGGGCGAGCGGTCTTTTTTCTCCGAAAGTGGCGCTCCATTTGGATAAGCCGTTGGAAGACGCGGACGCGAAAGCATTGGTACTGGAGCATGCGAAAGCGTTTGCGAACTCTGAAACGCCGGTAATACTGACCGCGTCCGCTCTTGATGCCGAGACGAAAAAGAAAATTCCTAAAAATGCATCCGTAGAAACGTTTGAAGAAAAAACGGAAGGTGAGGGCGCTTCGCAAAGTACGTTTGCGCTTACGGACGCGTATGTGAAAGGCGATAGAAAACAGACATGGGTTTTGTACCGGGAATTTATTGAAAGCGGCGCTTCGGCCGAAGAGCTGCACGGCATTCTTTCCTGGCAGGTACGCGCTCTGGTTCTGGCGTCAAAAACAAAGAGCGCAACCGAGGCGGGGCTGAAGCCGTTTGTGTACACAAAAGCAAAATCCGCACTCACCAGAATGAACGTACATCCGGAAGAAATTTCCCGCGAGCTCGTTTCTCTGTATCATCGGTCCCGCATGGGGCAGGGGAGCCTGGAGGATCTACTGGAGATATTTCTGTTGAAGAAATAATCCTTTTGAAATCGGTAATTGACTGTTGTTCCCAAACGGGTAAGATTTATTTATGAGTGACGGAGGGATAAAAGTCGAGCAATTTCAGATACCGCAAAGCGACCCGCTGACGTTTGCAACTCAAAATCGAGAGGAAATGGAAGCGCTGACGGCAGGTCTCTTGGCGCTCGTGCAGGAAAATAACGATGGGCGTACGCATTTTGGAGGAGCAGTAAACCGCATCCGTGGCGACGATATGACGGTCGAAGCCATCATGATTAAGGGTCTTTTGGCCAAGAAGAACGGGCGATTCCCGGGGTCACTCTTGGGGGGTTTGATGCTTGGGCAAGCTCCTGAGACGAACGTAGTTCCATTTACCGGACGCAGGAAAAGGAATCCGCGTTCGGAGTAACGAGGCCGCACATGGTCACAACTCTCGGTTCGCCGCCGCTCACCTCGGTTGCCGACCCCGACTCACGGTCTCGCGTGACGCTCGACATCGTTCCGTCTCGCACATGTAAACAAAAACAGCCCGCAGGGGCTGTGTTTTGATTCATGTGCGCCCACTTGGACTCGAACCAAGGACCTTCTCCTTAAAAGGGAGCCGCTCTACCGACTGAGCTATGGGCGCAAATCCTGCCTCTCAAGTACACCTTTCGGGGCTGGTTCAGGGATTATGCGCCAAAAACCTGGTTTTTTCCAGTCTTTAGTACGGTAAATCAAACGCCAGCCCGCCGGGGCCGTTTACCAGAAGGAATGCAAGAATCGCAAGCGTCAGAAGCAGCGTTGCGCGAGTGCCGAAAACCGACTCATGTTTGGCGCGCTTGAACGAGATAATCGCCTGTACGCCCGCCGCAACAACGGCTACCTGGGTAAAAAGTCCGACTGCAATCAAAAGTCCGCATACACCGGAAGCGATTGAGAGGTATTTCCACTTCTTTACCTTCCACAGTGCGCGCGCATCAAAGAGGAAAAGTACCGCAACCGCCGCACGCAGGATAATAACCGCGAGGAAACTCAGGAAAAAGAGACCTGGGAAAACGCTTTCCATGGTGGCACTATATCACGATGGCTCAGCGGGGAATCACACTCATTCTTCACGATATTCGGAGTTCGGAAAACGTCGGTTCTATATTCAGAACCGCGGATGCCGCCGGGGTTTCAAAAATCTATCTGACGGGCTACACCCCCGCACCGCTTGATCGGTTTAAAAGAAAAAATACAAAACTCGCCAAGGCGGCTTTGGGCGCGGAAGATGTCGTTCCTTGGGAGCGCGCGGAGGATGTTGTTCCGCTTCTAGAACGCCTGAAAAGCGAAGGCGTACAGATTATTGCCGTTGAGCAGGATCCGCGGGCACTCCCGTATACGAGTGTACGGGGGGAGGGAGTTGTTGCGTATATTTTCGGTAACGAAGTCACAGGACTTACAAAAAATATTTTAGATGCAGCCGACTCGGTTGCTGAAATCCCGATGCACGGGAAGAAAGAGTCACTGAATGTTTCTGTCGCGGCGGGCATCATACTTTTCCACGCACGGGACTCCCAAAATCATTGACGCGAAAGGGGATAGGAATTATATTTTCCACTTCAATGGATACTATTTCAAGTCGCCTGAGCGCGCTTATTGAAGGCGGAGCGAGAATTCGCACCGAACGTTTTGCCGCGATAGAAAAACTTCGCGAGCTCGGCTTCATCAAAGACGGGAAGCTCCACCGGCCTCCCGCTCAACCGAGAGCAGTCAGCACGCATACCAAAAAGGGGCTCCTGCTTTTCAGCGGGCGGCAAAGCGAAGACCCGCGCACGGTTCTGAAACGTCTTGAAGATTAATACGTTATAGAGTCAATGAGTTTTCCGTTTTCGTCCAAGAGGCGGATTTGGTCGTGTGTATTGCCCCAGAGTTCCTGCTGACGGTTAAGGAAAATGCGCCATTCGTTTTTGTAGAAATCGGGGTCGTTTCTGTGTGCGGTCACACATCCGTTGTAGGTTAAGTCGTTCAAAATAAAGTCGCGGCACTGCGTCCCTACGTCAAACGGAATCGCTTCGGAAAAAATTTCGCACGCGCTTACCCGGTCCATGAAATCTATGCAGGCGACGTTCGTGCCGGTTTTCTGAGGGTTTTTGAGCGCTTCATCTTCCGGGTCCGGGCAATCCCGATCCAGTCCGGGGCTGAAGTCCTGGCGCTGTTCAAAGTATCCGGTGCAGGTATTGATACGGAATGAGGAGCCGTTCGGCGAACGCCCGGTAGTGATGTATATGACAGCGTCGGGACCTACAGAAACCGGTGTCTCCGTACTCACTCCGCCCAGAAAAGGAATTTGTGCGGCGGAACCGATCGGAGCTTTTATTGCGGTTGTTTTACTCTCCAGCACCCATCCTGTTACGGTGATGTTCCGTTCGAGGTCCCGGGTTGTTTCAATGCGCACGTACTCCTCATTCGGGTTGCCCGCGGTCGCCGTTTCGCGGTACAAGTCCACGTATTTCGCGTACGGAGAATCCGCGCCGGTGTCGGATCCGCCACCGGGCGAGTTGAAGAAATAATCCAGGAGCGATCTGCCGTCCCTCTCAATGTCCTCTATTTGAGCGGAGTCGGCTTCAAATGAACTGCCCTGGACTCTGCCGAGCCCCGTTTCTACGCTCGGCGCCTGCGGCGGTTTTAAAAACGGTCCTGCGTGGGAAAGCGGTCTGGTCGGCCCTCCCGTTGAGACCCACAGAATCCCGAGCAAGACCAGAAACAAAATAAAAACAATGAGCGTACCGAACGCACCGATTCCCCTCAACGCTTTTCGGGGTGTCTGCATACGCTTAGTGTACCCCGCGGACGGCCCCGCATTCAAACGGTGTTTTCTAACCGGACTTCGGAAGCTTCTGCAGTTCCTCCCGGGTGATACGCGCGTCGCTCCACGGAGTTTTTTTGCCGTTCGCTTCCATAATATACGGGTCGGTTCCTTTGCCTGAAATCAAAACCGCATCCCCCGCGCGAGCCAAGCCAAGCGCGGCGCGTATCGCCTCGCGCCTATCCATAACGATACGCGGTTTTCTTTTCATACCGCCCGCCATTTCGTTCACAATGTTCCGTGGGTCTTCGTCGTACGGGTCTTCGTCCGTGAGTATCACTTCCGCGCACGCCTCGTCGGCAATCTTCCCCATTTCGGGGCGCTTCCAGGTGTCGCGTCCGCCGCCCGTGTTTCCGAGAACGCAGATTTTCCTTTTATTCGGATACGCGCCGTAGAGAGCGCGCAGCGAGTCGGGTGTGTGCGCGTAATCCACAATGACCGAAAACGGCTGTCCTTCGTCTATTTTTTCCACACGCCCGGATATTTTTTCCATTTTTGAGAGTGCTTTGCCGATAGTTTTCGCATCAATACCGAGTTCAAACGCGAGTGTTGCCGCGGACAGAGCATTCAGTACTGAAAATTCGCCCGGGAACGGGATTTCAAAAGTCGTCCCGCGGAACGTGAGCGATGCTTTCCCGTCTCCGAAGGTGTACGGTGCGGCATCCGCAAGCGTGAAGGGGAGTTTTCTTTCAACCTGAAGCCCGAGCATACGCGCGCCCACTTCATCCTCCGGATTGGCGACGACGATACGCGGGCGTTTGTACGACGCGGCGAGCGTCCGCCCGATTTCCGTTTTGATATTTTTGTAGTTTTCGTAGGAGCCGTGCGATTCAATGTGTTCCGGCTGAATGTTGGTAAATACGAGCGCATTTAAAAAGACGCCCGCGTCCCGGAACTGCACCGCGCCCTCGGACGTCAGTTCAACGACTGCATGCGTGCAGTCGGCCGTAACCGCTTCCGCGAGGACCTTTTGCAGATACCCGCGTCCCTGCATCGTCATTTTAAATAGGTTCGGACGGGACTCACGGCCTGTTTTGAAACGAATAGTGGACGCAAGCGCCGTGCGGTATCCGGCTTCCTCAAGAATGGCATTTACCATCTCCGCCGTTGATGATTTTCCTTTTGTCCCGGTGATACCGATGACGAATAATTTTCGTGCGGGCAGTCCGTAGACAAGCGCCGCTCCCCATCCGAAGAGGAAATGGTATGCGGTTATAAGCACTTTGAGTAAAGCGCGCGGGAGAATTTTTTTGACTGCGTTTTTAAGCGTCGTGAGCACGGTGTCGGTTATCTGTTTGCGTGCGAAGCAATCCGGATTGCTTCGCGTATGCGCGCTTCGGTGGTGCCCGTTTCTTTCGGTACCGCGCGGACCGCCTCGCGGGCCTCGCGTACGGAGTAACCTAAGCCCACCAGAGCATCAATGACGTCGCCGTCCGACTCTCCGGCTCTTCTCACTTCACCGACCCCGATTTTTCCTTTCAGTTCCAGCACTATTTTCTCCGCGGTTTTTTTGCCGACCCCGTGCGCCTTTGACAGTCCCGCGGGATCGTTTGTTGCGATTGTTTTTTCAAGACTCGCCGTATCAACGGTGTTTAAAATGGCGAGCGCTGACTTGGGGCCGATGCCCGAGACCGACAGGAGAAGTTCAAACCAATGAAGCTCGTCTTTTGTTTCAAACCCGTACAAATCCTGCGCATTTTCCCGAACGGCAAGGTGCGTCCAGAGGAATACGGAGTCGTTTTCGGAGACTTTCGCCAGCGTGGAAACAGGAACGGCAACACGGTACCCGACACCGCCGACCTCAATAACGACCGTATCGCGCAAGATCCCGCGCACCGTACCTTTTAGGGAACCGATCATGCGTGAATGATATCACTCGTGCCCGGTGAGCAGACTTTTGGCGTAATGGCGCTTCGCCCGCTCTTCTCGTGAAAAGAATTGCGGCAATAATGACGTTTGCGTCTGTATACATAAAATAACAGCGCCATAATAATGCGGTACGCCAAAAGCTCGCTACTGGGCTTGCGCTCCGCGATATTTCGGGGTACATTCCGTCAACAATGGCAATAACAAAAGGGGCAAAGAAGGCACACCGCGCGTCCATGAGGAAGCGCGTATTCAATGTTCGCCGCAAGCGCGCAATGGCGGAATCGGTGAAAAGCGCACGCGGAACGGCGGGTAAAGACCGGGCAGGCCAGGCCGAGGCTTTGAAAGCGGCATACCAGGCGATTGATAAGGCACTGAAGCGCGGCGTTATAAAGAAAAATACGGCGGCACGAAAGAAAGCGCGCCTCTCGGCACTTTTGAAAAAGGCGTCCACGAAATAACTGATGTCGGATTACGAAAGAGAAAAACGTCGATTAGATGCATTGAGGAGGGAAAGAGCTCCTAAGGAACGGAGCGATGAAGAAATTTTAGAATATCGCCGGCGCGAACTCGCTTCTCTTATTGAAGCTAGAAGTCGCGTAGAGCATTTGAACGCCCTTTTGGTATGTCTTGAAAAAGAAAAACCGGCTCTTGAGAAAGACGGGCTGAAAGTTTTTGTTGAGTTTTTCCAGGAAAATATTATTGCTTCGTTGACCAAACTACTTTCGCTTAAAATGGACTCCGTTACGCGTGCTTATTTGACGCGTGATATCGATAAACCGTCAAAAACACCCTACTATCTAATTGGGGTAGAAAGAGAAATTCTTTCTACCAAGAAAGACAAATCGAGCGGGTTTTTCAGGTCTTTATGGTCTTCAGAAACTCCCTCGGTGTATCGTCAGCGTCTCACCCCCCAAATATGGGTTTGCTCCCCGCCCGCGGCTGTAATTGAAGATGCGAAGGGCGGCGGCGGTAGAAGAGGCGAATATGTCTATCCAAAATACACATACAAAGTATACGAAGGCGTGCGCAAACCGTTGGGTGAAGAGACGGGAACGGTTTACCATGTAGTAAGTGGCGATTGGTCTAATGAACTCACAGAATGGAAGGGAACAGATAGTCCCGAAACGGCAGTGCATGATTTCGTTGCAAGGGTTGCCCTCGTTGAGAGACGGCGCATAGATCGGGAGAAGGCATCCTCCGCTACGTAGGCGATTTGAGGCAAAGAGCACTGGCTTTTTCTAACTTTGTTTGTGGTCACGAATCACTAAGTATTTTACTCAACGTCTCGCAAAATACTAAGTGTTCTCGACCCCGACTCGCGATTTTTCTATGAAGAAAAACATCGCTCCGTCCAGCCCATGTAAACAAAAACAGCACTCAGGTGCTGTTTTTGAATCATGTGCTCCCGGTACGTGTACGCCGAAAGATATCCCCTCGGTCATATATAAATAAATTTTATATATGACCCTCGTGTGTGCTCTCGGTAGGAATCGAACCTACATTACAAGCTCCGCAAGCTTGCGTCCTATCCATTGAACGACGAGAGCGTTCTGCGAATGTACCACAAACTTCGCAATCTTTGAACCTAAAGCCCTATCGTCTTTGCCACCCGGTCCACCAGGGTATCAAGCTGGTCTTCCTCGGGGATATTGTGATTTTTCAACTCCATTCTGACGGCACGGAAGTCTACTCCTTCAAGCGGAGCTTTTATGACACCGATGAGAGTTTTGCTTTCAATTGTTAAATGGCGGGGCTCGTCTTCCGATATCGCGAAGCGGGTGATTTTTTCAAACGGAACCATATCTTTCCCGACCATAAATCCGCTCTCCGTTATGCTGTATGTATGTTTCGAGGGGCGCGCTGAGCCGACGAGCATGACGGTAAATCCGCCGATGACGCAGATGACCGCGAAAAGGTAGTTTTGGAGAATTACCGAAGCGATTGCGAGTCCGCCCGCCGCGATACCCACCGCGTAGTACCAGGGGCGCTCTTTCTCCGTGCGTTCGTGTTCGTGCGCCTGCCATCTGACTACGATATGTTCCATGCTTTTATTATACCCCTGCGGTGAGCGGAAAATCCTGATACCATACCTGTCTGTATGGAACATGCGGACCCGAAGATGGAAGAGCTGGTCGCGAAACTGAACGACGAACGGGAACTCGCCGCGTTCAAAGCCAAGCATGACGGGTATGTTCCGGGGGCGGTTCCGCGATTCTTGGGGGCGCTTCTGGTGTTCTGCGGCAACGCCGTGTACGGAGTCAAACCGTCGTACCTGAAATTTCGCGCGGTTGAGGTTATCGCGCGCGTTCCGTACCACTCGTGGGAATCGGCGGCGTTCACGTTTCTCACTATGTTTTTCATGAATGAGAAAAAAGCCCTCGCACTCTCCAACGTGGCGTGGTTCGGCAGACTCGCGAGCGACAACGAAACAATGCACGTGGTCGTCATTTCCCAGCTCGCGAAGAAAGCCGAAAAATCAAACTGGTTCGTGCACACACTGATCCCGATGCTGTTCGCGTTCTTTTATTTCTGGGCGGCCTACTGGCTCTACCTTTTCAGTCACAAAGCGGCTCTGGAACTCAACTACCTGTTAGAACAGCACGCGTTTGACCAGTACTCGCAGTTTCTGAAGGAAAATGCTTCGGAGCTCCGGGAAAAGAGAATGGAGAGCGATTACCTCGCGTGGTACGGGAGAAAAGCGGAGACGGAATATGATTTTTTCCTCTCGGTCAGGAACGACGAAATCATACACCGCAACAATTCAATTACTCACATTGAAACGGGGGTGGCTAAGAAAGTCGTTTGAAATACGCGGCGACCTTTTCCACGTCAGCCATTATGGCGGATTTGAGTGCGGCGTCGTCGGCGAAGTCCGCGTGGTCGCGGACTTTTTCCAACAGTGAGAATACCGCTTCTTTTCCGTAGAGGTCTCCGGAAAAATCCAGCAGGTACGCTTCCAGAAGTTTCCGCCCCGCATCCCCGAAGATAGCCGCGCGGAACTCCGTACCGTCAACAAGGACGGTCCCCGCGTAGATACCCGTTACGACGTCCGCAATCCGCATGTTTGCGGTGGGGAATCCTAAGCCCGAAGCTTTTTTTGACCCCTCAATGATGATTCCTCGGTACGTCGCCATAGATATTTACGGAGCAAGGCGCGAGAACCGCCACGTACGGCCTGTTTTTTTATAGGAAAGACGTGTATGCAGACGCCCTGAGTGCCCCTGTTCCCAGAACTCAAATTCGCGCGGGGTGAGACGGTACCCGCCCCAGTGCGGGGGGAGGGGGATTTTCTTCCCGTGGAACTTCCCACGCATTTTCCGCATTTCCTTTTCCAGAGTTTCGGTATCCCGGAGATCCGCACTTTGCACAGATGCCCATGCGGAGAGCTGACTCTCTCTCGGGCGGCCGGCGAAATAGGCCGCGGATTCTTTTTGGGGGACGCGCGTCACCTCTCCCTCAACGCGCACCTGGCGTCCGACGGAGTTCCAATAAAAAAGAACGGCCGCGTTAGGGTTTTCCGCAAGCTCTTTTGATTTTCTGCTTAGATAATTTGTGAAGAATGTAAAACCTTTCGCACCGTGCTTCCTCAGAAACACTACCCGTGCCGACGGATGACCGGAGTGCGTCGCCGTCGCAAGAATCATCGCGTTCGGCTGGGGTTCGTGTGCGGCTTCCGTATACCATTTTTCAAATTGCCTGAAAGGGTTTCTCAAAACGTTGCCGTCGGGGAGTTCCGGGGTTTCGGCAAGTACTTTGGCGTAGCGGCGCACCGTTTCCGCAAATCCGAACTTCAGCGCGTCAGCGGTCAGTTCATGCCCGATTGACGCTTCCGAGACGAACGCGGTTATTTTTTCAAGAAGGGGGGGAAGGTTCTTCAGATTCAGGTCGTGTCCTATGTGTACGCGCAGACCGAGCGCATGCGCGCGTTTTGCGGTGGCGGTTATTTTTTTTAATTCCCCCGCATGTTTTTCTTTCTTGAATAATTCTGCATACGCGCCCGTATACATCTCTATCCCGTCCGCTCCGAGTTTCTTTGCGTTTTTAAATGCGGCAAAATCCGGGTCAACGAAAAGGATGATCCGCGTATTCAGTTTTCGCAATTTTGCGAATACGGGTTTCAAAATGCGCATCTGTTCCGGCGTCAGGTCCCAGCCTTTGTCCGATGTGAACGCGGTCGCGGAGTCCGGCACCAACGTCGTTTGTTCGGGGCGTATTGAGGAGACAATTTTTAAAAACCGTTCATCAGGATACCCTTCTATATTCAGTTCTTTGCGGGGACGAAGCGGGCGCATTCGTCGTGCAGTTTCCGTAACGTCGCTCTTCCTCACATGGCGCTCGTCTGATCTCGGATGAAGCGTAATCCCGTGCGCCCCCGCTTCAATGGCAAGGTCAACGAAATCAAGCACGTTCGGAATATTTGTATGGCGCGCGTTTCTCAAAAGCGCCACTTTGTTCAGGTTGACGCTTAGCCGCGATTGCACACGCTTTTTCATTGCGGAGGAGGTGAGATTCGAACTCACGGTCCAGTTTCCCGGACGCCGCATTTCAAGTGCGGTGCGTTAGACCACTCTGCCACTCCTCCGTGGGGCTAGCGTACCGTACGTTTTAGACACCCGCAAACGGGGTATACTGAAATCGTAGTGGCAAAGCTTGTCGGAATAGACTTTGGCACCAAGCGCGTCGGCGTTGCCGTTTCGGACGAAAGCGGCTCGGTTGCGTTCCCGAAAACGACCCTGGCAAATGACCGAGCGCTCATTCCTGCTGTTGTTACCATCATCCGGCAGGAGAATGCGGTTGATGTCGTCGTCGGCAAATCGGTAAATCGCGATGGTGAGGACAACGCGGTTATGGATAATATCCGCACGTTTGTTTCCGAGCTTGAGAAAGCGGTTGCCGTCACTATTCACTATGAACCCGAATTTTATACTTCCCGGGAGGCGAGGCGGGAAGGACAGACGGGGCCGGTAGACGCCCAGGCCGCGGCGATTATTTTAAACAGCTACATCGCAAAGACAAAGAAACATGACAATCACACTAGATGAATTTAAGAATGCCGTAATTCAGATAGGCACGGTGCGCTCCGCGGAAGCGGTGCCCGAAACCGATAAATTACTGCGGCTTGCCGTTGATTTCGGCGAGGGGACTCCGCGGCAAATACTTTCCGGGATTGCGGAACATGTACAACCGGCTGATTTGGTTGATCGGCAGTTTCCGTTCATAACAAATCTGGAGCCGCGCGTCATCCGGGGACTGGTTTCAAACGGAATGCTGCTTGCCGTCGGCGAAGGGGAAACATTTGCACTTCTCTCGCCCACGAAGTCCGTTTCTCCCGGGAGCAGAATCCGATAATTGTTTTACCCCGCAGTCCTTTGCGGTTTTTAGAACGTATAATAAATGTATGTCCATACGAGGCGCGCTTCTTTCTATATTTCCGACCCCTCCGCAGGTTGCAATGTTGTCCGCGGGCATTGATATTTCGCAGGGCTCGGTCAAGAGCGTCCTGTTGAGCGAGCGGGGTGATTCGGTCACGCTGAAGTCCTTTGTTGAGACTCCGCTCGCTGAGGGCGTTATCGTCGGCGGCGATATAGAACAGGAGGATAAGGTCGTGGAGGTATTGCGGTCGTTGCGGTTGCGGTACGGCGTGCGCTACGCGAGCGCATCCCTCCCCGAAAAAAAGGCCTACATTTATCAAACACTGGTGCCGCACGACGCGAAAAATCTGAAATCGGGCGTGGAGTTTGATTTTGAAGCACACGTTCCTCTGCCGCCCAAAGAAGCGCTCTTTGATTTTGAGCCGGCCCGGCGCATTGAAGCGGGGACGGTTATTTCCGTTACCGCGTACGCAAAACGCATCGTACAGAAGTATCAGTCGGTTTTTGAGAGGGCGGGGATTACGCTCCGGTCGCTTGAGGTTGAGTCACAGGCATTAGCGCGCGCGGTTGTCGGACCGTCTGAAAGGACAAAAACAATTCTCATGATTGATTTCGGGAAACACACGACACGGATTGCCATTGTGCAGTACGGTGTCGTTGCGTTTACCGCAACCGTTGATGTCGGAGGTGACGCGCTGACGCAGGCGGTTATGAAACGCATGAATGTTCCCGAAGAGGAGGCGGAACGGGTAAAAAATGAAAAAGGTTTTCTGATGAGCCCGACAAACAAAGATCTGGTAGAGGCGCTGATGTCCACCGTTTCGGTCGTCAAAGACGAAATTGTAAAACACATGTCGTACTGGAATAATCCGGCGTCCGATGATGTACCGAGGAAACCGATTGAACGCGCGATTATCTGCGGCGGGAATGCGAACTTACGCGGATTTCCGGAGTATCTGGAGGGCTTTTTAAGTGTGCCGGTTTCTATCGGTAACGTATGGGTAAATGCGTTCTCGTTTGATACCTACGTTCCCCCGATGCAGTTTTCTGATTCGCTTGAGTACGCGACTGCCGCGGGGCTCTCGCTTCGCGGCCTTTCAACAAAACAATGGTAGCGAAGCACTTCCATTCTCATTACGCTCTATGGTAACGAAACATTTCCAGTATCGCTCCGTTCGGATGAACAATAGCCTGTTCTTCACTCACTTCGCTCTATGGTGAACATTCTCCCGCATAAAACTCTGAATGAGCTTCGCATGATGTACTACTCGCGGCTTTTAGGGACGTTTTTTCTTGTCGGGGCTCTCGTTATCGGCATCGGGGCGGGAGTGTTAGTGCCCTCATATTTTCTTGCGCAGGAAGAAGCGGAGGCGTCCAAGCGCTACGCCGCCGCATTACAGCAGACACTCTCACTGAGCGAAGGGTCAGCCGTAGGTAAGGCGCTTCCGGTTCTTGCCGAACAGGTGACGCTTATGAAGTCATACCAGGCCGATCCGATGCTTTCCCCGTCTCTGGAAAGGGTTACGGCGGCAATACCCGACAATGTCAGTATCCGAAGGATGAGTTTTAAATTCAGTTCCATTACCGACGGTCAGATTACGGTAGTCGGGAATGCGGAAACGCGCGCGGCTCTCATCGCGTTTGTGGACTCCCTGAAAAAGGACCCCCTGTTTAAGGGAGTAACAGTGCCGGTTGCAGACCTGGTGTCCGACAACGACCTGCCGTTCACGCTCACATTTAATGTCTCCGTTACAAAACCATGAAGCATCTGTTTCCTCTCATCATAGGAATTTTGTTTGTCGCAGCCGCAGCCGCAGGATATTGGTTTATGCACCGGAACATTTCTCAGGGCGTTGACGAAATTGCCGCGGCGCGCGCGGAGGCGGATGCCGCCGGCGGCAGAGAACAATTCGCACGGGCTGCGGGCGCTTTTCTTTCCGACACCGCAATTGAGCGCGAGGAGCTGAATACTTTTGTCGTGCAGGACGAGGATTTCGTCGCCGCGATTGAGACGATTGAAGCGTCGGCAAAACGGGAAAAAGTGACCGCCACGGTCGCGTCAGTTAACGTAAATTCAAAAACGAACCAGTTTCACGAAGTTATTACAATGACGGTTTCCGCACGGGGTTCGTTTGCTGCCCTGACCGCATTCGCCGCTTCGCTTGAGTCACTGCCGTTCGCTTCACGGGTTCTGACGTTATCGCTTGAAGAAACGGCGGAGCGGGTATGGTTTTTGAACACATCCGTGGAGTTTATAAAGAGAAAGCCGCAGCTATGACGGAAAACATACAGAAATTTTTTGTTTCACTGATTACACCGAGCCCCGCGCGGGACTGGGCGCTTGCTCTTGTGCTCCGGCTGATTGTTTTCTTCGGGCTCGTAGGGTATGCGGGATATTTATTTATAGGAATCCGTGCCGGTACTATTGTCGGCGAAGCTGAGGCAGTTTCGGGTCTGCTGCCGAGTGTTTCCCGCGATGACCTCATGAATACGCTTGAAGCGTACCGCATTCGCCGGGCGAACTTTGAGTCGGGGCAATTCTAGTTTCCGCGCGCGGGAGCCGGTATTTGTAGCCTGCAATAAACCAAAAAGTGTGTAATATTAAACCACTACGGCCCCGTAGTTTAATGGATAAAACCGGAGACTTCTAAGCTCTTAATCGAGGTTCGATTCCTCGCGGGGCCACAAGGTAAAAAAAGCAAAACCACTTTGCTTTTTTGTCCGCTTGTGGCAGACGGAGGCATGTTTTGTGAGTGCACAAAACAGCCGAGTCGGGGCCGGCGACCGAGCTCTGCGGGCAGAGCGAGAGTTGTAGGCCACAAATTGTATTTGGTTCTGAGTGGGCGCTGAGGGACTTGAACCCCCGACCTTCTCTGTGTAAAAGAGTTGCTCTACCAACTGAGCTAAGCGCCCGCAACATTACAATTTCCCTTGCTCTACTACGGCGAGCGAGGAGCGGCGCGAAAATTTGTTTTCATGCCGTCGGAGCGACGCCGGAGCAAGCCGCCCTGCGGCTTACCAACTGAGCTAAGCGCCCGAAGTACATACAATACGGGAATATACAGTATTCTTCAAATATGAAAGCCCTGAAAGCCGTTGTGTCCGGTCGGGTGCAATTGGTTATGTTTCGTGACTTCGTAGAGAGAAAAGCTTCCGGGTTAAGGCTCGTGGGGTACGCCCGCAATCTATCCGACGGAACGGTTGAGGTTATAGCCGAAGGAGAAAAGGAAGCTCTTGATGCGCTCGCCCTGCATTTACAGAAAGGCCCGCTGTTGGCGCGCGTTGACGGTGTTGCAGTAGAGTGGGTGAAACCTTCGGGGGCATACACGGGGTTCTCTATTCAATACTCATGAAACAGATTCGTTCTGTAGGAATTATTTTGGACGGCAACAGGCGCTGGGCGAAAGCGAAGAATCTGCCTTCGCTTGAAGGGCACCGCGCGGGCTATGAAGCGCTCAAAAAACTCATAGCGGATGCCCCGTACCTTAAAAAAACATACGGTTTGGAGTATGTAACATTGTATTGCTTCTCAACCGAAAATTGGAACCGCGTAAAAGAAGAGGTCGGCTATCTAATGGCGCTGTTTGAGGAAGCTTTCTCGTTCGTACTGGAGAAGGGCATTCGGGATGCGGAGCAAGATCCCGAAAACGGCATCCGCCTGAAAGTTATCGGAGAGCGCGAACGATTTTCCGAAAAGATGCAGAAGCTCATGGCGGAGGCGGAGGAACGGACCAAAAACTTCGGCGGTGTGACGGCGGTGTTCGCGCTTTCATACGGCGGCCGCGCGGAAATACTTTCCGCGGTAGAAAAAATAAAAAGCGGTGTTAGCGTCGTTTCCGAAGAAACTTTTTCAAATGCACTCTGGACCGCAGGCATTCCGGATCCCGACATTATTATCCGCACCGGTGGGGAACAGAGGCTTTCAAATTTTCTTCCCTGGCAGTCCGTCTACGCGGAGCTTTTCTTTCCCGAGACGCTCTGGCCTGATTTTACGGTCGCCCATGTGGAAAAAATATTTGAGGAGTACTATGCCCGTGACCGCCGCCATGGGCAATAAGAAAATCGGCAAAAATACCTATTCTATAATTCTTGAGAATTATAGAATAGTAAGATAAAGATAAGATATGAAGCCTGAAATTATTTTTGAAAATGATGATGTGCTGGTTATCAACAAACCCGCGGGGCTCATTGTGCATTCTGACGGCCGGACAAAAGAGTACTCCGTTGCCGAATGGGTTTTGGAGAACTACCCGCAGATGAAAGAGGTCGGTGAGCCGTGGATGTCTCCGCAGGGAGAGACCGTCCCGCGTCCGGGCATTGTGCATCGCCTGGACCGCACGACATCAGGCGTCATGATACTCGCGAAAACAAAGGACGCGCATGCGTTTCTGAAACAGCAGTTTCAGGACCGGACGACCGAAAAAGAATACCTCGCGTACGTGTACGGACATCCGAAAAGCGATTCAGGAGTTATAGAAAAAGAAATCGTGCGCATAAAAAGTATTCCTCCGCGGTGGGGGGTCGCGCGCGCCGGAGAAGATGTGAAAAAACGGGTTGCCGTAACCGAGTGGAAGATGATTCAACGCGGATATGATTCCGGAATGAACGAGCCGGTTGCGCTTCTTTCTCTCTCGCCGAAAACGGGCAGAACCCACCAGATACGCGTGCACCTGAAGGCGATTGGTTATCCGATAATCGGCGACCACTTGTACGCGGCCGGGAAGCCGCCGCTTCTCGGCTTTGTCCGCCCTGCGCTCCATGCCGCGCGGCTTTCAATCGCGCTCCCGAACGGAGGAAAAAAGACGTTTGAGGCCCCGCTCCCGCAGGATATGGCCCAGGCAACGGCTCAGATAAAGGAGTTTGCGGAAAACGCCTAGGCGTGCTATTTTTCTCCTTCATGAACGTATTGGCGCCGAAGAAATCGACCTCACCGGTCAATGTGGACGAGAGAAAAGGCCTCCCGATTAAGGCGGGGGATATCGTTCGCGTACACCAGAAAATCAAGGAAAAGGGGAAAGTCCGTATCCAGATTTTTGAGGGGTTGGTATTGGCCCGAAAGCACGGTACCGAAGCGGGGGCGACGTTTACCGTCCGCGCCACTCTCTCCGGCGTCGGAGTTGAAAAAATATTCCCGCTCTACTCTCCGTCAATAGATAAAATTGAAATCGTTCGCCGCTCGCAGATGCGCCGCGCGAAGCTGTACTACGTCCGCGATCAGGTTGCCCGCGAGATGCGCAGAAGCCTCCGCAATATGATAAATGTTGCGATTGCGACGAAGTCGGAGCGCGAAGAGGCCGACCGCGCAGTAGCTGAAGCAGAGGCATTGAAAGCCGAACAGGAGGCAAAAGCGAAAGCAGATGCCGAGAAGGCGGCAGCCGAAGCGGCGGCGAAAGCTGAAAAAGAAAAAGCAGAAGCCCCGGCAGTTGAAACGGCCGAAACAGAAACCCCGAAAGAGTAAGTAAAAACCGACCAGCACTTTAATCCTCACGAAAGTGGGGATGTTTTTTATATTTTCTACATAGACGCTATATACTTGAGGTATGAAGAGAGGGGCTGTCGCAAAGGGGCAAGTGCACATTAAATGGTCTGCCGATTTCGCTTATGCGATAGGTCTTCTCGCGAGCGACGGTTTTCTTTCGCAAAACGGGCAGTACATTTCTCTGGTTTCAAAAGATAAAGAACAAATCATCAATTTTATGCAGGCTCTTAAAATAAGTAACCTCAAAATAGGAAAAAATATATCAGGGAGCGGGCTCAGTCTTTCGTATAGAGTTCAATTCGGTGACGTGTTATTCCATACATGGCTGCGCACTGTAGGTATAACTCCGAAGAAATCAAAGACAATATCTACAGTTGCGGTTCCCGAAAAGTTTTTCTTTGATTTTTTGCGCGGAGTTTTTGACGGTGACGGTTCTTTTTATTCGTATTACGACAAGCGCTGGAAGTCCAGTTTTATGTTCTATATGGCTTTTGCTTCCGGGAGCAAACAGTTCACTGACTGGCTACGAGGAAGTTTACAGAAGAAACTCGGGGTATATGGGCACGTTACTAAGGACAAAAAGAAGTCGGTGTACCAACTAAAGTATGCTAAACAGGAGGCTTTAAAAATAGTCAAAAAAGTGTATTATTCCGAGGACGTTCGCTGTTTGAAACGCAAACGAATTAAGATTTCCAATGCGATTAGGCAATCGAACAATGCG
>CAYHUW010000007.1:0-345 GCA_964359685.1 uncultured Candidatus Saccharibacteria bacterium
GTCAGGCAGATCAATCGTCACACGGCGGTCAAAACGACCGGGGCGCAAGAGCGCAGGGTCAAGAACGTCGGGACGGTTCGTGGCCGCCATGATAATCACCTTCTCATTCGGCTCAAAACCGTCCATCTCAACCAGAATCTGGTTTAAGGTCTGCTCGCGCTCATCATTCCCGCCGCCCACGCCCGTTCCGCGCACGCGGCCCACTGCGTCAATTTCGTCCACGAAAATAATCGCGGGCGCGGCATGTTTTGCCATATGAAAAAGGTCTCTGACGCGGCTTGCCCCGACACCGACGAACATTTCAACGAACTCCGAGCCGGAGATGGAGAAGAACGGCACCCCCGC
>CAYHUW010000007.1:355-19244 GCA_964359685.1 uncultured Candidatus Saccharibacteria bacterium
GCACGGCCCAAAAGCGTCTTGCCCGTGCCCGGCGCCCCCATCAGAAGCACTCCTTTCGGAATGCGTGCGCCGATGTCCAGAAATTTTTTCGGATTCTTTAAAAAGTCCACGATTTCGGTCAGCTCTTCCTTCGCCTCTTTTGCACCCGCAACATCCGCAAACGTGATGCGCTGGTTGGCGTCGCGCGGGTCTACCATCCGCGCTTTTGACTGCCCGAACGTGAACGCCTGCATGCCGCCCTGCTTCACCTGCTTCGTGAGAAACCAGATGAAAACGCCGATCAAAATAAGCGGGAGTAAAATCGGAGCAAGATTGAAAAACCAGTATTTGAATCCCGTCTCATCTCGCACTTCAATTTTTACTTTTGAAAGTGCTTCGGGTGAAATGCCGTAGTACGAGAGCGTTTCCGAAAGCGCGACGTCGGTTTCTTTTTTACTTTTCTTTTTTACTTCTTCCGCGTAGGTCGCGGTCAGTGTGTTTCCTTCAACCAGCACTTCCTGCACCAGGCCGGACTGAATGTCAGAAGCAAGCACGGAAAGCGCAATCTCTTCGGGTTTCTGCTCCGAAGCAAAGAAAAAAGAGTACAGCGTGTAGAGAATCAGGATAGCGAGAAATGCCGTGGTCGTACTGCCCCACCAGTCGTTCTTCGGCGGTGCGGGGAGTTTCTTCAAAAAACCCTCAAGTTCGCTCTTTTTCTTGTGCTGTTTTGATTTTTCGGACATTTTTTCCGGTACGCGGTTTTTTGCCATGCTGCGCTATTATATATTACGCGGGTAAAAATACGAAGAAATAGCTTCATATTTCCGCATTTCGTATGAGCGCACTCGTAGAAAACAAAAAAGCACGGCTGGAATATGAAATCCTGGAATCATTTGAGGCAGGGATGGAGCTTTTCGGCTACGAGGTGAAGGCGCTTCGGATAGGAAGAGCGTCTTTGGTCGGAGCACGGGTCGTAATCCGTGCGGGGGAAGCGTTCCTCGTCGGCGCGACGATTTCTCCGTACCAGGAAAAGAACACCCCGAAATCCTATGACGCGGAACGCACCCGCCGCTTACTGCTCTCGCGCAAGGAGATACTTGACCTGGAATCGTACGAGGGCAAGAAAGGATTGACAACTATACCTATTATGGTGTATAATAAGCGCCATAGACTGAAACTCCAGGTCGCCGTCGCCCGTCACAAGAAAAAGCACGACAAACGGGAGGCTCTGAAAGACCGCGACACAAAACGGATGATTGACCGCACCTTGAAAAATCAATACTAAACACTGTTAAGTCCCTCCCCGCACACCAACTTCGGTGTCGTTGCTTCGTGTTTTCGTAAATTTGGTTTCAAACGAAAGTACAACGACAAGAAGGCGTTGCGCCGGTGTATGTGCGTTTGCAACAAAAACATAACACCGAAGTTGGTGTGCGGGGGATGATTTGATTCGACAGTGGGTCATGCTGAATGCATGCGAACCGGTGAATGCTGGAGAACA
This sequence comes from uncultured Candidatus Saccharibacteria bacterium, assembly GCA_964359685.1. Lineage (GTDB taxonomy): Bacteria > Patescibacteriota > Minisyncoccia > Phycocordibacterales > Phycocordibacteraceae > Phycocordibacter. The sequence goes on from CAYHUW010000007.1 coordinate 1,836, forward strand.
CCTAAAACCTCGAGCGACAAAAAGTGTGAAAACTTTTTCTGCAGGACGCTCACCTATTCAGATGGGCAATCTTGCTCTCGTTTAAGCCTCGCGCTTACGAGCGCCAAACTTCTGACGTCTGATAAGAAGTTCCTGGTGTCATAACATCGGACTCTGACTACCCGAATGCTTACCGGGAAGTTGAATTCATAAGCTCGTCAGTGCGCGCTTTCGTCATCTTCTTAGCGCTCTGATTAAAACCTAAAAGTTGACTACGGTTCGTAGATTGCTTCAAAGTGTCTCATTGGACGGGAGCTCAATACTCCCCATCTCCACCCTTCGACAAGCTCAGGGTAAACCTTTTTCGTATACCCGAGCAGCACACAACCTGGTCCAACGACCAGGTTTGTTAGTATTGTCGAAGGACTCTGAGCGAGCGTAGCGAGTCGAAGAGCATATGTTTTGGTATGTATATATAGCACAAGCGAGAACAGGACGGCTGTATACCGGAATCACGGACAACCCCGAAAAAAGAATTTTAAAACACAACACCGGCAAAGGTGCTCGAATGGCTCGGCAACAAGGTCCTTTTGAGCTTGTATATATTTCTCAACCATTCCCTGATAAATCGACTGCGCGTAAGCGCGAAATTCAAATCAAAGGTTGGACTGTCGCGAAAAAAGAAAAACTCATTGACGGGTCTTGGACATAAACACTGCTTTTGCCTTTTCGCCTTATATAGGCTACTCTATTTGGACAATTGAAACCCCGAGTACGCATCAATAACGAAATTCGCGCTAAAGAGCTCCGCGTCATCAAAGACGACGGCGGCAACCTTGGCGTCATCTCTACCGAAGAGGCTTTAAAGCAGGCAAAAGCGCTCGGTTTGGACCTGATTGAAATATCGCCCACGGCGACCCCGCCCGTTGCGAAAATAATGGATTATGGTAAATTTCAATATCTTGAGCAGAAAAAAGACCGGGAAGTCAAGGCTAAGTCCCACGTTACCGAGACCAAATCAGTCCAGGTTGAAGTAGGAACGGGAGAGAACGACTTGATGCGGAAGGCCCGCCAGGCCGCCGGTTGGCTCAAGGAAGGACACCGCGTCCGTATAGAGCTCTTTTTGAAAGGCAGGTACAAATACATGGATCCGGTGTTTCTGAAGGAACGCCTCCAGAGATTCGTACTCTTGGTGCCCGAGGACTACAAAATCGCGGAAGCGGTGACGAGAGGTCCGAAAGGCTTCACGACCGTCATTGAGCGCGTCGGGAAACTGGTTAAAAAAGACACCCTTACGTCGGCTTCTGCGTCGGCTTCTGCACCCGCCAAGCCGCAGGAACAAAAATCGGAACAAAAGACCGAACAACCAAAAAAATGAAAACAAATAAATCTTACACGAAACGCATACGAGTAACCCGGAAGGGCAAGCTGGTTTCGCGTATGGCTGGGCAGAACCATTTCAATGCAAAGGAAGGACGAAAGACCCGCACAAAAAAAGCGCGCGCGTCTTCCGTGCACATGAATACGAAAGACCGGGCACGTTTTCTTGCCGGTTCATAAGTTTTATAATTTACTGATAGCCTGACTAACGTCACACATTTTTATGGCACGCACCAAAGGAGGAGTAAAACCGAGCAAAAAGAGGAAGAGCATCCTCAAGGCCGCAAAAGGCTTCCGTTTCGGACGCTCAAAAAAGAAACGCTCCGCGCTTGATGCGCTGAAACACGCGGGCAAGTACGCGTTCCGCGACCGAAGAGCCAAGAAGCGCTCAATGCGCGGGCTTCACATTGTCCGCATCAACGCAGCCTTGCGCGCAAACGGTTTCAAAAACTACAGCTCCTTTATCGGCGCCCTGAAGAAAGCGAAGATTGACCTGGACCGCAAAGTGCTCTCGCAGCTTGCCGAGCTCCATCCCGCGGCGTTTGAGCGCCTCGTAAAGAAAGTCGCCTAAAAATAATCCCCGCTCACGCGGGGATTTTGTTTTTTATAAATCTGTGTTATAATTTTTCGCAATGGAACGCCGCGAACATACACCGCCCGTACGCTCCCGCAGAGGGGGCTTTCTTGCATTCGCAGCTCTTATTGCCGCTTCGGTCGCAACGCCGTCTCACGCCAGAATTTTTGAACCGCAGGAACATTGGCTAACATCAGGCCATTTGTGCATTGATAGCCGCGGACCGGCGGGGCTTCGTTCCCACGCTCTCCCTCCCCGCTCGTGCGTTCCCGAATCGGAGCATGCTCCCGTACGCGTCTCTGAAAGAAGGGAAGACGGATATAGTGTCGGAGCCGCACCTTCAAAAATTCCGCAAACTGCCGAATTGGAGCGGGTGGAAAACGAATTCTATAAAGATATTTTCACGGGGCGGACGACACTTTTGGGAAACCCGCCGCTCAGGGCAAGATCCGGTGCAAAGGCAAATGTTGAAACAACTTCCCGTGCGGATGACATGCCGATAACAGTCGGCCCGGAGGACAGTTGAAAACGCTCCCCAACCTGCGGACGATATTATCCGGATAGCGCGGGCCGAAATCCTCCCGCGAGAGGAACGGTCATTCTGGCAGAGAACCACGAGCCAAGTGAGAGGAATCGTAGCCCGTGCGGACAAATACGGAGTTTCAATAGAAGGCAGGGACGGAGGCGTGATGATAGGAATCGGCAACTAAACGCCCCATTCCTCCGGAGCACCTATACTTCTGCTACACTATACCCACATGGACGGCCGCCTTGATACAGGGCCGAAACTCCGAACCCCCGTAGAGAACGCGAGAGACGCCGCTTTCGTATTGGCGCTTCTTTTTTCTCCCGCCGCGCGCGCGGAAGAGCAACATCCGGAATCCGTTGCGGCAATCTCGGGAGTTGATTTTTCACACACTCGCGGATTGAATCTCACTACTCCCGGTCGGCAGTTTGATGTTCCGCCGCCTCCCGACCCGAACGCGTACGTACCGACTGAGCGCGGCTACATCCAGCCGATGTATCTGCAGATGATGCCCGGGCCGAATGATATAGGCCCAAATACACGATTCCGCAGACCGCGAAACAACGAGCGGGTTGACCTCGACGACAGCAGCGTGTTTGACCGTCCTCCCAAAGGGACGGAGTGGGCGTTTGAGGGCCGCAGGGCCATACTTCGCATACGGCGCTGACGCCCTCCGCGGTTTTTTTGCATCCCGCACACCTTTCGGGTATAGTTCTTTTTTCTATGCTTGAAAACAATGACGGACGCGGGGCGGGTGAGTTTGAAGATTTAGATTATGGCAATAACGGACCGTTTTGCCACTACTGTATGGGCCAAGGTCTGGGAAAAGAAGGACTCGTGCATACCGGAAGAAATAATGTTTTGTGTCTTACACACCTCAATGACCCCAGTATTCTCGGTTGGTATCTGATGTCGGAGTTGAAAGGCGCTGACTTGAGCGACCAGCTGACGCTTGAAAATCAGAAACTCATGGAAAAAGGTGGATTTTTTGAACGGGCAATTGCCCAATTTGAAGCGCAGGCTCCACGCCACAACGGGGACTAAAGTTCGTATACCTCCCCTTCCCGCGGGACATCAACCTGTACGTCATAAAACCCCGAGATGCGCTGCGCAAGAAACGTGGCGCTTTCCGTTTCTCCTAAAACCACGAACACGCGCTTGGGAGAAACTTTTTCGGCAAAATCTATAAGATCATCACGGTCGGCGTGCGCGGAAAAGCCGCCGACCTTGAGCACTTTCGCGCGCACTTTTACTTTTTGTCCGTCTATATCTACCTCTTTTGCTCCATCCATAATTCTTCTGCCGAGAGACGCGGGCACCTGGTAGCCCACCAGAAGAATGGTGGTGGACGCCTGCGGCAGGTACTCCGCTTCGTGTTTTTTAATGCGCCCGCCGTGGCTCATGCCCGCTCCGGCAATAATAACTTTCGGCCCCGGCACATTTGAAATCGCGCGGGACTCAGCCGGGTTTACGGTGACTTTTAGTGACGGGAACGAGAACGGGTCATCCCCGCTCTCCAGGCGTTTCCGTACTTCCTCGCGCAAAAACTGCGGGTACCGCTTATACACCGCGGTCACTTTCGCCGCCAGAGGCGAATCCATAAACACGGGAACGGCGGGAAGCGTGCCTTTGCCCGTCGCCGAATCCAGAATAGAAAGAATAATCTGCGTCCGCTCCAGAGAAAACGCGGGAATCAAAAGAGTCCCCTGTTTCGCAATTGTTCCGCGCACGGCTTCCAAAAGCGCCTCCGTGCTGTCTTCAATTGAACCGTGCACGCGGTTGCCGTACACGCTCTCGGTTACCAGAATCTCAACTCCCTCGGGTACTTCATGGTCGGGCACCAAAACCGACGGCACACGACCCAAATCCCCCGTCAGCAGTATCCGCCTGCCGTCAACGTCAAGCGCCGCGAGAGCCGAACCCAGAATATGTCCTGCGTTATACAGAGTGACGGTAACGTTCGGTGCAATCTGTACGGGCGCGTGGTATTCAATTGCCGTAATTTTTTCCACCGCATGCGTCACATCTTCAATGCCGTAGGGCGGCTCGTCATTGCAGCGCTTCGCCTCAAGCGCAATAAGTTGTACCGAATCCTCAAGCATAATCGGCATCAAATCCCTGGTGGGCGCCGTTGCATACGCCTTACCGGTAAATCCCTCCTTCACCAGCCGCGGGAACAAGCCGATATGGTCCGCGTGCGCGTGTGTGAAAAAAACAGCGTCTATGGTTTTCGGATCGTACGAGAACGGCTCGCTGTTCGTCAGCTCACAGAAGCGTTCGCCCTGCGAAAGCCCGCAGTCAATAAGAATGCGCACGCTCACGTCGTCACCTTCAATTTCAAAAAGAAAGTTAGAACCGGTCACTCTTCTCGCGCCGCGGGCGAATGTTGCTTTGATTGTTTTAGCCATTGCTTCTGAAACGCGAAAACGCGATATAGGAAAGGGTAGCACCGGAAACATCCATTACCAGGTCCAAAATCGTATCAACCTGCCGGAGCGGCAGGGAAATTTCCCTGTCTATGCCGATGAAATATTCAAACGCTTCCCACAGTACGCCGACGACGAAAGAAAAAAGAAAGACGAAAAAGAACGATTCGTATTTTTTGAACGCCTCCGGAAGTTCGTATCGCACGACCCACAGATACACGGACGCCACGACAACACCTCCCAAAAAATGCATCAAAATGTCGTACCAGGGGAACCGCCAGTACAGATAGTATGCAAACGCAAGTTGCTGCAATGCGCCCAAAAGAGCGACGAGGGTAAAGATAACCAGAAGTGAAATAAGGCGCGGCGTCATGCTTTTGAATTAAAAATCCGTCTGGGCGAGCGACGGATCCTTAAAAGGGGTTGTTGGGAAATAGTAACCTCAGGCGCGTGGCCTAAGTGGGTGTCCGCAGCCTTTTTCCACCATCGGAACCGCGAGGGCTCACCAGAGTGCGGCGATTTGAGACTCCCTGTGAATGTATATCGAGGTTACTATTTACCCAATAACCCCACACCATTGTACCAAACGGATTATTCCAGAATGCCGTCCAGGTTCACGTCATAGAGCATCTGCTCCTGGAGAAGGCGGTACTTCACTATTTCTTCGGGTTTAAACCACACCTTGATTTCCCTCTCGGCCTCCGCAGGCGACTCCGAGCAATGAACTAGATTTCTGACCGCGCGGTTCTGTACTGATGAGTGGTCGTAGGAATCAACGGTCAAATCTCCACGAATCGTGCCGACGTCGGATGTTTTCGGCTCCGTCGCCCCCACCAGTTTCTTCACTACCGCAACCGACTCATTCCCCTGCACCACGAACGCCAATATCGGACCTGCGGTCATGAAATTCACGATGAGATCAATGATTTCTTTGCCGTATTCAATCGCGGGCTTGTCAACGGTAAGATTGTGCAGTTTTCTGTCCGCAACCACGCGCTCGCCCTTTGCCTGAAACCAGACCTCGTCCTTATTGTAGTGTGCGACCAGCTGTTCACGGTTTGCAATAAGAAACTTGAACGCGACGAATTTAAGTCCCGTGCGTTCAATTCTACGGATGACTTCGCCCATGAGAGAGCGCTGAATGCCGTCGGGTATGATGAGAACGAGAGTTCTTTCCTCCTGAAACTTGAGAGTGGTGTCGGTCATTTCGGGCACTCTAACACAAAAGTTAGGCTCTAGGAAAGCAGGCTTTAGGCTCTAGCTTTGCTAACGCCTAGTGCCTACCGTGCCTAGTTAGGCGCCGGGGTTCTTCTGCGCGTCGCGCATCTGGTTGTATTTAATGTTGATTTCTTCCTCTACAGATTCGCGCGCGCGACCGTACCGTTGGTAGGACATCTGCTTCAGCGCTTCCATATTCATCGGGTCTCCCGTCTGATACGCGATAGTTTCTATGGAGAACGGCGACACCGGTTTACCGCCCGCCAAAAGCTTCACGTACGCGTGATAGTTGTCCAGTTTAAAGAAATCGGTTACTTCAAAAACGGGCTGGTACTGCTTTGCCAGAAACTCCGCGTCTTCCGTTCCGACGCGGAACGTCGCCATCGTGCCGACGTTGCCGAAGACGGACTCTTTTATTTCTTTTGTGAGCTGAGAGATGTACTGGTGCGCAATGGTGAGCGAGAGTCTGAATTTTCTGGCCTCGGAAAGAATCGTCGCGATAGTGTTTGTCGTCACGTTCTGGAACTCGTCAATGTACAGGTAAAAATTCGGCGGATTCGTGTGGATGTAGTCGGTTCGCGCCAGAGCGGTCATCATTATTTTTCCGACAATCACAAGCCCGAGGAGGTTCGCGTTCAAGTCCCCCAGTCGCCCTTTGGAAAGGTTTACCAGAAGAATTTTCTTGTTATCCATGATGTCCTTGAAGTTGAAGGCGCTTCTCTGCTGACCGACAATCGGACGCATAATTTCGTTCGCGATGAATATGTCAAATTTTGACGTGATGTACGGCACCACGTTTCTCAAATCGCCTTCCCCGCGCACATTCTCCGCAATATCTTCCCAGAAGTGGTTCACGACGGAATTTCTGGAGCGCGAAAGTTTTAACGCCCGGAAATTGTCGTCCGCCAAAACCCGCGAAATATCCATAAGTGTAGAGCCCGTTTCGGGATCCTCAAGAACCAAAAGCGTTGCGTTTCTGAAGTACTGCTCAAAGATAGGGCCGAATGCCTCCGGCACATCACCGTACAGTTTTTTGAAAATCTTGAACATTTCGTCCACCACGAATGTTTTCTGTTCCGGAAAGCGGGGGTCGTACTCCAGCATGTTGAGTCCCATCGGACGCTGAGTGTATGCGGGATCAAAGTAAATCACGTCGTCGTACCGCTCTTTCGGAATGCGGGAAAGAATTTCCTGCACATCAATTCCGTGCGGGTCTATAAAGCACACCCCTTCGCCGCGCTCAATATCCTGCATAATCATATGTTTCAGGAAGGTCGTTTTACCCGTACCGGTCTGTCCGATGGTGTACAGGTGGCGCAGACGGTCCTCGTCGCCGAAATGCACCAGGGTTTCTATGTTTGAATAGCGGTTTCTGCCGATCGTGATTCCCTGCTGCGGCAGACCCGGCGGCGCGGGCGCAAGCTTCGCGCTTGATGTTTTTGCTTCGCGACTTGCGGTGCCGCCGGCAATCGTCCAGTGGAACATCGTTGAAAGTTCGGAAAGGTTCATCGGCATCAGCGTTGAACCTTCAACGAGCGGTGTGGCTACTTTCTTCGTAAACTCCCAGTACAACTGCTCTAAAAGCGACTCATGCGCGTCACGGTCAAACAGGCGGAAAATGAATTCCCGCATCAGTTTTCGTTTTTCCGCTTTTCCGTGCGGTGAATGAAACTTCAGACGGTTGCCTTTTGCATCCTCGTACTGACCGAACGTTCCCTCAATTTCGGTAAGTATCGCCTTTGCGCGCTCTTTGGTGCGCGCGGAAGCGACAATTCTGATGTTAACGCCGACAATGACGCTTTTGATTTTTTTATTGACCGCCTCTACGGTAAGCGTATCTACGTGTTTTTCATGCCCCCCGCCGCCGCCATGGTCACCGCCTGAAGAGGATTTCATCATATCCTTCGCCTCTTTCGCCGCCCCGACTAAAAATTGCCGCCACAGAGGTTCGGGCGCTTCGTACATATGGTCAAGGAAAATGTACCCATGGCTCTTTTTGCCCTCGTTCAAATCATGCAAGACCTTGAGCATTCGTTTCGTGTGATAATCGCCCGCACCCGCAACGGTAATCTGAATTGACGCGCCCTCTCCCTCCTGCGCGATTTTTGAAAGTGACGCGAGCGTTATGTTTAAGGGGTCGTAGGTAAAATCATCGCTGGTCTTCAGCGGCAGCGGAGCGGGACGCTTATATTCGGCGTACGCGATTTCCGTCGCACCGAACTGGTTGAAGGGATTGTAGTCGTCTTTTTTCTCGGTCACGCGGGCGCGCGGGAAAATAGCGAAAATCTGCTTTTCAAAGAAATCGCGTTTCTTGCGGGGCACCGCGAGATAGAACACCGCGAACTCATTGGTGTGGGAAACCGCGATTTCCATCGCGAAGTGCTGTTTGTGTATTGTTTTCCGGCGCTGAAAATCTTTCAGGAAATACACATCAGGAATCGCAACGAGCGGAATGACCGCCTGATAGAACTGCTCCATCTGAACCACAATGTCCTTCAGCGTCCCGCCCGCCTTGCCTGCGCCCGATTCCGGCACGGCAATTTCCAGAAGAACAAAATCAAGCGCTTTCGCAATGGGGTCATCAGGATTAAGCCCCGGAATCTCATGTCCTTCTTTTTTGTACTGCACCAAAAGCCGGTGGAAATCGTCCTCCAGGTGCGGGTTATCCATGTCTTCAAGCGCCCTCAAGGCCGCGGGGAACCCTTTGGAACGGAGGATGCCCAACAGATGCTCCATGTCCTTGTCATTCGCGTCCGGTGTGAGTTCAAGAATAATGCCCTTATCCTCGTGATGCGCCGGCTGAACACCGTCAATGTTCTGTGTGGAAGGGACAATAAGCTCCTCCATAGGCGGACGGGGTTCGTTCCTGTAGCCGTATCCGCCACCGCCGCCGGAACGGGCGTTTTCGCGCATTTTCGCCATCTGCCGCTCGGGCGAGAGTTTTGCCTCACCCATTTTTGCGTCCGGGCCTTTTGCCTGTCCAAATGCCATTTCATTAGTATAGCGCTCTCAATGCTTCTTCTTTATAGAAAAACCCCCGTTTTCGGGGGTTTTTTCTTTTTTCTCTTTTCTCTTTTTTCCTTAAAAGCGAGTCCTTATGCTGCGGACACTAAGACTTGGGCAAGCGCCCCGGAGCGGTGTCCGCAGTCAGAAGGGCGAGCGACCCGTTACTTTTTCTTGTTCTGTTTCGGTTTCTTTTTCTCTTTTCTTCTGGAATCGTTGCCTTTTGCCATACGAAAAAATTATTGACTATGGGTATATACTAGCACCGCCCTGCGGGCTCCCGAGTTACTCCTGGCCCGGAGCCGGAATAAATCGCACGGATCTCATCAGGGGTTCAAAGTCTTTACGGGTTGCGTATTCTTCATCAAGGTACGAGCCGACAAGGACGTAGACGTAACTGCCGTGCGGAACAACCACCGTGTCTGTGGGATACAGACCGTCAACGGCATACCGTATAGCATTCGCACCGCCGATGACCGCATCCTTCACTTCGCCTATCTTCATCTCTATGTTGGAAACGGAATCATTCGCTTCCGCCCACTGGAGCGCGGACTGCTTTTTTGTATTCCGATACACCAAGACGCTTATGGTCGGCGGACCTTCGCGCGGTTCGGTTGCCGCCATCATATCGTTATAATCGGTCTTCAGCGTGAGAACGAACGCTTCTTCAAAATCGGCTTCTTCTTCGTTCCCGTGCGGGGGCGACGTCATAACATACCTGTCTTTCTGGTAGATGAATTTAAATCCGAGCGCGGGGTTGGTGTACGCGCCTTTCGCACGGAAATAGTGCTCCATAGATTCGCACGGCACCACCACTCCTTCCGCGCCGACGTCGCCCGTCACTTCCGCGGCATCCCCCACTTCCAGAACACCGACATCAACGATGTTCGGCATCGCGGGGCAGAGGTTAATCCGCGCGGGCACTTCAACTATTTTTTCTTCTCCGTTTTCGGTTCGTATCGTTATCCGCGCAGGGCCGTCCGCCGCCATCGGCGTGAGATCTATTGCGGACACAGTGCCTGCGATAACGGCGCGTTCTACATCCGCCTGCTTCTCGTTATATATATAAGAGTTGAGGGCAAAGAACCCGCCGATAAGTACGACGAGGATTACCGCTCCGCCGATAAGTACGTTCTTCATACGGTTATTCTAACAGGGAGACGAAACCCCCGCCTGTGTCTTACAGAAAGGATGCCTGATATACAGGTCAGGAGCTACAGACAAAAGCCAGTGTGTGCTCTTTGCTCTTCAGGAGATCCGCTTCGGTTTTTACTCCAAAAAGCGACACCCCGTCAAGCTGAATATCACTCACGCGGTTCGCAATCGTATACGTTGCGGAAAATCCTACGGCGCTTATGTGCAGTTCTCCCGGCGTCGTTCCGTCAATCGTCACGGGCACGGGCGGAATAGCGGCAACGGCGGATTCACCGTCCTGTATCGCAACGTCCGGAAGCGAAACCCCGGGGAACGTGATTGAAAATGATGCGGGAGACTCTATAACGCTGCATCCTTTGTTCTGAATAACTACGTCAACCGCGGTCGTATGAAGTGTGACGACCACTGCAGCCGCAAGAATCGTTACAATCCCCGCCGGGCCTTTTACCGTGCGGAAAATCCCTTCCCACGGACCTGTGGCGCTTCCGCCGGCTTGCGCTTTTTCCGCCGCATCAAACTCCTGCTCAACGCGCGCGATTTCTTTCTTTAACTGGCTGAGCAAAGTAAAAAAGCCGAGCACTGCTTTCTTCCGTCTTTTCTCTTCTTCGGTTCCTTCGGGCATAGCTTCGGCGGAAAGACTCAAGAGTTCACCTCCCAAAACTTTTTCAACTTTCCCGAGTTCACTTTCCGCACCCACCAGATGCGACTCAAGTTCGGGATGTATTCCTTTCAGAATGATGCGGATGGCATTGAGCTTTTCTTTCGGTGTAGATGAATCAGAAAAAACAGCAGCAGCCGCAGTCAGTCTTTTTTTCACATCAATGTAATCTATATGTTTCATACCTGCATTATTATTGCTTCAGCGCACGCACAAGCTCGTTATGTACATATCCGTTTGAAGCCACAAACCCGTTTACTTTTCCATCATACCGCTGCTCGTTGCCGTCTAAGTCCGTCACTTTCCCACCCGCTTCTTCTATTACTATCTTAACCGCAGCGGCATCCCACGGCTTGTCATGAGGGTATATGGCTGCTGCAAATTCTCCCGTCGCAACCAGCATGCTGGCGTACACACACGAATACAGTGTGGGCACATAGCTACCCTTCTCATGCAAATACGCCCGAAGCGAAGTCATGCGATCGTTAGTATTCAACTCCACGAATGACTGTTTTGAAATCGTCTTTTCGGAAGACACGGAGATTTTCTGCCCGTTCAAATACGCGCCCTTCCCTTTTTCAGCAGACACCAGACGGTCCATAATCGGGTCATACATCACGCCCACAATGCTCTCGCCGTTTTTCGTGAGTGCAAGCGAGAACGTGAATATCGGAAATCCGTGCGAAAACGGAATCGTGCCGTCTACCGGGTCGCACACCCACGCGTACTCGCTTTCTTTCAGGTTGCTGGCCTCCTCTCCAATAACGGAATACGTCGGATACGCCGCTGAAACGGCTTCAATAACGAGTTTGTTGATTGCGGTGTCGGTTTCGGTAAGCGGCGTATTATCGTCCTTCCACTCTCGTTTCATACCGACAGAAGCGGCGGAAAAATTCTCCCGCATTATCTTCCCCGCTTCCCGCGCAAGATTTTCTGCGAAACTCAATGCGCCGTCCATGTCAGTTCAACGTTAAAATCTCCGGCTTTCCCTTTGTTATCAAAATTGTATGTTCAAAATGCGCAGCTCTGGAGCCGTCCTTGGTCACAAACGTATAGCCGTCGGGCATCAGCTTCACCCGTGGTGTGCCGAGGGTCATCATAGGCTCAATCGCAAGCACCATATTCGGTAGAAGTTCTTCCCCGGTACCCGCGTCCCCCACGTTCGGGATATACGGCTCTTCATGTACCTGGTGCCCCACGCCGTGCCCGCCAAGCTCAAACACAATCCCGTAGCCGCGCTCTACACCCACTTTTTCAATCGCGGCACTTATATCTCCCACACGAGCACCACCCACCGCCGCATTAATTCCTGCCATCATGGCGTCCTTCGTTGCTTGTAACAGGGCTCGCGTTTCTGCGTCTTTACCACTACCGGCTATGACAGAAATTGCATGGTCAGTAATCAAACCTTTATGCGTGACCCCGCAGTCCAAAGCTACAATATCCCCATCCTGAATCGTGCGCGCATCTTCGTTCGCGACGCCGTGAACTACTTCCTCGTTTATAGAAATACATATAGCCGCGGGGAACGGGCGCTTGGCACCGCTCGGAGTGTAGCCGAGAAACGAAGGCGTATCGCCATTCTCTCTAATCAGTTTTTCCGCTAAATCATTCAGCTCAAGCGTTGTGACTCCCGGCTTCACAGCTTTAGCAACTTCGGCAACCACGCGCGCCAGACGTTTACCGCCTTCCCGCAGTATTTTGACCTCTTCGTCCGTTTTGACCATACCTAAATCTTCTTTGAGACGACGTCCATCATCGCTTTCTGCACCTCCTCGGGAGTGAGTTCTCCGTCAATATCAACGCAATTCCCTATTGAATGGAAATACTGAATTGCAGGGTGCGTGAGGCGCGCATATTCCGACAGAAGGCTTTTCAGGGCTTCAATATTGCTGTCAATGCTGTCCCTGCCGCGAGCCATTGAACGCGAGATAACCGTTTCGTCTTTTACTTCAAGATTGAACACGGTATACGGACGTCCGAGCCAGGTGCATACCTTGTCTATCGTTTCCGCCTGTTCGCGGTCACGGCCCGAGCCCTCAAACACCGCACCTTCCTCCGGCGGAAGATTGAAAATAAAATCCTCAAACATATAATCCGCAACCCAGGTCGGCATCAATAAGCCCTTTTCATAGTCGCCCTTTATTTTGCTTCCCAACTGTGAGCCTGACGCGATGATGTCGCGGAAACGCGCGCCCGTTGAAAACATCCTGTATCCCGTCTTCTCTGCCAACAGTCTGCTCTGCGTCTCTTTGCCTGACGCCGGTTTTCCTACAAGAAAAAATAGATGCTTCATAAGGTTCAATAGTACCGCGCCTAACGCACCGCCTCAACCACAAGTCTCAGTGCTTTTTCAAAATCTTTTTTCGCCCGTTCCACCTGCCCCTGCGGGTTTTCAATCACGATATCCGCTTCTTTCATGTAGCTCATCTCGTCGTCGTAACGCTCTTTGCGTTTTGCCAACTCTCCTTCAGTGATGGGCGCGCGCGCCTTAATCCGCGCTTCCACGTCTTCCCACGAACCCGCGTTAATAAAAACAATGACCAGGTCTTCCTTCGGTATTTTCCCGCGTATCTGGCGGACGCCCTGCACCTCCAGCTCTTTCAGAACTATCTTGCCGTCCCGCATAGGATTTTCAACTTCCGCGCGAAGCGTGCCGTACAGGTTACCGCCGTATTCCGCCCATTCCAGAAACTCCCCGTTTTTCACACGCGTTTCAAAATCTTCCCTGGAAACGAAGTAGCGGTAGCCCGAGTCCTCGCCCTCGCGCGGAGCTCGTGTGACGCACGATTTCGCGTACACAACTTCGGTAAACAGCGGGCGCACGTGCTCAATCAGGGTGTTTTTCCCGCTTCCTGAGGTCCCGACAACTAATACGAATTTGCCCTTCATGTGGCTTGGATATCAAAGCAGAGTATCAGAAAAAAATTAAACGTAAATTAGTACTCGCGGAGCGAAACCTGCGCGTCAATTTTGCGCACCAAATCCAACACCACGGATACCACAATCAAAAGTGCCGTGCCTCCGATCGCAAGAGACGCGAGTCCGGTGATTGCCTGCATGATAAGCGGAAGAACCGCAATACCGCCCAAAAAGAGCGCACCGACCAAAGTGATGCGGGTGATGATTTTGCCCAGGTGCTCGGATGTCTGAGTGCCGGGGCGGACGCCGGGAACGAACGCGCCGTTTTTCTGCAAATTCGTCGCAAGCGTATTGGGATCAAACGTAATCGCGGTGTAAAAGTACGTGAACACAAAGACCAGAAGGAAGTAGAAAATACCTGAAACTATCGCTCCCCCGCTCCATGAAAGAAGCGCGGTCGCGGTCGTCGCAAGCCATGCGACGGATGATTTCGCCGCGAACTGCAGAATAAGCTGCGGGAACAAAAGAATGGAAAGCGCAAAGATAATCGGAATAACGCCCGCCTGATTCAAACGAAGCGGGAGGTACGTGGAAACACCGCCGTAGAGCTTATTCCCGCGGACTCTTTTTGCATAAGTGACCGGTACGGGGCGTTCCGCCTCCGTCATAACAACGACCGCGTAGATAATCGCAAGCCCCGCGACGAGAGACGCGAGAATGACGGGAATCTGCGAAGGATCAAACGAAAATGCGAACTGCGCGACAATCTGCGGCAAGCCCGCCACGATGCCCGCGAAGATAATCAGAGATACGCCGTTGCCGATGCCGAACTCCGACACCAACTCGCCGAGCCAGGTCAAAAGCATGGAACCCGCGGCGACAACCGTGACCGCAACCGCAACGTCCGCGAAAGAAAGCGCGGTCAAAATGCCCTGATTCTGGAAAAGGTAGATGTACGCGTATCCCTGCAAAAATGCCAACGGCACGGTGAGCATGCGCGAGTATTGCGCAAATTTTTTCTTACCCTGGTCGCCTTCTTCCTGATACATCGCCTTCATCTGCGGGAAGATGATGGTCAGAAGCTGCATGATGATTGACGCGGTGATGTAGGGGCCGACGCCGAGCATGACGATAGAGAGGTTTGCCAAACCGCCTCCCGAGAAAATGTTCAAAAGACCCAGAAATTGGTTGTTTGAGAAAAACTGCTCAAGCTGGGCGGTATCAATGCCCGGAACGGGAATCGTCGCGAGGAAACGGAACGCCACCAATGCGGCAAGCACAAAACCGAGCTTCCCGAGAAGATCTTTATCGGTCAGGATGAGTTTTACTTTGGAGCCGAACGTGCTCATAGGCTAGGCAGTTACTGTACCACCCTTCTTTTCTATGGCTGTTTTTGCGGACGCTGATACGGCAACGCCTTCAATTTTCAATTTCTTCGTCATCTCTCCGTTGCCGAGTATTTTAACCGCGGGCACTTTACCGCCGCTTCTTTTCACGAGGCGCTTGCGCATCAGGGTCGTCAGCGACACCACATCCCCGTCGTTAAATGCCTTTGAGAGTGCGTCCAGATTGACGGCGCGCTGTGCCTCCCTCGGAATTACCGTGTCGGCGCGGTTCCTGCCGTACCCGCGGCGTTTCGGAATTTTCTTGATGGTATCGCGCCATTCAGGACGGCGCTTGTTGCCCGCGCGCGCTTTCTGACCTTTCGTGCCGCGGCCCGCGGTCTTACCGCGCTTGCCTCCACGTCCGACGCGCGGTTTCTTTTCTATTCTTCCTGATTTTCCGAGTGAATGAAGTTCCATGTTATTTCAATTTTGAAAGCGCCTTAATGGTCGCGCGTGCGATGTTCAGTTTGTTCTTTGAGGGTGAGTGGATTTTTGCGGTCACGTCTTTGACGCCGGCAAGTTCCAACACCAGCTTTACCGCGGAACCCGCGACGATACCGCGCTGAGGCGCCGGACGGATTTCTACGATACCCGAAGATTCCTTTGCCATAACATCATGCCCGATACTCATAGTCTTCGTTGTCTTGACGGTAATCATGTTTTTCTTCGCATCGCGCAATGCCTTTTCAATGGAAAGCGCGGTGTCCCCTCCCTTGCCGATACCTACCCCCACGCGGCCTTTGTGATCCCCGATGACGATTGCCGCCGAAAAGCTGAAGCGGCGGCCTCCCGCAACAACGCGGGCGACGCGGCGCAAGAGAAGCGTTTTCTGATCAAATTCCGAACGCGGGCGGTCATCGCGCTTGCCTCCGCCTCTGCGGTTTCCTCCGCGGTCGCGGCCTCCTCCTCCCTGAGGACCGCGGCGTCCGCGGGGACCACGCGCGTCTCTCGGAGCCGCCGGAGCGGCTGCGGCTGCGGGAGCGGAAACTTCGGCGACTGCCGGCTCAACGTTTGCCTCTGCTGCTGTATCTTGTTCGTCAATCATATGCCAAAAATTAATAACCGCTTAAAATTTCAATCCTCCCTCGCGTGCCGCCTCGGCAAGCGTTTTAATAACTCCGATATATTTGAAACCTCCGCGGTCAAAAACAACTTTGGTTATTCCTTTTGCCGTCGCGTCCTTCGCGATCTTCACGCCGACCGCTTTTGCGCCCTCGGTCATTCCTCCTTTCATGCCTTTTGAAGTTGCAGCGACAACCGTAGCGCGCTTATCGTCGTCAATAACCTGCGCGTAGATGTATTTGTTGGAACGGAATACAGCCAGGCGCGGAGCGTTTTCGGTACCGGCAACTTTTCCCCGAATGCGCTTGTGACGCCGTACGCGGAGTTCTGATTTTGTTTTAGGTGTGAGGCGTGACATATATTATGCGCAAAATTATGCAGTCGCTTTCTTGCCCTGCTTCTGGCGGACATACTCCCCTTCATAGCGGATACCTTTGCCTTTGTACGGCTCAGGCTTCTTCACGAAGCGGATGTTTGCGGCAAACTGGCCGACGGCGTCTTTATCAATACCGGAAACGGTCATGTTGTTTTTATCAACCGCGACCGCAATATTCTCGGGAATCGCCAAGACGACAGGATGAGAAAAACCGACGGTGAATTTCAGATTCTTTCCGGTCAGTTCCACGCGGTAGCCGATACCCTGCAATTCAAGTTTCTTCTCAAATTTCTTGTGAACGCCCGCAATCATGTTCTTGATGTGCGATGCGTACGTGCCCCACAAAGAGCGGGCGAGCTTAGTGTTGTTCTTCGGAGTAACGGTTACTTTCCCGTCCGCGACTGAAACGGTAATCATGTCGTGAAGCGGCTTTACGATTGCGCCCAAAGGTCCCTTCACCGTCAAAACACCGTCAACTGCAGTGACTTCAGTTTTTTCGGGTATTGCTATAGCGTTTTTACCTATTTTGCTCATGGTGTTGTATATATTTTCCCTGGTTTACCAAATGGTGAACAACGTCTCGCCTCCCACGCGGTCTTTGCGCGCCTCGGCGTCAGTCAGAATTCCTTTCGGGGTCGTCAAAACCATCAGCCCTCTGCCGTATTTGACCGGATGCACCTTTGAAACTCCCGAGTACAGACGACGACCGGGCTTTGAAATTCTTTTCACGCCGTTGATTTTCGGCGAGCCGGCTTCCGTGTACAAAAGTTCGCAGACGAGCATTTTTGAAATACCGTCGCCCGTT
>CAYHUW010000008.1:0-11032 GCA_964359685.1 uncultured Candidatus Saccharibacteria bacterium
CTTAAATGAAACCACGTGCTTTTGAACCGCGGAAATCATTTTCGGGTCCGCATATTCGTACGCCGCGCCGTCAAGAAGCTTCCAGTCAAAAAGGCGCGCGAGTCTGAACCCGCCGTAACCGTAGGGCACTGTTTCAACGGACACACCGAGCTCAGACGCCATTTTCGCCCTGTCTTCCTCCTTCTGGTACGTTCCGGCCTTTGCGATGACGGATACTTCGCAACCGACTTCTTTCAAAAGCCGTATGCCCTCAAACCTGTCCTGCTCGTCCGCCCCCGTCGCGGGATACGGCAGTTTTGATGTAACAATAAGTATTTTTTTCACAGCGATACTTTATACTCCCGCGCCCATTCCTGAAACGCAAGCAGGGCGTAGAGAAGCGTGTAGTGATACGCACGCTTCTCCCGATGACCCTCCCACATCCTCCGAACTGATGCGAAATCAACCAGAGCCGAGACGCCTGGCGCATATTCGGGCGTAAATGCGCGCTCCGCGTGCGCGACGAAATTCGGATGCCGAAGCCACTTCGCGCCCGGTGAAAACCATCCGCGCTTCGGCTGCGCGAGAAGCTCCAACGGAAGCACGTCCCGGAACGCTTCTTTCAGGACGCGCTTTGTTGAAAACGGCGTCACCAGATATTCCCGCGGGAGAGAGCGCGCAAGCGCGCGGACTTCAAGGTCCAGAAAAGGAACGCGCGATTCAACGGAAGCGGCCATCGCCATTTTGTCGGAGCGCATCAGAGCTTCATCCGCGAGCCAGTGCTTTTCATCAGCGTTCATCAGGGAAAGCGCAATGTCGCCGCCGAACTCATTTTCAAAAAGTTCTTTCGTGTTCGGGAGGGAAAAATCTTTTGCAATCATGCCTTTAATCTCGGTGTCTTTTTGAAACATCAACTGTGAGAATCTATCAACGCCCGAGAGATGCACATGTTCCAGTTTTCCCTGCGCAAAAAACTTCGGCACGAGATTTCCGTACATCTCGGCGATATGGGCCATACGGTATCGCTCGTACCCGCCGAACATCTCGTCCCCGCCGTCCCCCGTCAGGACTACCGTTGCGGTCGGCTTTACCATACGCGCGAGATAGAGCTGCGAAAGCGCGGTTGCGTTCCCGATCGGCTCGTCCAAAAATCGCGCCGCGTCCGTAAACAACGACAGCACATCATCCGAGGAGAGCATGAACTCGTGATGTGTTGCGCCGAAGTGTTTTGCGGTGCGTTTTGCCAATTCCGCATCAGCGTTAAATTTTTCGCTTTCTTCTCCTTCGGAAAGTGCAAACCCCACTGAATAGCTGTTGATGGCGGGGTGCGTCTTCACCGCTGACGCCAGAATGACGGATGAATCTATGCCGCCCGAAAGATAGAGCCCGACGGGTCGGTCGGAAACCAACTGGCGGGTAACCGCGTCTTCAACCGTCTGTCGCACCAGTCGCGCGGCGTCCGGAAATGATTCCGCATGCACCGCTTCCGGCCAGCGTCCGCGAAACGGTGCAATGCTGATAGCCCCCGCGGAAAATGTAAGCGTATGACCGGGTAACAGTTTTTTAACACCCGCAAACATAGTCCGCGGCGCGGGCACGTACATAAGCCGCAGATAGTGCCCGAATGCTTCCTGGTCCAGAACCCGCGGGATGCCCGCTTCAAGAATTGCTTTGATTTCTGAGGAAAAAATCAGGCGTCCGTCCGCAAAGTGATAGTAGAGCGGCTTTACCCCCGCGCTGTCGCGCGCGATAATCACCCGTTTTTCGTTCACGTCGTAGAGTGCGAGCGCGAACATGCCGTTCAGACGCGAAAATGCGGCCTCCCCCCACCTGGAGTACGCGGCAAGAATCACTTCGGTGTCGGACTCCGTTTTGAACGGATACTCCGCGAGTTCGCGTTTTAATTCTTTGTAATTATATATTTCTCCGTTAAAAACAAGCGTATAGCGATTGAGCGCATCCGCCATCGGCTGCATCGCGGCTTCCGATAAATCTATAATCGCAAGCCGGTTGAATCCGAGCGCAACGGCGTCATCAAAAAAAGTCCGCGAACCGTCGGGCCCGCGATGCTTCGTGGCTTCGTTCATCTTAAGAAGAAGCGGCTCGTCGCCTTTTCCTCTCCCGCCTGCTATTCCGTTAATCGCGCACATTTTTCTTCAGTACATCTTTCCAGATAAAATTCAGACCATAGAAAAAGAATTTTGCTCTTTGCGGTGCCGTGTAGTGACGCATAACAACACGTTCTGTCAGTGTACCTTTAATGATGTACGTGTCTTCAGGTAAAAGCGCCGGGCGAAGAATTGTCGCCATCCATGCCTGATCACCGAAGCGCTTGCCAACGTAATCACTTTTATTCAAAAAATCGACACAGCGTCTCATATCAAATTGATCCTCTCTATAGAGCACTAACCCTCCGTTGGGGCGTGAGGTCTCATCGTCGCTCTGACTGCCGTCCCGAAATTCCATACGGATATAATCGGAATTCGACATCATGAGCGGCTTCGGCACCCCGCTTTCAATACTATCAGTGAGCTCTTTCGGTTCTCGAAACCATAGCAAATCGGAGTCCATAAAAAGTCGTATTTTTTTACCCGAAAGAAAATGCTGATCGACAATGCGGACCTGAAAACGTTTGTATGTTTCTCTGAAACGACGGATTTCCGGATATGTGTCGATACGTTCCGCGTGTCGACTGAGAAATTCTTTTGAGTTCTCAATGTGGGCCGATGGAAACAGTCGGGAGATAACCGCACGCTCTTTTTCTTCCAGTGAACCGTCAGAGTGAATGACAAGAGAGCCGACGACACGAGTGTAACGATAGAAGCTCGCAAGCGACCACATCCCCATAAGAAAATCCCTCTTTCCGACAAACATGTGCATAGAAAAATCATCCCGTGTTTGTTTTTTTTCCAACGGCGCCGACCGGCGAAAAATCCTCGGAGCAACGACAAACCGCATCCACACATACTCAAAACCGCGGCGATAAAAAAAGAACGCTTTTACAAGGAACTTCAGATGTTCCCTGAGTTCAGATAGATTCATACGATGATTGTAAGACGTCCATGAGGCGTGAAAGCGAATGATTTTTTACAACTTCTTCCCGCACCTGCGTCCCTAGCTTTTGTCTCATGTCCGAATTTCCGAGGATTTCTCCCGCGCGTTTTGCGAACGACTCGGGTTTTGGCTCAACAAAAAGCCCGTAGGGCGAAAGCATCGGTTTGTACGCGACATTAGAAGTGACCGGCACAACCCCGCACGCCATCGCTTCCAAAACCGCTTTATCCAGACTCCCGGTTGTTGATGCGTTCAGAAATACATCGGAGAGCGCCAAGACCGACGGCACGTCCGTATGAAGAACCGGCCTCTCAATACGGATTCCCGCCGTTTTCGCATACTCCTGAATGTGTTTCGCGTACTCAACATTCTCCGGCGTGGCAGCATCTCCCACGATTCTCCCCTGCGCTTCCGGAATGTTCAGGCGTACGGTCTTCATGGCGTCAATAAGCACTTCAAGTTTCTTTGAGGGGGAGAAACGGCCGACCGACAGCATTGAGGGCGGGTGCGGAATATGTTTCGGTGAAAACATTTCGGTATCAATCCCGTGCCCGACGACCAGTACCTTCGTACTCGCGAGACGGCAGCTTTCACGTGATGCGGTAAATACCCGGTGCGCAAAAAACGCAGCGAGGTGCAGGCGAAGCGTTACCGCGCCGTGCACGTACCAAAAACCGATTTTTTTTCCCCACACGCGCCACAGCAGTCCCCCGCCGATGACATACTCGGGATTCATGTGGGCGAACACATGGGTGTATTCATTCCGTAGAGAATATAGAAGCGACACGTAGCGCGTTACCCGTAAACCCCGGCCTGCGCCCGACTCTTTGCCTAACGAATGTACCGAGACATTCGCGGGAAGAGTATGTGTACCGACATTGAGCGCAATAACGGTCACTTTTTCAAACCGTTTTGAAAATTCAAGAACCCACTGATGAAAAAACCCCAATACCGGGTCATGTGTATCTAACGTCTGAGTCACGATAAGAAGTTTCATCCCGTTAGAGACAGGACATGCCGATATCGGCATGTCCGTATCTATTTAGTTGGATAATCTTGAGATTGAACATTTTGAAACAATTACACATAAACAGAGGCGAAAAACGTATCATGTCTCTAACGGGATTCATGGCAATTCTTCAAGACTGCGTATAACAGGATACGCACCCGAACCGGTTTTGCCGTCCCTGCGCATCTCATAGAGCGTGACCTCGGGACACAAAAGTGCGACCGAATCCAATTCTTTGCTGAAATCGTCAACAAAGAGGTGCGGAACGGGATACTCAGGGAGAAGACTTTTCAGCAATGCTCCCTTTGAGTCCTCCCTCTGTACATACTCGCACCTCGCGACAAGCGTTCCGACCCCGGAAGCGGCGACTTTCCCCTGCTGGAACGACAAGTCAAGCCCGCCTTTGGTAATAACCACCGTGTCTCCACCGTGCTTCCGAAGAAACGCACGGGCGTCCGGAAACACAAACTGCGACAGGGAATCGTCGGGAAACGAAAACGCACCCGCAGAATAGAGCGCGTGCACCTCTTCCCACATGCGGTTGCGTTTCTCGTCATGCACGGGGTCAACGCCGCGGGGGATTTTCACCACCTCAAGCGCGGTCGCTCTGACCGAGGCAAGCCCGGGACGTTCAACCAGTTCTCGAAAGAACGAATCAAAATCAAAAAGCGTTCTGTCAAAGTCAAGAAAATACGTCATAGAAGCTTTTCAATAGCGGAGGCGATTTTCGCCGAATTGTGACGAATGAGACTCCTCGGCACGGAGTCCCCTTCTATTTTTTCCGCGACGACGATATCGGCAAATTGACCGCGGATAATGGAAGCTCCTTGAGGTAGGTCATCCGGAACGGGATACTCGTTTTCTTTCGCATAGCGCAGGAGTACATCCTCCGCAAAACTGCCCGAGTGAA
Organism: uncultured Candidatus Saccharibacteria bacterium; assembly: GCA_964359685.1. Taxonomy (GTDB): domain Bacteria; phylum Patescibacteriota; class Minisyncoccia; order Phycocordibacterales; family Phycocordibacteraceae; genus Phycocordibacter. The sequence continues at coordinate 4,953 of CAYHUW010000008.1, forward strand.
CCAAAATCGCATCGGGCTTCCTCCCGACATGTTTCTCTATCTCGGCAACGTGCTGTGAAGCGGACAATCCGTCAGTCTGCCCCGCCTTAGTGAACAAATTGACGATATACACCAGCTTTGCCTTTGAGGTACGGACTGCGTCCGCAATGCCCGTCACCGCAAAGTCGGCAAGCGTAGAGGCGTATAAGTCCCCCGGACCGAGCACGATAACTTTTGCCCCCTTAATTGCTTCCAGCGCTTTCGGATTGGCTTCTACGGACTCTCTGGTTGAAAGCTCCGTAATGCGGGAACGCCCCAAGACACGTTCATCAATAACGTGTTCGCCTACCAAAGTTTCCCCATTTTCAAGTTTTGCAACGAGAGTTGCAGGTTCAAGAGACACAGGCAGCACCGTGCCTTTGATGCGGAGCGTCGTTGAAGCACCCTCTATCGCCGCAGCGCCGGAACCGCGTATGTCGGAGAGTGCGGTCAGAAAAAGATTCCCGAGGTTATGTCCCGCGACATCGCCTTTCACGAAACGGTAGCTAAAGAGCTGGCGCATGAGCGCACCGCCGTTAGAATCATCCGCGAGTGCGACCAACGCCTGCCGTGCGTCTCCGGGCGGCAAAAATCCGTACGCGTCGCGCAAACGCCCGGTGGAACCCCCGTCATCCAGAACCGACACCACCGCGGGCAGTCGGACATTTTCCAGGTGCTTCAGACCGGAGAGAACCACGAACGTTCCTGTTCCTCCGCCTATCGTGACGATTTTTCTTTTTATTTCCGACATATGTTGATTATGCAACTTTTCCGTACACTCCCTCCAGAAGATCCAGATCTTTCCGGGTCTTTTTCAGAAGTTTATTATTTTTCGCCTCAAATGCTCTCAGAAGCGTGATTCCTTCCTCGTCCTTCGGGAGGGTCTTCTCATAAAGCTCACGGAATGCCGCAAAATCTTTTATAAAACAGTGTCCGCCCGCGCCGCGGCCGCTTTGGGTCGTCTGCATGTGGTCGTACTGGTGCACGGGCTGCATGTGCGAGAAACCGATTCGAGGATCCGCACGCATGTTGCCGGCGACGACATCATAACGCGCGCCAAGGGCGTTCGCCATATCGTAGAGAACGTTCATGAAAACGACCTTGGTGTACAGGAAATTATTCCCGCCGTATTTGGTCAGTTCCGCTTCGGATGCCTTACAAACTGATTCAAACGGCGAAGGCGGCAGCACTTCCATTATCTGACGCGCGGCCTTCTGATACTCCGCGTCGTCAATGAAGTCATCGGGAATGCCGACGATGTTTCTGTCGGGATAATCAATGTCGTGCTTTACGGAAACTTCGCGCAGAAACTCGGGGGTATGAAACACCATGATGTCGGGACTTTCCCTCTGAATTGAGGCGGTTGTACCGGGAAGAACGGTGGATTTTATGACCGCGATTTTGCCTTTGCCGACCAGACTCATCACGCTCCGCAGAACAGAATCGTCAAAACCTTCGGGCAGTGTGGGGGTCGGAACCGCGATAAATACGATATCGCACTCCGCAATGGCGAATTTATTCTTCTCAAATTCGGGCGTGAGCGCATACCTCACGCACGTGAATCCGCGCTCGGCGTAATGGTCCGCGAGATTTTTTCCTATCCATCCTTGACCGATAAAACCGAGCTTCATGCTCGTCCAGTATACGTTTGTTCCGTTTTGCATGCTACGAGAGCCTCCCGATATCGCGACAGGTACTCCTCAGTGGAGACGAGAGCGACCTCCGCTTTCTTACGCGCGGAAGACCCGAGCCTCTCTCGGAGCGCCGAATCGTCTTTGAGACGCGAGAGCGCATCGGCTATTGATCGCGCGTTTTGAGAGACAACCAGTACATCCATATCGTTCTGTAGTTCATACCCCGCGACTCCGACATCAGTAACGACAACAGGCAATCCGCGAAGCGCGGCTTCCATAACCGCGAGCCCGTACCCCTCGTACCGGGAAACGAGCGCGAACGCGTCGGCGTGTGCGTAATACGGTGCGGGATTCTGCCACGGCGCGATATGCACGCGTTTTGTGAGATTTTTTTCCGCAATCATGCGGGAGAGCCGGGCCTTTTCGGGTCCGTCTCCAACCAGAATCAAGTGTGCGCCGGGAATCAGCCCGATTGCTTCAATCAGAAGATGCAGTTGTTTTTCTTTGGTAAACCGCGCGACCGAAAGAACGGTAAACACTCCCTCGGAAAACTCCGCGGGACGAGTGAAAGGCTGTCCGGATACGGGAGAAAGCGGAAGCGGCAGGATGGCAACGGGGTTTTTTGTGAAGCGGCGTGCCGCTTCCGCCGTCCGAACGGAGACGGCGCGCACGCCCGAAGCATTCGCGAGGACAAACCGCGCGACGAGAGATTCAAAACGCCGCCGCAACGACTCGGAGGCATACGCGGGTGAGAAGCAGTCGGTATGCAGCTGCACCTGGAATGCCATGCCGCGAACTGCTGCCGTTATGAGGCCCGCAATACCGAGCGCCAACGGGTCCTGAGAAGAAACCAAATCGTATCTTTTTTTACCGGTCTCATTGATGAGAAACAGAAGTCCGGAAAAAAACGCGCCGAGCTTGTTTGCCCCGCCCGGAGAAACCGCGCGGACGTTCGGCGCGAGCATTTCATCGCGTCTCTCCCCCGTTGCAAACACAACAAACAAAAGTTCCTCCGCGATAGTGCCGTAGGATGCTATGCGCCCTGCGACCGCGCCTCCTTCAAAAACCTTGCCGTCTGTTGAAAGCATCACTATCCGCATATTTTTTTCAGGAGCCGGACCGTATCCTGAACCATCCGCACGTTTGAAAACTGTTTCACTTTACGTTTCGCCGAAGCGACGATTTTCCCCCGCAAATTCGCATCCCTGAGAAGCGCCGACGCGTATAGAACGATATCTTCCCGACTGTCGGGCGCCACCAGGTAGCCGCTCCGTTCATGCTCAATAACTTCGGGATTCCCGCCGACGTTTGATGCAATAACGGGCACGCCGACCGCCATCACTTCAAGCAGCTGATGCGAAAGACCTTCATACCGGGAATTCAAAATGAACACGTCGGCAATGCGTATGTAGCGCATAAGTACGTCGCGCTCCAGCTCGCCGGTAAAAATCACATCATCCTGCAGTCCGAGGTCGGCTGCTTCTTTTTCAAGAGATTCCAAAAGCGTCCCTCCCCCCACAATCATAAGTTTCAGGTCGGGGAATTCTTTTTTTAAGGAAGGCAGCAGCCGGATGAGAGCGGAAAATCCTTTCCAGGACACCAGACGTCCGATGGAAATGAGCAGCTTCCCCTGAAACTTCAGAAGACCGCGCAGGACCGGCTTGTTGCCGGTATCTCCGAGCTCTTCAACGCCGTTGTAAATGTGGATTATTTTTTTATGAGGTACGGGCCATTTCCCGACAACGCCTTCCATGTATTTTGACGGAACAACAAGAGCGTCGGCGTGACGAACCACAGACTGCTGCAAAACCCGCATAACCCAGAGATACGGATGCCACTTCCACGAAAAATACGGAAATTCTTCCAGAGATCCCGTAACGCCGAACCGGTGAACCCCCTGCTCCCACACCTGATCTCCGGGCACCCGGACTAAAAATTTCTTACGTAAAAATACGTTCGCGCATGCGGCCGGAATTCCCACTGAAACGGTATCCTGTGCATAGAGAACGTCGGCGTCTTTCCCGTACTTCATCAGAAGAAAAAAATATACGATGTGCCGCACCACGGGCCACCACCTGCGTACTTTCCCGAACGGCACAACGACCGTACGGTACCCGTGTTCCGGAAGTTTATCGGCAAGAAATTTTGAGTAGGTGGCGGGGCCGCCGATGTCCGGGGGGTAGAGACCTGTTGCAATGAGCACCTTCATAGTTTTCTGAGGACTTTTTCCTCCATATCCCGCGCGATGACGTTCCAGTCGTATTTCTCAAGAGCCATAGCACGCGCAGCAGCAGCCGCCCGGCGCGCTTTCTCCGGATTCAGCATAATGTCCGTGACTGCAGTCACAATCTGCTCCGGAGAATCTTTATCCACCGCCCATCCGGTCGGGGGTTTCCCGGGATTTCGCTTTTCGTCAAAAAGAAAATCCGCGATGCCTCCCTCTTGGGTCGCGATGACGGGAATCCCCGCGGCAAACGCTTCCGCAAACGACGCTCCAAAGCCTTCCGAGCGCGAGGGACGGATGAAAATATCCGACGCCTTCAGGTACTTGAGTGTATCCGCGTGTTCCACATGACCGAGAAAAACGATGCGATTCTCAAGCTTGAGGTCGCGTGTCAGTTTCTTCAGCATTTCTTCGTCGGGACCGGTGCCGAGTATGATAAACCGCACCTGTTTCGGCAAAGACGGCAGTGCGCGCAAGACGTCATCAACGGCATTTTTGTGAACCAGGCGGGATGTAGTGACAAGAAAAACATCTCCCGCTTTCTTGCCGAGCTTATTTTTTACCTCCGCAACAAGCGTCTCCGAAAACGTCGTCGTGAAATACTTAGTATCCGCGCCGTTCGGAATGATTTCAATCGTACCCTCAAAACCCATCCGCCGCGCCCACTCGGCAAGATACGACGACAACGGCTGAACGATATCCGCTTTCGTGAAAGCCCTTTTGAAAAGCGGACGCGCTATGCTCATCTTCCGTTCAATATACGACGGCGGATCCCCTTCCTGGAGATTCAGGAGATACCCGACGTTCGGGTTGAGCATTTTGAAAAGCGCGGCGGGAATACCGCATGAGTGCGCCATCATTGCCCACATGCCGTCAAAACGATACCTGCGGTGAAGAGCAAGTGCTTTCCATACGGCAGTAAGCTGGAACAGAAGTTTATTGAGATGCAGCGGCCACCGTTTCAAGTCAGCCATTGCCGGGTTCGGACTCGTGATGCCGATACGATGCACATGCACATTCCCGATTTTTTCTTCCTTCAGAAGGGTGGAGTCAAAACGATTCGTCACCATATGAAACTCGTACTCTCTCGGATTCAGACGGTCGGTTATTTCTTTAATAGAAACTTCCGCCCCGCCGACATGCTTCGGCAAATACGCGAGTGAAAAAATGAGAATCTTTTTTGCGGGTTTCGGTTTCTTTTCCAGTGTGCGCCGCACAATGTCGGCATACGCATACCGAAGCGCGTTCGCGAACGCGTCCCCCTCCCCCAGGCTGTTTCTCGGCAGACCGGTTCTTCCTGAGCGCATTGCATCCTTCTCCTGTTCATTGTGCGTGCCGTAGACCTGGTCAGCGTGCGAGAGCACCGCGGAAAGCGAGAGACGCTGAACGAGAGGCATATCATTGAGACTCTGGTCGGCAAGAGTAATCAGAAGCGGAGCGCGCATGATGCTTTTGAAAAAAATACCCGAGAGAGCCGCATAACTTGCCATCAATGACCACGCAAAAAGATACCTGTCTTTCTTCCACAGAGAAAACGCCCGCAATGGACCGAGAACGGGGAGTAAAAATTTATCAACGACAGCCCCGAATCCGACGGGATACAGCGTGATGTTCGGGGCGGGAGAAGCGCCCGAATCTTTTGTGAAGCGCGACGTGATGACGTCAAAGGCAACATCGGGGAGAGCGTTTGCTAGTTCCAGTAGCGCGTCTTCGGCCAGCCCGGCGACGGGATGCATGGTGGTTGAAAACACCAGAATGCGTTTTTCGCGGATTGCGCCGCGCGGTTTTGTGCGGATAAATTCTGCAATGTAATCAGTCAACTCGCGTTTTGCTTCCCAGCCGACCGCACGCGACTTGGTTACATCCAGGCCCGACGTCAGACGATTCCCCGGACGAGCCGGAAACATCACCGTATGTTTACCGAATCCGAAAAGTTCGGCGACTTTGAAAATGGAGTACGCGCGCGAATTGCCGAGCCCGTACTCGTCACCGTGTCCCGATTCCCCTACCTTTATAAGACCGTCCACGATATCGTCAACGTGAGTGAAATTCCGCTCCTGCGTTCCGGGACTTACGATGGCGCAGGGCGTACCGGCAAGATACATCCGCTTGAAATGTTCAATCACCGTGCCGTACACGCCGGAGCGTTCACGCGGACCGTACACGTTGTAGAAGTAGGTCACCGCGTACGGAAGTTTTTCGCG
>CAYHUW010000008.1:11042-18208 GCA_964359685.1 uncultured Candidatus Saccharibacteria bacterium
CCGACATCGCGGACCAGTTCCGAATTTTCCGCTTTTGTGGAGGCGTACGGCGACGTGTGGCGCGCCTTCCCTTCGTCACCGAATTTCGTGGATGAGCCCGCGTAGACGAGTTTGCATCCCCTTTTTTTCCAGAACGCTACGACGCCCTGCGTGCCGAGAGTGTTCAAATCGCGGACGACGTCCGGCTCTAAGACGCTCTGTTCAACCCGCGAATATTCGCCCAGATGGTAAATAATATCCGGCCGTTCGGGCACGTGTTTTTCAATATCTTTCGTGTGTCCGTTCCTATATTCAACCCCCGCGACATGATTCTCGGGTGAGCCCGTGAAATAATTATCAAGCGAAATAACCCGATACCCCGTCGCATGCAGGCGCTCGCACAGGTGCGAGCCGACAAACCCCGCCCCCCCTGTCACCAGAGCCACTTTTTTTGTATCCGTCATTTCTTTTCTTCTTCAATGATTCTATACCCGCTTCCCTTTTCTTTCCGTACGGAAAAAATCGCTCCGCCCGCGATGGCAATAACTGCAATAAGAGCGAGAATCCAGGGAATCATACCCGAGAACCCGTTGTCCTGAAACACACGAGCCGCAACGGTCTCACCGCCCCCTATAATAGAGACAACGCCGGCCTCCCCTGAGGAAAGCTCGGCGCTATCATTATTCTGTACCTGAGACGACGGCAGGGGGTTTCGCTCAGACACAGAAGCCTCTTTTGCCTCAAGCGCTGCGGCTGCCGGAGCTGCCCCCGGAGACGGCGCACGCTCCCGAGGCGTATCATTAATCCAATTCAGCGTATTGCCGTTTCCTCTGCCGCCCGCACTCGGTTCATAGGTACGCGACACGACAACGGACGAGGAGGCATTCTTGAGTGAGAGCATCTCGCCTTTATTTCTGAGCGAAAACGAGCTTGAAAACAGCACTCCCCGATAGTTCGGCCAGTCGGCGGAAAATTTCTCCGTGTCATCCGCTACTACGGCATACGCCCCCGCGGGTATGACCGATCCGAAAACGGCGGTAAGCGAGTGGTTCGTCCCGTTTTCAGACAGCTTCCAGTCCGCGATATCCACCGCATCGTTCCCTGTGTTATGGAGTTCCACCCACTCCCTCCCTTCGTCGGCGTCGGGCAGGTCGTACATGACTTCCGAAATCAAAACGGCGCCCAAAACACCCGTCGGAACGAAAAGAAGAACGGCAACGATAGAGCTAAAAAGAAACCGGGTCCACATGAAGCATCTGTTTCAGTTCGTCTTCCGAGATTTCCTCGGGTGCTTTGTTCGTATCCGCTTTCTCCTGAGATTTTACCGCGGGCTTCGGCGCGGCTGCGGCTGGTGTCTGAGGTTTGGGCGCACCCGGATCCTGCGCACCCTTTGCGAATATGGAGCGGAACGCGCTTGAAAACGAGCCTGGATCAGCGGGGTCTTTCGGTTTTTCCTGTCGGCGTCTGATAAATAACTGGTCAATGATATGACGCGGTGTCGCATGCCGTTCGCGCGAAGAAACCTGAATGTCGTGACGCGACACGTTTTCGCGCGGAGGTACGGGAAGTCCGCGGGCGAAAAACGGGCGGGTGCGCACGCCGTCAATCGTCAACGTCACCGCAAGTTCCCCGACGTCTAATTTAGAAAAATCTTCAATGCCGATGTACGGGAAAAATACGCGCTCAATAATCGGCGCATCATATGTCGCGGGGGAAAAAGCGATTACGCTCCCCGCGCGCGAAAGAGTTTTCTCGCGAAAATCCTTATCTTCTTCCACGTGAACCGCATCCGAAACGACCCCCGCAATCGCGCGTTCGCTGTAGAGCCATTCAATATCCCTGTCGGAAAATGCGCGTATCGCGTCATGCACATAGAGAGCCGGCGGATTCGGAGAAGAAACCGAGTTCATACGTACGCCGTGTGCGAAAAGCCGTACGGTCGGTGTAAAGCGCGTCGGAAACATGCGGACTCTGGACAGATCAACGACGACGATTGCTCCGTCGGAAAGAGACCGGAGAGTAAATTTGGAATTGCGCTGACCCAGAATGTTCCGCATCAGTGTGTCTTTTGCCAGGTATCGTCCGTTTCTCTGAATCGTCTCCACCGCTTCCGCTGACGACGCAAGGTGCCCCTCAAACTCCGCGCGTTCGGGAGATTGCGGGGGGAACAACACGTCACGGAACGCAATATCGGTGACAGCGTCATAGACGTACAGGAGTGTCCCTCCGGGTTCGGCCAAGAGCCGCTTCGCGAAAAAATCCGTCAGAGGGCTCGGGCGAAGACGGTACAGGGACACCAGGTACGCCGCAAGGAGCGGGAGCGCGCGCTCCTCCGAAAGCGCGCGCGCATCATCAAGCGGATTCCAGGAAAACGGATACTCCGCGTCGGAAGGGTCAATGTAAATGAGGCGCGCCCGCGCGGATTCGCTCAGCCGCTCCAGAAGAAGCTCGGCGACGTTACCTGTGGCATCCAAAAGCACCGTGCCTGTGCCGCGTTCAATATCCTGCAGCATCATGGATGTCAGAAAATCGGCGCGCCCGGAGCCGATTTTGCCGATAAGCGACACCTGAAAAGGCCTGTCGGCGTCTTTAATGCCGAAACGTACTTCAGCGCCTTTGAAGGCGGTCGTGCCGATATAGGTTATGCCGCTTCCCCGGTCCATGAAGGACAGTATAGTGCGGCGGCTTCGGCGCGGAAAGCCCGAAAAAACGACTCTTTTAAAGAGTGCCTTCTTCCGCAAGCGCGCCCCGCAAAGAGTCGTACTTGTTTCCGGGGTCCCAGAATACCCAGCTTGAAAGTCCCGCGTCATACGTTCCCTGCACCTGCGCCTTAATATCCGCTACGGTGTATTCTTTTCCGTAATCAAAATCCTGCAGCCAGGTGCGGAGTTTCAGAGGTGAAAACGCGGGCTTGGTATACAGTTGCGGAGATGTTGAGGCGATCGGCGTGCCGTCTATGGTCGGCACAACCGTCGAGGTCGCCTGAGCTCGGCGCGCAGCCTCCGCCATTGAGAACTGCACGATTTCATACGGATGCATGTTCGGATTCCCCAGGTTGTTAAATCCTTTCGGGTAGTGCGACGGATAGACCATCGGCATCACAAAATCAAAGTGCGGGAGTGCGCGTTCCAGCTGCTGCCCGATATTCAGATCGTCCGTGTTGGTCGCCGTCATGCCGAAAAGGTCCGCCGACATCATGACCCCGACCGGTTTCACTTTTTCGGAAAGATATTTCCAGAACGCTTCAATGGCCGCGGACTTGTTCGGATTCACGTACACCGCATCTTTCATCGGACCGTCGGACGGGTAGCGTATGTAGTCATAATTCAATTCATCAAAACCGAATACTTCATACGCTTCGCGCGAAAGCTCAACGACGTAGTCCCAGTACGGCCGGTGCGACACATCAATGAATGAAAGCCCTTTGTAATCTTTCCATGCCCCGCCCGTGGAGGCGCTTTTGACCGCGGACTCCGGGTGCTTGCCGGTGTAGTACGGATCCTGGAAAACGGTAACTCTGCCGATAACATAGATATTTTTTTCATGAAGCGCCTGCACGAATGAACGCATGTCGCGCGCTCCGCACGCGTCCGACACTGAATCCGCGAGAGCGGGATTTTCGGTCGTAAATGCGATTCTCCCGGTGTAATCTTTGATATCAATCACGACCGCGTTCAACTCCGTATCGTCAATCAGTTTTACCAGCTTCTCGCGGAAGCTCGGTGTGCCGACGACGCACTGGCTCATGTAAATGCCTTTGAGTGGCTCGGGCGAAGAGATGTGCTCGGCCTTCGGTTTTGTAACTTCCGTCTCCCGGTGCACTCCTTCAGCCAGAGCGGATGTGATGGAGGCGCGCCACTCGTGAGGAACAGAAAAAGCCGCCACGGCAAACACGCCCGCGCAGGCGAGCGCGAGGTACGCGCTAGACTTTCTGAACTGGTGCGGGGGCGGAGTGTGACGCCCCGTTTTCGGTGTATGCATCAGTTTTATGCTCAGGCGAAAGCGCGCGCAGAAGCCAAATACGTTCCTGCCGCACTAAAAACCCGAGCGCCATACTGGTGAGTCCGAAAAGAACCGCGAGTACGATTTTCACAACGACAGGAAATCCGGTAAACGGCAGAAATGCCGTGAAAAATCCGAGAACAATAATCGCCGCCGCTTTTGACATAGGTGAATTGTATCAGGCTGACAGAACGACAACAAACTCTCCGCGGGCGGGCATACTTCCCGATTCAAACCTCTCCGCGACTTCGGCGACGGTCCCCGTCGTCGCGGTTTCAAACAGTTTCGTCAATTCCTGCAAAACGGCGATACGCCTCTCAGGGACGCGCTTTGTAAGCTCCGTGAGCAGTTTAGTAATCCGGTGCGGAGACTCAAAAAACACCACCGTGTTTTTTGAAAGTACGGCCTCATCAAGGGCTTTCTGCCGCCCCTTCTTATGCGGTAAAAAGCCCAGAAAAAGGAACTGGTCGGCATGGATTCCCGCCACCGAAAGCGCGGCCGAGAGGGACGACGGACCGGCAATCGCTTCTATTTTTGTGTCCGGTACCTGCGTACGTATAAGAGAAACCAGATGCGCGCCGGGGTCGGAAATTGCGGGCGTCCCCGCGTCAGACACCAGCGCCAGATGCTTCCCTTCTTCAAGCATTTCCATAATCCGTTCATTTTTCGTGAGTTTGGAGTGCGCGTGGTATGAAATCATCGGTTTTTTTATTTCATACTTCTGCAGAAGCTTCGCCGTGACTCGTGTGTCTTCGCACAACACCGCGTCGCACGCCTGAAGCGTGCGCACGGCACGAAATGTCATATCTTCCAGGTTCCCTATCGGTGTTGCAATAACGGATAATTTCCCATTCATAATCTATTCTATAATTCTCAAGAATTTGAGAATACTTTCGGCGCGCGAAGTGAGCTTATGGCGGACAATGTTCCCTTCGTTTCGTTTCAACACAAGACCTGAAATCGCAAGCTTTTGGACATGCTGCGCTGCGGTCTTAAAGTGTATCTTTAGTCTTTCGGCAATTTCCCCTACCGAAAGTTCCGCATGCTCCTTCAGCAAAAAGAGAATCTGTATCCTCCGATGATTTGAGAACCCTTTCACTATTCTCTCCAGTGTCCGGTGGTGTATCGTTTTCATATATCCGCTATTCTATAATTCTACAGAATTATAGAATAGTTGCAATTAGTTTTTGACGAGGTTATTGGCAACCTTGTAAATATCCCCCGCCCCGATGGTCATGACGACGTCTTTTGCCGAGGAGCTTTTCCTCAAATCCGCCTCTATTTCGTCAAACGAATGCAGAGAAAGCACGTTGCCGTTTTTCTTTGCAATCTCCTCCGCAAGCGAATCCGACGTGATGCCCGGAATAGGCTCCTCGCGAGCGGGGTAAATCGGCACCAGAATCACGCGGTCGGCTTTCGCAAGCTCTTCGGCAAACTCTCCGAACAAATCGCGCGTACGCGTATAGAGGTGCGGGTGGAACACCAGTGTGATTTTTTTATCGGGATGTTTTGCGCGGAGCGCCGAGAGCGTTTCGCGTATGGCGGTCGGGTGGTGCGCGTAGTCATCATATATACGGGCGCCGCTTTCCGTGATTCCTTTATACTCAAAGCGCCGCCACGTACCCTTGAAAGTCCTCAGTGCCGCATCAATGTCCGCATCCTGAAGCTCGGGCGCGTACGCTTTTGCCGCCACTTTCGCGGCTCGTGCGTTCATTCTGTTAAACTCCCCTTCCAACAAAAGTTCGGGCACGAACTCTTTTGTGTAGTCAGCGACTCTGCACAAAGCGCCCGCGATAATTGAAGAAATGTTTTTGTCATTCGGATTCGTAACCACCGCACCGTCCGCCGGGATTTTCATGACCGCTTTCCTGAACATCTCCTGCATGGATGCAAACGTCGGGAACCAATCAGTGTGGTCCCACTCGGCGTTCGTCAGAACCAGGACTTTCGGAGAAAGCTTCAAAACGTGGTCTTTATACTCGCATCCTTCAACAACAAAAAGATTCGGATCCCCCGAAAGGAAGTTAGAGCCGAAATCCTGCACAATTGAACCCACGATTGCCGTCGGTTTTTTGCCCGTTTCGCGGAGAATGTGCGCCAGCATGGCGGTTGTTGTCGTCTTACCGTGCGTGCCGGTAACCGCAAGCGTAGTTCTTCCGCGGGTCGCTTCACCGAGCGCTTCAAAATATGAGACCTGGCGAATACCAAGCTCGGATGCGCGCATGCGTTCAGGCGTGTCCGCCCATACCGCATCCGAATACACGGCGAGTTCCGCCCCTTCGGGAATATTAGACGCGCTGTGACCGATATGAACATGCAGACCTTTTTTCTCAAGAAGTTCCGTCGTCGGAGACGCTTCTCTATCTGACCCTGATACCGAATCGCCGTTTAAAAGATACAACTGGGCCAAGGCGCTCATCCCTATTCCACCTACACCGATCATGTGAATTTTCATATAGAAAGGAAATTATCCATCATGGTGTAACACTGAGTACGCATCATAGGCGCATGGCGACGCGCCTCTTCCGCAATAGCGCGCTCATCTAAGGCAAAATCGGTGCTCGCCCACTCGCGGTCTTCATGAAGCCAGTCGGAAACGATTTCGGGGGTCGCTTCCACATGAAATTGCACACCGTACGCGTTTTTGTACGAGAACGCCTGATGCGGACATAGTGAATCGGTTGCCAAAAGCGCGGCGCCCTCCGGCATATCAAACGTGTCACCGTGCCACTGAAGAGCCGGGAAAACGGGTTCAAAGTTTTTAAATAGCGGGTGCGCCATCCCTTCGGGGGTCAGATGAACGTCGTAGTAGCCGACTTCTTTTATGTGTGCCCCGTCTTTCACGTACGGATACACTTTCGCGCCAAGCGCGTGCGCCAACAGCTGTGCACCGAGGCAAATTCCCAAAATCGGCACGACTCCGATATTCGCTTTGATTGCCGAAAGTTCTTCAGTCTTTCCCGGGTATTCGTCATACACGCCCATAGAACCGCCGAGCACAATCAGAGCGTCGTATGCGGAAACATCGGGAATCGTGTGCACGTCGTACAACGGCACGACGTGGAGGGTCATACCGCGCTCGGCTGCGTACTCCGCAATCAGGCTCGGATGCTCGCGTTTCATGTGCTGAAAAACAAGAATTTTTTTCATGAGTTACGGCAGAACCTCAATACTATAGTGCGCCT
>CAYHUW010000009.1:0-18030 GCA_964359685.1 uncultured Candidatus Saccharibacteria bacterium
ATTCCCGCTTCAAAAGGAGGCGGCGAAGTTTCGGTTGTTTCTTCGGGCGCGCCGATTTCGGCGCGCCCGGGACCGGATGTGTATCCTCCGGAAGCATTTATACCGGTTGTGGTTTCGGGAGATCCCTACGGCATAGACGGGGACGTTGCGGTGTTTTCCACACAAGATAAGGATTCGGGCGTTCGTGCATACGATATAGGCTTTTCGTACATAGGATTCCTGCCGGAATTTTTGGTATCGTGGATGCCCGCAGAATCTCCTTACGCGCTTCCGGAAACTGTCTCCGAAAAATACGTATTCGTCCGTGCAGTTGATATGCAGGGCAACTTCCGCATCGCCGTAGTCCCGCCGTTCCAGCCCGGATTCGCCTCGTTCTTTATGACCTGGGGTCTGCCTGCGGCGGTTCTCCTTTTCGTCGCCTTTCTCTTTTTCGCGGTTTTCTTTACGAAGCGTAGGGTATCCTTGAGGTAAGATATGAAAAGAGCATTTGTACTTGCGGTTCTCATGCTGTTTGTTTCTCCCGTTGCCGCGCATGCGGCGACGCTTTCGGTGAGCCCCGCGGGCGGCACGTACACCGTCGGTCAGCGCGTTATCGTCAATATCACCGTCTCAAGTGATGTTTCTATGAACGCGGCGTCCGGCGTGCTTTCGTTTCCCACGGATTTGCTTTCGGTTGAGTATGTCAACAAAGGTTCGGTCCTGAATTTCTGGGTCACCGAACCGTCGTATTCAAACGCCTCGGGCCGCATCAATTTTGAAGGCGTTTCGCTCTCGGGTTTTCAGGGTTCAAACGGTTCTGTGCTGACGGTTGCGCTTCGCGCAAAAAAAGCGGGGCAGGCGACGATTGCGTTTGAATCCGGGCAGGTCCTTGCGAACGACGGGCAGGGGACCGACATAACCTCAGGTCTAAAAAGCGGTACGTATTCCTTTGCGCAGGGTCAGACGCCTGCGCCCGTCCCGGCTCCGGAGCCCGAGCCCGAACCGGCATACGAAATTCCGGTACCTGTTTCGGACGTACTTGAAGCTCCGACGATACGTTTCGGCCTCCGCGACAACAACGATGCGATATTCGGGAAGTCCGCGCACGTGAAGGCGGATGTTGTTCTTTCGTTCGTTGCCGTTTCGGGCTCAAAAGTATACGTAACCGGCACGGCCGATTCCGAGGGTTCGTTTGAACTTCTGGTTCCTTCCGTTCTGAAAAACGGTCCGTATTCGGTTACCGCCACTATGATTCTGGACGACGGGCGGCAGTCAGAAACGTCGGACCCGCTGACGATTCAGATCGGGGGCATGTTCGGCTTTATTAGCTGGGAGTATGCGACGTACACCGCGCTCTTTCTGATTCTGGTTCTGCTCATTGTGATGGCGTATTTTCTCCGGCGCGGATATTTCGGAAAACCGATGCGCGTACCGCCCGCGGTAAAGCGGGAAGTGCGCGATGCGGAAGACGTATTGCACCGTTCATTTAATCTTCTGCGCCAGGATTTGTCGGAGCATGCGAAAAACAGTTCGCGCAAAAGTCCGGAAGGCGAGAAAACGGACATGCTGTCTATCCGTAAAGATTTGGATGATGCCGAGCGCGTTTTGGAGAAAGAAATAGACGACATTGATTCGGCCGCTTCGGGTAAAAAACGCTAACAGGCTTATTTTGTGCCGTACAATGAAGACAGACGCATATGACGCGAAGGCTGTTTTTCTTACCTGCCGTTTTTATTTTTACCGCTCTTTCCGTTCCCGGGGCGCTTTTCGCCGCATCCGTTACCGTTGACGCCGCAACTCTGGTGCCGAACGTTGCGGTTTCGTTTTCTCCGAGGACGGGATCGTTTGAAGAGGGTTCCACATTCCAGGTGCCGATTGTTCTGGACACCAACGGAACATCAATAAACGGCATAGAGGTGCGTCTGAACTTTGATTCCGACCGACTCTCAATTGTGCAGGCGTCAACGGGGCAGTCCATCATCGGTGTGTGGGTGGAACCGCCCGCGTACGACAATACGCGCGGCACGGCAAGTTATGTGGGGGTCGTTCCGAACGGCATCGTGACCGACTCCGGAGTCATCGGCACGATTACATTCCGCGCGAAAGCAACGGGGCGTGCCGTCGTCACCGTCCGTTCCGATTCAAATATTCTTCTGAATGACGGACTGGGAAGCCCCGCGACTTTGGAGAAAGGCAGAGCGGAATACGCGATTATTCCGAAGGCGCCGGGCGGTGTCTCTGTCTACTCCGAGACGCATCCGTCGCAATCAAGCTGGTACAACAACAACAGCCCCGTGTTCGCGTGGGACTCTGATCCCGGTGTTACCGGCTTCAGCTACGTTCTGGATACCAAGCCGAACACCGTTCCCCGGAACACAATCAGCGGCTCGGAAACCGCAAAAGGGTTTGACACTCTTGCCGACGGACTGTGGTATTTCCATATCAAAGCGTTTAAAAACGGCGTGTGGGGAGGCACAACTCATTTCCTGGTGCGGATAGATACCACGCCGCCCGCGCGCTTCAAGCCGCAGGTGAATTACGTATTGGCGGCGGCGGTTTTGGTAAACCGCACGCTAGTCTCGTTCTTCACGACTGACAACCTTTCGGGGGTTGACCGCTATGAAGTCGGCATTATAGACAAGGCCGCTCCGCCGACCGAATCTCCCGTCTTTGTTGACGCCGAGAGTCCGTTCCAGGTTCCCGCGATGTCGTCCTCCGGCGTGACGGTTATTGTGCGTGCGTTGGATAAAGCGGGGAACGTGCGTGACGAATCCGTTGATGTCCGCCCGCCGACCGCGTTCGGGCAGTTTCTTGAAGATTATTTAATGTGGTTACTCCTGATTGTGTTGCTGCTGATTATTCTCGGTTTCGCTATCCGTTATTTCTACGGACACCACATTATTGAGAATCTGCAGAAAGCCTGGGCTCTGGTACGGAGGGACATTGCGCGCGAAGAAATGAAGGAGGCGGAGAAAGATGCCGCGGCGGTATCCGACGTGCCGCCGACCGTTTCCGAACGGAAGGTTGATGCTGTTCCTAAAAAAGATGAAGAACAGGGCTTAAGCGGCTCGTAGCATTGCTTTCGCATCCGGACGGACGTCTTTCCTTGCTATTGCTTCGTCTATCTCTGATTCCGTCACGCCCCCACCTTCAAGTGTTTCTTTGAGAAGCGCAAAAAACAGTTTTTCTATCTCCGGATTCGGATGTTTCTGATAGTGCGTCGGATATTTACCGAGGAGTTTGTGAATCGGTTCGCGCGGAATGATGCCGAGGATTTTCGGCATGGGGTTTAGGGTGAAATCAATGGGGAGACCCGTTTTCCACGGCTGCGTGAGGCGATTCGTCGTGTGAATCATTTTTGTCTCCGGCGTCAGCGTATCCAGGTTGTTCCAAATACGTGATAGTTCGCGAACGGAACCTTCCGCTTCGCTTCGGAGCTGTGCGATGTCTTCGTAGGTACGTTTTTGTGCGCCGATATCCTCAAGCATCTCGGCTATCTTCCAGTGTTGGAGGCGGGCATTTTCCAACACCATGACACTCGTGTCCCACGGATTTTTCCTGCATGCCGTTATTGCCGCACCATGCATATCCGTATCAAAGAGTTCTGTAACGGCGGAGAGTGCATAAATATCGGGGTCAATAACCAGTGCACGACCCTCATATCCCATCAATTCGGGCGGCATAAAGCGCGTGAGCGTGAACGACTGCAGGTCTTTGAAGTTGTAGACGTCGTAATTTTCTTTACGGTAGGGTTTGCCGATAAAATTTTGAAAAACCGGTATTTCCTCCACTTTCATGATTGTGACCGGAATCCCGCGTTTTTTCAGACCGCCCCGCGTTTCCAGGGCGTATTTGGCTATTTTTGCGCCGATAATCTGCTGTGTGTTTGACTGAATGAATGCTCCCTGTTTTCCCATAAATTTTATTTTTTAATGATGAACTGAAAATCTTTTGTTTCAAAAGAAAGATTTTTCTCTTTTACAAATTCGTCCACTGCTCGTCCTACCCCCTCCAGATTATAATCGTCTCCCGCAAGAATGCCCCCGGCTTTTACTTTCGGATAGTAATTTTGAAGATCTTTTTTCACTTGTTCGTATGCGTGGTCGCCGTCTACATACACAAAATCAAACTCGCCATCAAAGAATAGGGCCGCCGCCTCGTCTGACTTCTTTCTCACCAGTATTGCCGTTCCCGTTTCAATTTCTTTCTTGAATTTTTCCAGTACAGTGCCGTAGCGTCGATTTTGCGCTTCCTCCGAATACTTTGCTTTTTTTGTGTGCGGCAATGCCATCCACGGATCTACGAGATAGAGTTTCTGAGGTTTACAGATCTTTAGTATCCGCTCCGACAAGAATCCTTCATACACGCCAACCTCGCAGTACACACCGCCTTTCGGCACCGTTTTCAGTAAAAAATCTCTCGGATAGGGAAGATAGGCGTTCAACGCATGGTACGCATCTTTGATAAGAGGTTTGATATGTTTTCCCAGCGGATTTTCATTCACGAAATTTCTAAGCTTTACGCGCAGTGCATAGTCGTTCTTGAAAAGTTTCCCTCCTTGATTCATATTTTATTGCGCGGTGGTATTAACTGCAGGTACGGTCAGTATATCGCCTCTGGAAATTTTTGCGCCGATAATCTGCTGTGTGTTTGACTGAATGAATGCACCGAAGTTCATATCTATAGAATGACGTTATGTTTCTTAGACAGAATAGCAAGTGAAAGATAGAGGAAGAAATATTTTCCCGGCCACGAGTCTTTCTTTTCCACTTCCTGTTTCAGCATATTCCAGTTCACTATTCCGCCGCGCGGGGTATTCCTTAAAATTGAAAGAAAAAGTTCCTTGAATCGCTCGTCATACCAGGGGCGGACAGGGGAGCGCCAGCCGGTTTTTGCGGTGCGCTTGGTGACATAATCCGGCAACACTCCGTCGTATAGTGCGCGCAAAAACCTTTTGTTCCCGCCGCCGGCGGTGTAGTCGTCCGTTTTCAGACGTGCGTCAAAATAGGCTCTGAGCGGCTCATACGCAAACGGGGAACGCATCTCAAGGGACTGGCTCATGTAGAGCTTATCCGAACGGATAAAATTTTCTCCCGGCATCCAGAATGCTCGGTCCAGGAGCATTTGCGAACGAACGGGATCCTGCAGCGGGATCGCGCGTGTTTTTGCGATGTCGTTGAGATATGCGGATACAAAGCCGACATCACGCGGGAACGCCCCGAAGTCAAAATGTTTAAAGGACAGCCAGCGGTCCACGGGATTGCCGTAGTCAAAGTATGTGCCGGCTCTAATCCATCTTCCGAGGGAGAAAAGTGTTGGGCCGGTTGTTTTCATAAGCGAGTCATATCCGAGCGCTTTGGCGTAGTAGGGATAGCCGCCGAAAAGCTCGTCCCCGCCGTCCCCGGAGAGAATGACGCGGTTGCCGTCGCCATTACTTCCTTCGCGCTTCGCCACTTCAAGGTAGGCAGGCAGGGATACGTTGTAGTTCGGTTCCTCAATAAGTCCGTAGCTTTCCGTGAAGTTTTTCAGATAAATGTCTTTCGTTATCATTATTTCCGTATGTTTCGTACCGTAATCTTTTGCAAGCCTGCGCGCGATAACCGCGTCGTCGTTAAACGCTTCTCCGGCACCTTCAAACGCCGTAGT
The DNA here is from genome assembly GCA_964359685.1 of uncultured Candidatus Saccharibacteria bacterium. Classification (GTDB taxonomy): domain Bacteria; phylum Patescibacteriota; class Minisyncoccia; order Phycocordibacterales; family Phycocordibacteraceae; genus Phycocordibacter. The sequence goes on from CAYHUW010000009.1 coordinate 5,626, forward strand.
GTAGGTAATCAGTTCGTGTCCTGCGGTTTTCATCTCATGAAGAAGTACGGATGAATCCATGCCGCCCGAGAGGTTCAGCGCGACTTTTTGTTTTGACGCCAAGTGTTCATGGACCAATTCCCCCATGACTTCCTTGGGTCGCGCAGTGAAGCGGCTTGTGTCGCTTGTGTAGTAAGCGCGCTCGGAAATTGCGCCGTCTTTGAATATCAGCATCTCGCCTGCGTCCAGTTTGTATACGTCCTTGTACAGCGTCAGTCGTCCCGGAATGTAGCCCAATGAGCCGGCAATGAGAAGGCCGTCACGGCACGCTTCTAAAGAAATCCCGGCGGCGGTCAATCCTTTTATTTCCGAGCTGAACGCGAAGTTTCCGTTCTGAAGAGAGTAGTAGAGAGGTTTTTGTCCCGCCTGGTCGCGGTAGAGCCTGAGTTCGTTCTCTTTTTCGTTGTAGAGCGCGATTGCGAACATCCCCTGGATGTGGCGGATAAAATTCCAGCCGATTTTTTCAATCAACGTGTAAATAACCGTCGTATCCAGGTCGTGATAGGGAAGAGAAAAATCTTTCGCAATTTGTTTGGAGTTGTATATCTGTCCGTTGAATATAAACACCCAGGGCGAACCGATTTTCTGTACAGGTTGCCTAGAGCCTTCCGCGGCTTCGCGTATCGCCAAAAGCCGGTGTCCGAGGTATACCTGCCCGTTCCCATATACTCCCGCAAAGTCAGGACCGCGGTGTGCGGTTTTTCCGTTCATGGCTCCCAAGGGTGAATCGGCCGTTCCGACAAAGCCGTTTATGCCGCACATATCTAAAGAGTATAACCGAGCGTACGGAGGAAAGGTCACCCGTGCTAGCATAGCTGGAATGGCAGGCATTGAGGAGCGACCGAGGGATCTCGTCTACGAGCTCGGACTTCTGGAGAAGATGAGCAACGTCCGGGTTAACGGAACGCCGCTCAAAAATGTTCCTTTTGGAGATGGGTATTCCATCTGGCATCGTTTTGTGCTGTTCGTGTTTTCCTCCGACATTAAGCGTTTTTCTGTGGCACGAAATTTCGAAGCCTACCTCAACGGGGAGGGCGGGAGAGATGCGTCGCTTTCTTTAAAAGGATTCTTCGTCGGTATGTTTGGCGTTCTGATTTCCTGTGTGGCATGGGCAGCGGTTTCCGTTATGAAGCCGAGAGTGATTCTTTTCGGGATTGACCGCGTCAGCGATTCTGAATTCAAGTCCGATTTCAGAACCCGGTCGCTTCACGCATATCTCCGCAAAAAACACATCTCGTATGCGGAATGTCTCCACACCGTCTTCAACGTCTCGTTTCTCGGGAATGTATTCATTCGTCTGCGCCCCGTCTTTTATTTGGAGGCGCTTGATACCTGGTATGCAGTCTTGAAACGAATCGGCATGGCGAAGAAATCGGTCGCGCCTGAGCTCTCAGGATTAGACGCTTTTACGGTAGAAGAAAGGAAGTTCGCATCCTATGTCATTAAGAAATACCTCGGCGAAGTGGGCCTTGTGGAGTTCCGCGTAGATATGCTGACTGCATTCATACGCGCCTCAGGCGCGCGCGCAGTATGGATGATAGATGACGCGCGGCATTACCACGATGTTGCGCTTGCCGCGAAAATTGCAGGAATACCGTCGTATGCGTTTCAACACGGGCACTTTACGCGGTATCACGTCGGGTGGCTCAAAAACGGTTCAGTGCTTTCCTATGTCCGTCCAGACTTTTTGGTCCTGTGGAGCGAGTACTGGGAAAAGGAGCTTATGCGTCTCGGAAGTGTATTTCCGGATTCCGCGCTTATTGTGGGCGGATTCCCGGAGCGCGCATCAGTCCTTCCTCTGAAGAAAGCAGGGCACCCGCTTATTCTTATTCCTCATGAAACCGATAGCCCAAAAACGGAGGTTGCCGCGTTCATAAAGCAAATTCTTACGGATGTCCCGTCCGCGCGCATTGTGATGAAATTGCGCCCCGATTATCCGCGCGAGGGACAGATGCGTGCGTATCCGACCGAAAACGCTGGCGGGCGCATATCGGCAGTAACAAATCTTTCGGAACTTACCGAATCGCCGTCCGCAGTTCTCGGAGTGTATTCCTCTTTCCTTTATGACATGGTTTCCGTAGGCGTGCCGGTCGGCCTTATGGAGACGTCTATGGATTACGGCAAAGGACTGGTTGAAAACGGGCTCGCCGATTCCGTGTCTTTGGACGGGATTTCATCATGGATTTCGGCATCAGGAGCTATGTCGGACTCCGAACTTGAAAAAAGAAAAAAGTCGCTCATGTCCGATGTTTCTTTTGAAACGACGTTGGATACAGTCGCAGCTTCGTGTGGCATCGCTCCCGTAAAGACGGTAGGATAGGGAACATGCGTCCCGTTAGAAGTTTGGCACGACCTACATACAGCAAAGAACCTTGCACTAACGCCGCAGAAGAAAGTATGTTCACGACGACACTTTATTGGTATAACTTCTAACGGGATGCGCACGCTTCTTACAAACTGGTGGAAAGCAATCTTCGCGTATCCGCAGAACACCCTATCTTTAGTTACGGAAGATTACGACGCCTACTGGCGGCAAAAACGCGGAGAAGAACCCGCGTTGTCCGATTGGCAACGGCAGCGCGCCGAAATGGTGATTGCAGAACTGAAGGCGCGCGGAGAAAGTGAATTCTCGATTGCGGATATCGGGTGCGGTGACGGGGCTCTCTTGGCGCACATATTGAAAAGTTTTCCGAAAGCACGCGGTGTCGGATACGATTCCTCATCCGTCGCACATGAACTTGCCAAAAAAGCGGGAATTCATGAGACGAAGTTTCTGGACCTGCGCACGGATATTGCTCTCGTCGCTGTAGAACAGGCGGATTATATTCTGCTCCTTGAAACCCTGGAGCACATTCCCGAGTCAGATAAAGTATTGATGGCGGCGCTTCAGAAGTCAAAGAAAGGTGTCTTTATTTCATTCCCGAATTCAGGTTTTTTCACCTACCGCTTACGGCTTCTCTTCGGCAAGTTCCCCGCGCAATGGATACGGATGCCGAACGAACATATTCGTTTTTGGACCTTAGGGGATTTGAACTGGTGGCTTACGGCGCTCGGATGCACCGATTTCCGCATTTCGCCTTATCAGGGTGTGCCTATGTTGAAGCATATTCTACCGGGATCGTTTGCCGGCGGGTTATTCGCATTTATTCCCGCACGGCGCTAACCGCCAGTCTGTTCTCACTTGACCAACCGTGTGAGGTTTTTTATAGTGATGCGATATGCGCGTTCCCTATGCAAAAGCAGTCTTTGGAAAAGAGGAGCTCAAGGCGGTACAGGAAGTCTTTCGTGATCCGGCTCAGGCCGCAGGGAGGCGAATGACCGAATTCGGCAAACGGATTGCGAAGGTGTTCGGAAAAAAGTACGGTGTCATGGTCAATTCCGGTTCGTCCGCAAATTTTCTCGCGCTCAAGGTTCTCGGCTCGCCGGGCACCGAAGTCATTACGCCAGTCGTCACATTCTCGACGACCGTTGCCCCAATCATCCAGCTCGGCATGAAGCCGAAATTTTTCGATGTCGGGATCGGCACGTATCAGATCGACGTCGATGCCGTTGAGGCGTATCTCAAGAAGGCCCCGAAGAAAAAGCGAATCCTGATGATTCCCGCTTTAATTGGCAACATCCCCGATCTCTCGCGCCTACGAAAACTCAGCCGCGCGTACGGAATGCCGTTCGTTCTGGATTCCTGCGATACGCTCGGCGCGACATGGCGTGGCAAACCGATCGGCTCCTATGCGGATATCGTGACATCTTCGTTTTTCGGCTCTCACGTAATCACTGCAGGCGGCGGCGGAGGTATCGTCGTTGTGGATGATAAGAAGCTTGCGGAGAAAGTTACCATACTGCGTTCCTGGGGCCGTGCGTCCGCGCTTTTCGGAGAATCGGAAAACATCGCGAAACGGTTCAACGCGACGATCGACGGTATTCCGTACGATGCGAAGTTTATTTTTGACGAAGTCGGATATAACATGCAGGCGACCGAGATCCAGGCCGCGTTTGGGTTGGCGCAATTAAAAAAACTCGAAAGATTTTCTTCCAAACGTAAGCGGAATTTCAAGACACTATATTCATACTTCGTGCGTACGGGGCGTTTCTTCATGCCCATCCAGCCGAAGGAAGCCGATACGAATTGGCTCTCGTTCCCGCTTACAATCGCCGATTCCGCCCCGTTCCGTCGGAAGGAGTTAGCGCTTTTTCTTGAGAGAAACGGCATCCAGACGCGCCCGCTCTTTACCGGCAATATCCTGCGTCAGCCTGCGTTCAATAAATTGTTCCCCAATCTTCGTCCGACCTCGTTTCCGAACGCCGAAGTCATCACGCGTCGCTCCATCATCATCGGGTGTCACCAGGAACTGACCCAAGAACAGCTTTCCTATCTCATCCGTACCTTCGCTACGTTTCTCGCGAAGCATTCAAGAAAGAAAGTGAAAAGCGCGTAAGCGTGCAATGCGTCGTCACCCCCGTTTCAATAGCGGTAGCAGGTCGCTGTTTTCTTTGTACCAGAGCGTTGTCGTCCGCACACTTTCAAAAAGCGGCGTTTGAGGTGCCCACCCCAACACTGTTTTTGCTTTCGCGACTGACAGATACCGCAGATGCCGTTCGTACGGCCGAAGCGGAAGCGTCCCGACTTTGAGGTATGTTTTGGCATCAAGGGCATCGGCTATCGCGTATGCGACATCAGCGAGCGTATCAGGTTTGCCGTTGCTAATATTGATGATTTCCGCCGTGATGCCTGCCGTTCGTTGGCCCGCGAGAAGTAGCGCCGAAACGAGGTCATCAATGTAAAGGAAATCCATTTGTTGCTCGCCGCTCATCGGGAATTCCCGTTTCTCGAGGCAAGCCAGGATGCAGTTCGGAATGAATGTCGTAAAACCTTGAAAGGGGCCGTACGTCGCGGGGGATCGGAGCACTGTTGTTGTTGTCCCCGTTTTCAATCCGGCGCTCATCGCGTACCGCGTCGCGCGCAGTTTCGAAGTTCCGTACGATTCTTCGGGCTTCTCTTCCATGATTTCCGTCGTCGGCACATCAATCGGACCGTATTCCGAAGCCGTCCCCATGAGTGTGAACGAGCGAAGCGTTTTATGTGGCGCGTTCTCAAACACGTCGCGCACGCCCTCGACGTTTGCGTGCTCATATGCCGCCGCATCGGCTCCGTGGCCGGGAAGCGCTCCCGCGACGTAAAAGATGTACTCCGGCTTCACGTTTTCGAAAAGAGATTTCGCGCTGTCCGTGTCGGGGAGTGCGAGCACTTCGTGGGCGTACGATCCTTCAATGTCTTTCAGCCGCCAGGGCAGCGTGCTGCCTTGCGACGTCACGCATACTTTCGCCCCCCGCGCGATGAGAGCGCGTACGAGGTGCGAGCCGACGAAACCGGTTCCGCCGACGACGAGAACCCGTCTATCGATCCAGTTTGCCTCCATTCTTAAAGAACGATTCATACCAACGAATAGTGGTCGCAAAGCCTTTTTTATGACTGACGCGCGCTTTCCACCCGAGTGTTTTCGTGGCGAGTTTGGAATCAAGATATTGTTTCGGAATCTCGTGGCGCACAGAATTGTGTATTTCCGTCCTCAGGCTCTTCTTTGACAACTTTTGCAGGAGGTCAAGTACCTCGGTAACCGACAGCGGATTGTTGTTTCCGAGATTGAACGCCATGCCGGAGAGTTTCTTTTTGTGCATCTGTTCGGCGAGCATGACATATCCCGATACGATATCGTCGACGTAGACATAGTCGCGCATGAACGTTCCGTCGCTCCTGACATGGAACGTGCCACCGCGACGCAGGTGATCCAAGGCGTCCGGTATGAGGCGTGTTCCGTTCAAATCTCCCCCGCCGTAGATATTTCCGCAACGTACAATCGCGACAGGCATGTGGTACGCGTATGCATACATTTGGGCGATGAGGTCGGTGCAGGATTTGGAGCACGAGTAGGGTGATTTCCCCGATAACGCGTAATGCTCACGATAGGGGAGGTTATCATGCATGCCGTATGCTTTATCGGATGAGGCGACCAGTATCTGATCCGCGCCACCTGATGCACGCGTGGCTTCAAGCAGGTTCCACGTACCACGGATGTTCGCATCGAGCGCGGAGGCAGGATTTTTAAATGCCCGCGACTCTATCGCTTCAGCGGCGAGATGGAATATCGTCTTAAAACGGCGTTTACGCATCAGGGAACGCAGAGTTTTCTTACTGAGGATTGTTCCTTTGACGTACCGGATATGTTTTGCAACAGGCGCAGGGATGCGTTCGGTTCGCGGCAACGGACGTTTATCAAGGACGGTTACTTTTGCCCCCCGCGTTGCAAGGAAGACGGAGAGTCGGTAACCGAGAAAGCCGCTGCCTCCGGTCACGAACACTTCGCGCCCCTTCCAGAAACGCGCACTCGCTACCGCCATACTTTCCAAGGCGCTTCTCCGCTTTCCCAGTGTGTGTTCAGTATTTCCCAGTCCCGCATAGTGTCCATGCACTGCCAAAACCCGGTGTGAACGACGGTGTTCAGTTTGCCTTCTCTCGCCAGTTTTGGCAGAACACTACTTTCAAAGTTCGTTGCTGAATCTTTCGGCAGTTTTTTCAACATGTCAGTATTTACCACAAAAAACCCGCCGTTGATGAAGCTGCCCGTGATTGCCGGCTTTTCATGAAATTGCATCGTACCGTCCTTGGACATTCGTATTTCTCCGAAACGCGCGAGCGGCGGCACGCAGGTCATTGTGACGGGTTTACGACTTTTTTCGTGCGCCGCGAGCGCCTTTGTGAAATCCACATCAGCAACGCCGTCTCCGTATGTCAACATAAAATATTTCCCCTGTAACCCCAGTCGGGACAACTGTTGAATTCGTCCCCCCGTCAGAGTATTTTCGCCGGTGTCCAGGAAAGTGATTTCCCAGTCTTCTTGCGGTTCCGAGAGGTAGCTGATGTGGGCGTGCCCCTTTTTCTGTTTTAGTGTAAAGTCATTTGAGTATTGTGCGTAATGTGCAAAGTATTCTTTTATTTTTTCTCCTTTATAGCCCAGCAACAACACGAATTTTCTGAATCCCTGCGCGTAGTACATCTTCATAATGTGCCACACGATAGGGTAGTTACCGATGTGTACGAGCGGCTTCGGGATCTGTTCCGTCTGCTCGCGTAGACGCGTTCCTTTGCCGCCGCAGAGAATGACGACCGAGATGTCTTTTTTACGCGTTGTTTTCATAGATAGTACGGCGTATTACATTTCGTTTATTGTCTGAAACGGATCATGCCCCCGTCCGGTTATTATGGTGTACCGCTATGCATTTTGCAATTTATCCCACACTCGGTGCAACAGGTCCGAAACGCTCCGATTCGGGTATACTGTGACCTCGATATCTATGAGCCAGACGACCGTGCCGCATTTGACCGCAGAGCTCGCCATCTCAACCGTTTCAAGCCAGCGGTTCGTTCCGTATGTATGTGCACTAATCCGTTCAATTCGTACGCATTCACCGGAGGCATTCCTCCGCGTACACCTCATCAATCCGAGCGCGGAAGGGGAAGCGGAGGTACGTTCCCTGGTGTTTTTGGGTGAAGTGACGGCGGAACATCGCGAACTTTCATCTGACGAAGAAGCGGCGCACGCTTCAAATTCGCGGGTTCATATTACCCGAGAGCTGTTGGAACGGGGGTTTCCTCTTGTCGTCAATATGGATGCGGATGCTATCGTACGCCGCGACGTCGTTCCGGTCGTAAGGCAAGCCCTGGCATCGCACGATGTGCTGTTGTTCCGGCTCGCAAGAAAAAAGAAACACTCCGAGGGAGAGAAGCTTCACTTTCTCGCGTGTATGTCCGTATTTCAAAACACGCCCGGTGCTCGGGCGTTCGTTGAACAGTGGACATCGGAACTTGAACCGATGCGACTTATGTGGTTCGGCGATCAGATAGCGATGTACCGCGCCGCCGAAGCGACGAAATTAACGGCGCGTATCGGCGACATTCCGTATTCACTCATCGACTGGCAGTTCGCCTTTACGAGCGTCGTGTGGGTTGCAAAAGGTCAGCGGAAGTATTCCGATGAGATTTACACACTTGAACTTGAACGGTACGGCGCACCGCCGCCCGGTATTTTTCGTAGCGCCGTCATCACGGCGAGGCAGACCGTGTTGCGCGGGGAGTTTCTCGTGAAGATCTTCCGGATCTGGGCGATTTCACTCCTCCTTCGTTTGCGGGGCATCCTTGGCCCTAAAAAACAGGAACAGCAACAGAAAAAAACCGAACGTATAGGATATGAGGGTCGCCCCGATTAGGCCCCACAGTCCAAAAAAGGGTAGGAGTCCGATCATGAGTCCGATGCGGAGAATTGGGTTCAGCGTTTTTAGTATATAAAGTTCGGCATTTTTCTTGTGTGTGATGAGTGCTTGATTAAAGAGTGTTGCTGGGAATACCAATAGTGATGTCAGCACGGCAACTTGCGAGTATGCGACTGAGTCCATATAGAACGGGAAAAACATTTTGAAAAGAAACGGTGCTGCGAATACGTATGCAACAGAAAGCACACAAGCGACAAGAAAGAGCAACGCTGACTTTCCTGGTATGCTCCTTTTGAGTTCAGAAAATGTTTTCCTGCTCATTTTTGGAAGGGCCAGGTTCGCTATGATGCCGCTTAAGTCCCGGAGTTGTTGCGGCCCGACGAGAGCGAAGCTGTAGATCGCAAGCGCGGTTGCGCCAATTTGGGAGAATGCGAGGAGCTTGTCCATCTGCACGGCGAACGCGTCAAGCACACCCATGACACTCAAATGTTTCGCGTGTCCCATGAGTTCCGGGTCGGTCCGGCTGTTGAGTTTAAATGCGCGGAGTGTAACGTTGTAGGAAAGCCAGACGCCGCACGCCGTCATTGCAAAATAAAACGACGTGAGTATCGCCGGTTCTTTGATAAAAAATAGTGCCGGAATGATTACAAACGCAGGAAGCGCGTTCCGTATTACTGAAAGAGCCGCTTGATAGTCGTATCGTTGCGAGCCGCCTAAGTAACTGTTGTAGAGCGACCAGCTCGCAATAAAGGGCGTGAACGCGCCCGCGATGAGGAGACCGATTCCGAGCGTATAGTTGTTGTTGAGGGCATAATAGCCAGCTCCGCACAAAAGAACTAGGACGGTCGCTATGCTCCAGACGAAAGAGTGGCGCACGCCGATTTTCAAAGAACTTTCGAATCCTTTCGCAACTGATCTGCTTACTGCCGCACCCATACCCGAGAGTGAGAAAATGCCGGCGACGCTGACTAAAGTGAGTATGTATTTGTAGTTACCGTATTTTTCCGGTTCAATGAGGTTTGCGAATGCATAGGCAAGTACGAGGCCGATAGTCATATTCGCGACCTTTGCCGCTAAGAGCCAAAAACCGCCCTTAGAAAAATAGACCATGTCGGTCTTGGTGTATTTCTCGCTCCACCTAAGAAGCCTGTAGGTGATGTTTTTCCCGTGCTCAATCACTGGAATTCATACTACCGCGGGAAGGGGGGAGTTTCTAATAATTTTGACGGAACGTGATTATGTTTTTGATGTTGATCTTTCTTTCCAAATCGGGTTGTTTTGCTGAATAAAAATAGTGTTTGCCAGGTTAAGAAACCCGGTTTTGTGGTGGTAGGACATCTCGGAAATATCAAATACCGTGAAACCTTTTTCGTACAGGTACGCGATGATGCCGCCGAAGCTGGAAGCATTTTCTTTTCTCAAAACGACAGGCGTTTCAACAATAATCGCTTCTGTGTGTTTTAGAGTTTCTGTTGCGCCTCGAAGCACATCCAGCTCCGCTCCTTCAACATCTATTTTTATTATGAACGAGCTCGGAAGAGAATGCTTCTTTACAATAGTGTCGAGTGTCAGCGAAGGGATTTCGCTCCGTTTCTCATTACCGCCCGTTTTTCTAGAATATTTTGATGCTTTCCCGGCATCGTACGCGCTGTCTGTAATAAATGTTTCAATGCCGTCATGATCACCGCAAAAGACCGTCTCAAGTATGGCGTTCATTTTCTTTGCTGTTGTTTTGAGTTTTTCGGCGTAAAAAGGGTTTGCTTCTATGAGGAGATATTTGTATGAATCCGCAGGAAAAGCCGACCATAGTTCGGGCGTGCCGTCCGCCACGCCCACATCAATAACGGTAGTTTTCTGTTCAGCTGATGGGGGGGTGGGTGGTAGTACTTTTTTCAGATATAGAAAACTTTCAGGAAACATCCGCCCTCCCGAGTACACGCTCCGCAGTTCCAGGTGGAGCGGAGCCAGAATTGAGTTTACGATGCGCCCCAATACTTTTTTAAGCCCGTGCATGGTTTTCAGTGTAGCAGTTTTGGCTTCTTTTTCTTAGCACCAGAGACTCCTTAAAAAGGACGTTTGGGGAGTTCTAGAGAACTGCGTGGGGAATAGCCGTCGGTATTGAAACCTAGTACTATATGTCGCATATGCAGCAGGGGGCTACACCTCATATTTCAGTGGTCATTCCCGTATACGGCTCTGACGGGGTACTTTCGGAACTTCACCAGCGCATCCTGGCAACGGTGGAGAAAATCACGCCGGCGTTTGAAATTATCTTTGTAAATGACAAGAGCCCGGACAACGCCTGGGAGGTCATTAAGGAGTTGAGTGCAAAGGACACGCGGGTTCGCGGTATTAACCTCTCCCGAAATTTCGGCCAGTATCCGGCGATTACCGCCGGCCTCTCCGCAAGCCAAGGTGAGTGGGTGGTCGTTATGGACTGCGATCTCCAGGACCGGCCCGAAGAGATTGAAAAGTTTTATCAGAAGGCGCTCGAAGGATTTTTTGTCGTCGTCGGCTCGCGCCAAAAGCGCCACGATGGTTTTGTGCGCTCGTTCGTATCACGGGCGTTTTACGCAACATTGAGTTACCTCACGGGCACGCATCAGGATCGCACCGAAGCGAATTTCGGAATCTATCATCGGAAAGTTATTGATTCCATTTTGTCGCTCTCGGAGCACATGCGCTACTTCTCTGTGATGAGGCGCTGGGTAGGGTTCCGCACGGCGTCAGTGCCGATAGAGCAGGGAGAGCGAAAAGGCGGTAAGTCGGGCTATTCACTCAGGAAATTGTTCAGTCTTGCGACTGACATCATACTTGCGTACTCGGACAAGCCGCTCAGGCTCATCGTTAAATTCGGCGCCGTTGTTACGGTCATTGCGGGTGTCTATTGCGCAATCGTGCTCGTGCGCGGTTTTTTGGGAGCTGATGCGATCGGACAGTTTGAAATACTCTTAGGCTCATTGTGGCTCATTTTTGGTTTGCTTACGGTTCTCCTCGGGGTGATTGCGCTCTATCTGGGCAAAACATTTGAAGAGACGAAAAAACGGCCGATTTACATCGTTCAGGAGGAAGTATAAAATGCGGCAACAATGGCTCGAAAGGCGGCACGGTCACAAAAAAAACCTCCCAATACGTTTAACGGAAAAAAACTGCTCGTCTGCGGCGGCGCGGGGTTCATCGGCTCAAACTTCATTCAGTACATCCTGAAGAAGTATCCGAAGGCGAAAATAGTAAATGTAGACAAACTCACGTATTCGGGCAATCTGGACAACCTGCGCGAAGTCGCGAAGGATAAGCGGTATACGTTCGTGCGGGGCGATATCAGTGACCGGAAGAAGGTAAACGCAACGTTCAAGAAGTACAGGCCGGACTACGTGATTAACTTCGCGGCCGAAACACACGTAGACCGCAGTATTCACGTCGGCGCGCTTGAATTCATCAACACGAATGTCGTGGGTGTGTTCAATATCCTTGAGGCAGTAAAGGCGTCAGGCGCGGTCAAATCGTTCGTGCAGGTTTCAACCGACGAGGTGTACGGCTCTCTGGATTTGAAGTCAAAGAAAAAATTCTCCGAAGACACGGCTTTTGCGCCGAACGTGCCGTATGCCGCAACGAAAGCCGGCGGCGATATGCTGTGCCGTGCATATCACAATACGTGGGGTGTGCCTGCCATCGTGACGCACTGTTCCAACAACTACGGCCCGCAGCAGTACCCGGAAAAACTCATTCCGTTTTTTGTACTCCGTATGCTGGAGGGAAAGACGCTCCCGTTGTATGGCGACGGCAACCACGTACGCGACTGGATTTACGTCATTGACCACTGTAGAGCGCTTGAACTCTGTCTGCTTCGCGGCACGCCGGGCGCGGTATACAACATCGGCGCCGATAACGAGATGAACAATCGGGAAATTGCAGATCGCATCCTCAAGTACTTCGGCAAGGGGAAGGACATGATTGAGTTCGTCGCCGAGAGGCCCGGGCACGATCGCCGGTATGCGATAGACGCATCGCGCATCATGAATGAGTTCGGCTGGAAGCCGGAGTACGATTTTGACGAAGCGTTTCATGAGACGGTGCGGTGGTATACTCAAAACGGAAAAT
>CAYHUW010000010.1:0-17153 GCA_964359685.1 uncultured Candidatus Saccharibacteria bacterium
TAATCACCGGTCTTGAAAATTTAGGTCAATAAATAACGGCGCGGCGGTATACTTTACTGATGCACAAAATAACCCCGCACCTGTGGTACGCCACGGAGGCAAAACAGGCGGCTGAATATTACGTAGAAGTCTTTTCCAAATACGGAGAAGCAAAAATAACGAGCCTCCAGCAATTGCATGACACGCCGTCGGGAGATGTGGATGTGGTGTCGTTTGAGCTTCTGGGTCAGCCGTTCCAGGCGATAAGCGCCGGTCCGTATTTCAAGCTGAACGAAGCGGTTTCTTTTGTGGTGAAATGCGATACTCAGGAGGAGATTGATTACTACTGGGAGAAACTTTCCGCTCACCCCGAGTCGGAGCAATGCGGCTGGTGCAAAGACAAATTCGGCCTTTCCTGGCAGATCGTTCCGTCAGTCATGGATGAAATGATGAAACCGGGCACCGACCCCGAGAAACTGAATCGCGTAACGCAGGCATTTCTCAAGATGAAGAAATTCATCATTGCGGATTTGGAGAAGGCATAGAAATGCGGCACGGAAAAAAATGAAACAACTTATCTGGATAGGGATGATTATTGGTTCAGCCGTCGGAGGTTTCATCCCCGCACTGTGGGGCGAGGGTTTTTTCTCTTTTTCGTCAATCATTTTAAGCGCCGTAGGCGGAGTTCTGGGAATTTGGGCCGGCTACAAAATAAGCCGATGACCTCCCCGATTTTTTACTTCTCCCGGGCGACACCCATGCCGCTGCCGTTATTCTGCGGTAAGAAATTGTGGGAGCGTCCGTCCTCGCGTGAGGCAGATTCGCTCTGTTATTATTTACATATATTTTTATGAAATATTTCGGCATCGCTTTTGCACTGATTCTACTCGCCGGTGCGGGTGTTGTGTACGGTCTCTATACATACATCGGATTCGGAAAGCCCGTTCAGGAATCGCTTCCCGAAGACTTTAAAAATGCTTCCTACACAATCGGTGGCGAGCTCGTGCAGCTTTCAGACGGAAAATCGGAAGTTGCCATCGTTCCCGGGTCGGCCGCAATGGTTGTCACGCAGTATTTCGGCAATGAGGTCTATGGAGATATAGACGGTGACGGTGACGAGGATGCGGCATTTCTTATAACCCAAAATTCAGGGGGTACGGGGACGTACTTCTACCTGGTGGCCGCTCTCAAAGAAGAAGGCGGATACCGCGGGACGAATGCGGTTTTAATCGGCGATCGCATCGCTCCCCAGACGACCGAGTTTCGAGACGCTCCGCTTCCGGAAGGATCAAGGATTATAGTTAATTATGCGGACAGAAAGCCCGGTGAGCCGATGACCGCCCAGCCGTCCGAAGGTAAAAGTCTGTACTTGAAGTACGATGCCTCATCAAACAGTTTCGGCGAGGTAGTGCAGAATTTTGAAGGCGAGGCCGATCCGAAGAAAATGTCGCTCGGCATGAAACCGTGGGTGTGGGTTTCTTCAAGTTATGAGAACGGCAAGCACACCATACCGAAATCAGCCGATGTGTTTGTATTGACGTTTAACACGGACGGAACGTTTTCCGCGACGACTGATTGCAATCAGGCGGGAGGCAGTTACACGGCGGACGGAGAAGCTGTGTCTTTCAGTAAAATATTTTCCACAAAGATGTACTGCGAAGGTTCGCAGGAGACCGAGTTCCTGCAGATGCTTGAGAGTGTCGCGGGGTACAGTTTTACGTCAAAAGGGGAATTAGTCCTCAGTCTGAAGTACGACAGCGGTACTTCCGTATTTCGGTAAACGAATTTAAGATACGGGCATGAAGATCGCGCGCGTACATGCCCGGGAAATTCTTGATTCCCGCGGGAATCCGACCGTTGAGGCGGACGTCGTGTTGGAGAGCGGAACTCTCGGGAGAGCCTCGTCCCCGTCCGGCGCTTCAACGGGGAGCAATGAGGCGCATGAACTTCGTGACGGTGATTCCCGCTACGGCGGGAAAGGGGTTCAGCGGGCGGTTCTGAATGTAAACGGTGAAATTGCACAGGCGGTTATCGGTCTGGGTGCAGACGACCAGCGTGCGCTTGATGATGTGCTCATCGCGCTTGACGGCACAAAAAACAAAAACAGGCTCGGCGCGAACGCGGTACTCGCGGTTTCTTTGGCGGCTGCTCATGCGGCCGCGCAGGAAAAACGTGTTCCGCTGTATGAACATATCCGTTCTTTGTGTTCCCATTCCTATACCTCCATATATGGAGGTATAGGAGAATCGGAGTTTCTGCTTCCGCTTCCGATGGCGAACATCATAAACGGGGGGAAGCACGCCGCGGGCTCCACCGACATTCAGGAGTTTATGATTATGCCCGTGGGGGCCGAAACTTTTTCCGACGGCATCAGGATGACGGCGGAAGTGTTCCATTCTTTGAAGAACGTCCTCCGGAAAAAAGGATACGGCACGACCGTAGGGGACGAGGGCGGTTTCGCGCCGAGTGTGAAAAACGGCAATCGTGAAGCCCTTCAATTAGTTGCGGAAGCGGTTTCGGGCGCAGGATACGCATTAGAAACTGATTTCGTTATTGCGCTTGATGTCGCCGCAACCGAACTTTTTGCGGACGGCATGTATCATCTGCAGACTGAACATAGAAAACTTGATGCGGCCGAAATGATTGCGATGTATGAGTCTTTGCTGAGAGAGTTTCCGATTGCCTCTATTGAAGACGGACTTTCGGAGAACGACTGGGACGGCTGGAAACGGTTGACGGAGAATATGGGAAGCCGCATCCAGCTTGTCGGTGATGATCTCCTGGTAACGAATAAAGAATTTCTGGAGCGCGGAATCCGCGAAAAAGCGGCAAATGCGGTTCTGATTAAACTGAATCAAATCGGAACTCTCACCGAAACTATTGATGTCATTGAACGTGCAAAAGAAGCGGGATGGCGCACGGTCGTTTCGCACCGCTCGGGAGAGACTGAAGACACGACCATAGCGCATCTGGCGGTGGGACTCTCGGCGGGGCAGATAAAAACCGGCTCTGTGAGCCGTACCGACCGCGTCGCGAAATACAACGAGCTTCTGCGTATTGAAGAACGTTTAGGGAAGAATGCGCACTTTGCGGGTAATGTGTTTGCCCGTTAGACTGACCGCATGAAGATTTATTTCGTTCGGCACGGTAAGACGGAATATAACGGAACCGGTCGTATGACAGGGCAGACGGACATTCCGCTTATAGAAGAGGGGGTGGCGCAGGCGCACGCCGCGGCAGGAAATATGCCCGGAGGGATTACTTTAATATATTCCTCCGATCTTCTCAGGTGTAAACAAACAACCGACATTCTCAACAAAGAGTTACACCTCCCCGTTTTTTATGATGAGAGACTTCGCGAGCGGGATTTCGGTTCGTTAGCGGGTAACAAGTGGGATGAGCTGAGCCCGAACGGTTCTTTGAAAAAAACAGACTCTGAACAGCAATATGATTACCGCGCTTACGGCGGTGAATCTTTTGACGACGTGCGGGAGAGAGTTTTTGGTTTTATTGACGATATATCCAAAAAACACACGGGAGAGGTCGTGCTTGTTGTCACATCAGCGGGGATCATTCGGATGCTGCACCATGTTATGAACGGAAAAATCCATGAAGTCATACACAACAGTTCTTTCCATGAATTTGAATTTTCCCCGTAACTCTGTATGGCACACCTCATTTTAGTGCGACACGGTCAGTCGGAGTGGAACAAGCTCGGCAAGTGGACGGGGTATGTGGACGTCGGTCTTACCGAGAAAGGAATTGAAGAGGCGAAGAAAGCAGGTGAAGCAATCCGCGGCATTGATGTCCACAAAGTCTTTACGTCCGCTCTGAAACGTGCGCATCAGACCTATGATGCAATGAAGGAGACGCTGGGTCTTTCGCATGATGCGGTTCAGGACCCCGCACTGAACGAGAGGCATTACGGAATCTACACGGGAAAAAATAAGTGGGATATGCAGAAAGACGTCGGGGAGGAAGAATTTCACCGTATCAGACGCGGGTGGGATTACGCTCTCCCCGAAGGAGAGACCCTCAAAGACGTACATGACCGCGTGGTTCCGTACTACCGCGAACACATAGCGTCCGAGCTCGGTCGCGGCAACAACGTTCTGGTCGTCGCCCACGGCAATTCTTTGCGTGCGCTCGTAAAGCATATTGAAAACATCAGCGACGAAGAGATTCCGAAACTGGAAATCGCCACAGGCGAAGTGTACTGCTATGAATTCGGAGAGGATGGGGTAGTATGCGGCAAGACCATCCGCGGTTCAAAAACCCCGCACTAGTCATGAAACAATCAAAAACATTCATCTACGGAAAACACTCGGTTGCGGAGGCGTTGATTTCAATGCCCGAGATTGTGAAAAAGATTTTCGTCGCCCAGACAATGGATGACGCCAGATTGCGCACGCTGATTCGCGATTCGGGGATTCAGACCGAACGACTGGATTTACGAAAAGTAACTTCCCAGGTGGAAGGAAACGCGCCGCACCAGGGGGTCATTGCACAGATTTCCGTTTCATCTTTAGGCATGCCGTTTGACGTATTTAAGAAAGATTTCAAACCGAACACGGACACGATGCTGGTTTTAATGGGCGAGGTGACGGACCCGCACAACGTGGGTGCAATCGTGCGCTCCGCCGCGGCGTTCGGCGCCGCGGCGGTCCTTGCGCCTCAGAAGAAACAGGCGCACCTGACGCCGGCGGCGATACGCGCATCCGCGGGAATGGCGTTTCGGGTTCCGTTCGTGATTCTTGAGAATACCCAGCAGGCAATTTCGGAACTGAAAGAAAAAGGAATGAAAGTGCACGGTCTCTCGGGCGACGGCAAGAAACCGGTGACTGCGGAAAAATTTGATGCGCCGACGATACTTGTGTTGGGCAATGAAGGGGAGGGAATTCCCGGTTACGCGAAGGCCGTGTGCGATCAGTTTCTCTCAATTCCGATGCACCCCGACTGCGAATCCCTGAATGTCGCATCCGCGGCGGCGGTCGCGATGTACGCCTGGAGCGCGCACCACCCGAACGCTCTCCGTTAGAATTATTTGTGCGACACTAAGTATTGAACAGATTGAGGTTTACTGAATGTAGTTTCCTTCCGTGCTTTGGAAAGTTCAAAGGCGCCTATCAGTATTCCGGAGTACAGCACATCACCGAGCGCCATATTCATCAAGAAGGGCAATCCGAGCTCATACGCGTACATAAGTCCGGCAAATGTTTTTTCATACCAGGGAGAAAAGAGCCACACGGCGGCGTTCGTAATGAGGAAAAAAAATATTGCGGAAGTGGCTATCGGCACAAGTGTAGAGACGGGTTTGTTTCGTACACCCAAAGACGCGGACAAGATGGCGATTAGAGAGAATGCGCCGTAGACGCTTAGCATGATGCGAATATCGTACACGCCCAAGAAAGAATCAGACAGCAGAAGCACTGTGAGCGGAATAAGAATGGCGTATCTTTTTCCCAGGTAAACAGAGCTCGCGATTGCGATAGCTGTTACAGGAGTCATATTTGGTATGTGCGGCAATAGCCTGACGATGACGCCGAAGGTAAGTAGAAGTAAGACCGGCATCATTTCAAGTATGCGCTTCATGGAGTTAAAATTCTGAAATTTCGAATCGCCACTCTATAGTGTCCCCGTCTTTAATAATGTAACTGTCAGCGCCTATTTGTGGCATCTCATTATTTACAAAATACTGCCAGTATTTACCCCCGGTGCCATTCGCTGCGCCCTTCATGCCCTGTACTAACGTTCCGAGTCCGGGGTATTCTTTTATCTCTAAAGCAAGCGTTTTGTCTCTTTCGTTGAGGTATTCCAGTGCCGCAAGGACAGTAGCGCCTTCCGGTATAGAAACAGTTTTTGAGTCGTCTTGAATGGTTATCGTCGCTGATATCTCTGAGGGTGCGGAGTCAGTGTTTGTGACTGTATCTCTGTTGTTTGTATAGGTATACGTAAACGTAGCCAACGCGAGGATAGCGACGAGGATTCCTACGAGGATGATATGGATGTTTTTCATACGGCAGGCTCAGAGCGGGTTGTATATCGCGGCTTCTTTTCCTTGGTATTTCGGGCGGCGTAGCGGGCAAGTGCATAGAGTAAACTTGAAATCCGGTTGAGATAGGCAGTGGTGTCTCCGTCTATTGGCATTTTATCTATGATGCGAACTACCGAACGTTCGGCTCTCCGTGACACCGCGCGCGCATAATCAAAAAGCGCGGATAGTTCGGTTTCTCCTGTAATGATAAATCCGTGCGGATTCTTGATACGTCCTTCGATTGCAGCTATATAATCTTCAAGAACAGCCACAGCATCAGGTGAAAGGGATTTTGGCGCGCCTGCAAGTTTTGCCTGAAGAGTAAAGAGATTTTCTTGTACCACAAAAATCATGTTTGAGACCTTCACGTTGCCAAGAACAGATGGAATACTATGGACTCGCGAGCGACAGACACCGAGCAAAGAATTAAGTTCGTCCAGAGTTCCGAGCGCCTCAAACACGTCATCGGATTTCAAGAATCGGTCACACACACCGAAAAGCGTTGATGTTCCCGTGTCGCCCTTTTTCGTGTACAGCATACGCATTAGTGTAATGCGACGGCCTCAACCGGTATGTCCGCATCAATTTCACAAAGCCCGCCCGCACAGGCAAGTTCTCGTTTTTGTTCTGTTTCGTCGGCATGCTCATATCCGACAAGCTTTGAATAATCAACGACGGGGAATCGCGAGGAGAATTTCAAGTACCGTTCGCGCGTGATTGTTTCATACGGGGCGAGGCGATATACGTGATCAAATCGCGGGAGAAACGAAAGGCCTCCTATGATGTTCCAATTTTTTTGAATCCAGCCGACAACCTCAATCCATTCTTCTTCGCCGACCGAAATGGTCGCCGACGGGTTGTGTTCCGTAAAGTTTTCTTTCACTGATTTCCAATATTCTAATTGTTCAAGGGCGGTAAAATCATCTTTAAATTTTGAACTTGCAGGGGATTCAACGGGGAACTCCAAGACGAACGTCGTCGCATTCTCTTCCGTCTGTCCCACTTCCGGATTGCACGGTACTCCTTGATCTTTGAGCATTTTAAAGAGGGAATCAGTAGCTGAAATGCGCACGCGGCGAATGTAGTATTGTGCGTGCCTCGGGTGGATTCCGGAGGAGCAGTTAAAGGTTTGTGAGACGGTACCTGACGGTTTCACTGCAGTCACCGACGTTGAAGCAGGAATGCCAAAACGCTCCGCATACGCGGCGTTTGTTTTTACTGCCATGTCGCGTATGGCGCGCATCGTCTCCGGGTTACGGGCTGCCTCGCTATCCCATTGTCCGGTGACAGACACTCCAAGGAGGCGTTCCTCGTCGCAGTTTTTCTTCCATTCTTTTGAAAGGTAGCGGAAATTCGTCAGCGTAGATTGATAGGTTCCTAAAAGGGCTGCAAGGCGTGCTTTCCTAATGAGACTTTCTTGTGTGTCGTCGGCGCGAGCGATAATTTCCGATAAATTGCAGAACTGCTTTGACTGCAGGATGATTTCTCCGCACGGATTGGTGCCGATTGGCCCCTCTACGACGCCGTTTTCGCCCAGAAACCCGACGCTTCTAAAGTAGGAGAGACGCCTCTCGGGCATGGTGTGTGCAAGAGATACACGATTGAAGATGCCGCGCTCTCCCGACCCCGATTTCATAAGCGCGACCCACTCTTCCATTAATGCTTGGCTCGTTGGCGGTGTCTCAAATACCGCCGAGTTGTTGGCAACCGAACGGTGCGGTTCGGTAAGAAAGAATTGGCCTTTTTTGGCGTCGCGCATATCGGCATCATCTAAATCCGAAAGACTTATCATTGCGGTTCGGCGCACACCCCCCGCGACTACGCATTCGCCGATTTTGCAGATGATGTCGTGAACGTCTATCGAACGCAGACGCCGCCCTTGTCGTCTGAGAATTTTTTCCCTCGCGAACGAGAGCAGGGAACGGAGCGGCTCAGGTCCGGACGCTTTACCCCCCATGGTCTTCAGGCGAGCGCCCGCCGGTCGGATCTTTGAAAAATCAAAATCAATATCTTCGCCTCTGTACCATGCGGATAATCCCAACGTTACCGCATCGCACCACCCCTCTTTTGAGTCAGCGACTGTATGTACTGGCAGTTTTTTGTGAGTTTGTTTCTGAATCTGCGGAAGTTTTTCAACGTTTTGACTTTCAACTGAAAAACCGACACCGCAGCCTTGCATTGAAAGGTACATAATTTCGGCGAAATCTTTTATTTCTGTGGGTGCAATGAATGAGCAGTTGTATGCGCACGAATTGCATTTTCGCGCGGGGTCGCCGGAAAATTGCATCATACGCATTGACGGCATTACTTCCTGCTTTAGAATGGCGTTCCGTACTTCGTCATATTCCTCGTCGGATAGTTTTGTGCCCAAGTTTTCTTTCATAAACGCAACGTAGCGGTCCACGGTTTCAATCCATGTTTCGCGCCGTTGTTCGGACTCAATCCAACGCGCGTAGGTGCGGAGGTAAATGAATTCACCTAAAGGGTTGCTCTTGAAGTAGGTTTTGCTTTCCGCGGCGAGCGCTCGTACGCGTTCCGGAACATCTCCATATCCAGCGCGTTTCTCTGCACGTTCTGCCCGGTAGAGAATGTATGCCTTAGCCGACTTTAAAAATCCCAGAAGCATCAGTTCCATTTCAACTTCGTCCTGTACCCCCTCAACGGTAGGGACAAATTCGGGTCTAGACGTCTTTTTTGCCGACAACCTTTTTTCTACAGCGCTTGCAACTGCAGACGGTGCCGCATCCGTAAACTCTCCTGCGGCTCTCATTGCCTTCTCGACTGCAATCGATATTTTACGAACATCAAAAGGAACCAGCAGTCCGTTTCGTTTTAGTATGCTCGAGGGGGTTGTGGATTTTTTTGTTGCCATAGTTGGTAATGCGTTATATTGATAATGATCTATGTATGGTAATATAGACAGTCATCTATGAATATAAAAAAGCTGGGGAAAAGCTCTCACGCGACTAAAATTAAGCCGAAAAAAGAACGCACCTACCCCCGTCCGGAATGGGTTCCGCAAACGGTTTCTGCTGAAGAAGAGCTTTGCCCTGATTGTTTCAAAGTCGTAGGCGAGAAAAGCCGTTACAACATGGTTTGCATGCTCGGCAAGGCGGCAGGTGGTATGACTGTTGGAGAGCTGACCGAACGTATGAAATTGCGGCAGCCCACCGTGACACATCATCTGCAGGCGCTACATTCAGTCAATGCCGTTGAGATAGAACCGCGCGGACGCGAACGTGTATATAAGTTGAATCGCGATGCGCACTGTTTTGAGGAGTGTAAAATTCCTTATTAGTTAAACTTTTAATTCATGAATCAGATCGGAGAGTTATGGTCGTTGGTCCACGCGCTCGTTCTTCAGGGATTCGGCTTGGTGTTGGCAGGCTTCGCGGCGGCGATTTTTCTTTTTATTGTTCTCAGAAAACATTACACTCTCCGTACAACGCTCGTTGTCGGAGCGTTTTTCATAGGCATGATGTTGTTTTTCTGGTTTCCGGTCGGTGTGCCGCAGGATCTACAATATCCCTTCGGACTGAAGACGTACGGTCCTTCCGCCGGCCCTGCGCTTCCTCTGGGGAATGTATTCAGTTTCTTTTCACACCTCTCTTCATTTGAACGCGTCGCCGATATTTCCCGCGACCCTCAAGATGTTCCCAAACGTATGTTGCCGGATTCGGACGGCATTGTGAGAATTACACTCGTCACCAAAGAAGTTATTTCTGAAATCGCACCCGGAGTCGTCATGAATTATTGGACGTTTGACGGTACCGTACCCGGACCGTTTCTCCGCATTCAGGAAGGCGACACGGTGGAGTTGACGCTCATGAACGATCCCTCAAGTCTCCACATGCATTCCGTTGACCTGCATGCGGTAACGGGTCCCGGCGGGGGCGCGGTCGTTACGGACATCATGCCCGGAGAAAGCAAAAAACTTACTTTCAAAGCACTGAACCCCGGTCTTTTTGTGTACCACTGTGCGCATCCGAATGTTGCGAATCATATGGCGCACGGCATGTACGGTCTGATACTGGTTGAACCCAAAGGCGGACTGCCGCCCGTTGATACGGAACTCTACGTCATGCAGGGCGAGGTGTATACCGCGGCACCGCGCGGCACGCAGGGATTGCAAATCATAGACGCGTCCAAAATGCTTTCCGGAAATCCCGAGTACATTGTTTTCAACGGCAGGGTGGGCGCGGTGTCAAAGGATGAGATACAGCTTGAGCAGGATACAACCGTGCGCATATACGTCGGCAACGGAGGAGTGAATCTGATTTCTTCGTTCCATCTGATAGGCGAAATATTTGACACCGTGTATCCGGAAGCGCAGATCGGCGGAATGAATTTCAAAAATGTGCAGACAACCGCCGTGCCCGCAGGCGGTGCATCTATCGTTGAATTCAGGACTGACGTGCCGGGGACGTATGTTCTGGTTGATCATGCGCTTGCCCGGATTGATAAGGGCGTGTGGGGAACACTTCAGGTTACGGGAGAGCCGCGCTCCGATATTTTTGACGGTGTTCTCGGCGGGAATACCGGGCATTAACTCAGTAGGGTACAATTCTTTCGTGGTACATCCGGAGTCTCCGCATCGTCTTGATTTCTATCAGAACTCCCCGAAGGGAAAAATGCTTCGCGCGCTTACCCTGAACGACATTACGTTCTGGGCGACGGACGCGTTCATCGCGGTTATTCTCGCGCTTTTCGTCATCGGGCATATTGAAGGAGGAAGCGCGACCCACGTCGGTTTGGGGTATCTTCTGTATAAGGGTGTTGCGGCGTTTCTCTCCATTCCTATCGGCAGATTTTTTGACAAACATCGCGGTCACCTGGACGAAGTCTGGGGTTTGGCGGTCGCGAACTTTGTCTACGGCGCGGGTTACATTTATTTAAGTTTCGCAACCGAACTGTGGCAGTTGTATCTCGTGATGTTTATTTTGGGGTGCATGAGCACCGTGAACCTTTTGTCGTGGCGCACGTTGTTTTTTAATACCATCAGTAAAGAAGAATATACCGAAACTATCGGCACGTATCAGACGATGATTTTTTTAAGCCAGGGCATCGCGCTTGCGTTAGGCGGTCTGGTGGGGGACAACTTCGGTTTTGATGCGGTTGTCTTCTTCGGCGGGATAGTGATTTTCTTCGGCGGCATTCTTCCGATTTCAATACGGTACCTTGTCACACGCCATTCATGAAGCGCGCCATCCTTTTTATTTTTTTCGCGTTCTTACTCGTCATCGGCGTACCCGTGTTTGCTTCGGTGCCGTCTGACGGAAGTGCCGACGGTTCGGTGCCTGCTCCCGACCCGGCCATCGGCGGCGCGGTACCGGAAACAAAGCCGGAACCTCAAGCGGTGAGTGTGCCTGCGACGGAATTGGCGACAACAAGCGCCGCGGTATCTGCGGAGCCGAGGTCTGTGCCGACGCCCGCACCGTCTCCCTCAGCGCCTGCTCCGGCACCCGGATTAGAAGACGGTTCATCCGCGGAATCTCCGATTGAGCTTCCCGTGGAAACACCGCCGGATGCTTCGGAGCCTGTTTCTCCGTGGGTGTGGCTCGCCGGACTCCTGGTATTTGCCGGCGGAGGTCTATACGGTGCGTACTCCTTTATGAAAGGCATGCAGACGAAAAATGCCCCGACAGGGAATACGTGCGATGCGATACAGGAAACGCTCAATCAAAAACAGTATGAGCTCTCTCTCGTTGATCACGAACTCTCTTTCTACGAAGAAGCGTTGAAGGTTCTTGAGGAAAAAGCAAAAGACACGGTTGAAAGCCAAAAAAACAAAATCATTAAAAATGTAGAAGCAGCCGCCAAGGACACGCTCCTCGGGAAGAAAGGAGAGTCGGATGCGAGAGCCGCGTTTGACGCCGCACAAAAAGCAAAAGAAACGTACGATGATATTGAAAAGAAAATAGAGAAGACAAAGAAAATGCTGGAAATGTTACGCGGGAAACACGGCGGTCTTTCCGCGGAAGCGAAAACGCTAGAGGCGTCATATGCGGCGTGCGTTGCGCGCCTTCCCGAAGCCGCGAAGGCGCTTGCCGCGGACGGACTAACAATCGTCGTTCCGGGGAGTCGCCCCGTGCGCGCAATTATTTTTGACTGGGCCGGTGTTATAGCGGCCGAGGCATTCTGGATATGGAGCAGGAAAAACACCGTTGATATTTCGCCTATCCTCGCGGTTGACATGAGTGTAAACACCGGGGAGATGCCGCATGACGAATTCGTTGCCGTAGTGGCGAAAGCCGCGGGCACGACACCCGCTGAGGCATGGGCGGGAATAAAGAAAGAGATGGTTCTCAGCCGGGAGTTGATTGCGCTTATCAGGGAGCTGAAGAAAAAATACAAAATCGGACTGCTTTCAAATTTCACCGCCCCGTGGCTCAGGGAGGTCATGGACGAAAATCAGTTATGGGATTTGTTTGACGAGCATATTATTTCCTCCGCACACAAACTGGTAAAGCCGGATGCGAAAATATTCAAAAAAATACTTTCCATGCTTGACGTTGCGCCGGACGAAGCGATTTTTGCGGATGACCGCCGGATAAATATTGACGGTGCAAAAAAAGCCGGCATCCGTGCGGTTCTCTTTACCGATGTTGAACAGTTTAAGAAAGATTTAAAACGTATGGGCGTTTCAGTGAAACCTGAAGAAGAGGACGCCGGTACACATCAGTAATGAAAACCTCAAGAATTATAGAGCTTGGATTCCTGCATGCGTTCGGCGCCGTGGGTTACGTTGCGCTGGTCGTGTTAACTATGTCGTATGTAGAGACGATAGGTCCGCAGGAGGACTCTTCGTCGCTTTTTTTGCCCATGGGGTTTCTGCTTTTATTTTCAGCATCTGCAGGCGTCATGGCGAGCATCGTTTTCTTACGCCCCGCACTCTGGTATCTTGACGGCCGGAAAAGGGAAGCACTCATCCTTTTAACGACCACGGTCGCTTTCCTCGCTTTCGGCGCGTTCGCTCTTATTTTGGGTACTGTCGCGTTCTTCCCGCGTTAAATATCGCACTACAAGAGTACTTCTAATTTAGTAAGGTTTTCAACCTAACTAAATTATGTCGCAGCTTACTTTTCCGGCACGTCCGACAAATGCCAGCGCCTTCTCGCAGAGGAGAATAAAGCTTTGCGGTTTTTTATAGATGTGGTCTTCTCCCGCCATGATGATGAGTTCAACGGGTTTATTGACCGACTGCATGTAGGTTGCAAGCCCTTCCGACTGCCGTTTTCCGATTGTCATGTCTTTTTCGCCATGCATCAGAACAACTTTCTGGTTTGTGAGATTTGAGACGTTGTTATAGATGGAAGACTTCGCGTATTCGTCATAGTTGTCATTTGCCGCACCGACGGTGCCCTTAAAAAGCACGTTGAAGATGGACGTATCAAGAGCGGTCAGCATTGTGGTCCAGTCCATAACGCCGTTTATAGAGAACGCGCCTTTATAGGATTTCGGCTTGTCCACCAGAAGTTTCGGCGCAAGGTATCCGCCGTAACTGTTGCCCATAAGATATACGTTTTTGTATCCGTTTCTCTTGGCGAAGTCAGTAATTGCCGTGTGCGAATCCGTGACGTCCTTCACGCCTACTTTGCCGACGAGGGATTCCGCAAACGCTCTTCCGTAGCCGTAGGAACCGGGGTAATCAAGCTTCAGGACCCCGACATCGCTGTCCCTCACTTTTTCAAGCATCCAGTCGTAACCGCCGTAACTCATGTACGGATGATAGAAAAGCGACGTCTGACGGTAGGGGCCGCCGTGAAGCCACACGAGAAGTGTGTCTGATTTTCCCGACGGTTCAAGAAGAAAAACTCCGGAAAGTCCTCCCGCAAGTTTTACAACCTCTTTTCCTTTGGTCGGTTCCGCATTTCCGAACGGATGCGAAAACTGAGACACCGCGCCCGTCGCCGGATCGTACATCTTCGGTCGCACGCCGAATTCTCCGGCCTCGGCAAACAGAAAAACTCCGTTACTTTTTGTGAGATTCACGCCGTACGAAACGTTGTCGGATACTTTTTTCAGGGCGCCTGTAGAAATCGTGTAGCGGTATAAGCTCCACATATGCGGGCTTTCGCGGTTTGCAATAAACAAAAGCGTGTCATTGTCCGCAAACTGCACGTCCGCAATCGTGTAGTCTTTGGCGAACATTTTTACGGTCGGGAGCTCTTTTCCCGCAGTGCCGAGTTTTGTAAGGTCTGCTTTGTACAACGTCGGATGATTTTTCGCGTCCCCGATGTACACCAGCGTCATAGAATCTGGAGAAACAGCAAAGACGCGGATGCCTTCCGACAGGAGATCCCAGTACCCGAGTTTTTCATCCTTCGTGTACACGGACAGATCCGTGGTATCCAGGACTCCGAAGGTGCGTTTCCCGCGCGATTGTGTGCCCGGGATATAAAAGGTTATGTAGCGGACGTCGGGAAAACTTAATAGGCGTGTTGCGCCCGCGGGCAGGATGTTTCTGTACGCGGTCATATATGCGGGCGCGGCGTTTGCACTCGGCTCAAGAATGCGCGTGTCTTTCGGGACTTCCGAACAGGCGCCTGAAGGCACTTGGCATCTGAAATACGCGTCCCCCGAGAATGTGGACTTTTTGATGAGTACCTCAGTATCCGCATATTCGGTTACGGATGCGTATTCAATTCCCGCGGCGATACCCGAAGACGGGACAAACAGAGCGGCAAGCAGTAAGAAGAGCCCCAGATGTTTCGTCATAGTAGTGAAGACGCGCATAGAGCTTTATCTTACAGTGTTTTATGCGTGATAACATTCCCTCATATGAATCCATTTGATGCGCTCCTTGCCCGGTTTAACATCAATCTTTCGGAAGGTACGAAAACGGCGATTATTATAGTCGTCGGTCTCATTATGGCGTTTTTTGCGTTCGGTTTTCTGAAGTCCTCTTTTGAAACAATGGTGTACAGGGGGAGTATCGGCATGGGCGGCGGCATGCCGGGAATTTCCGCTCCGTCCTTTCCGTCCCCGTCTTCAATGCCGATGTGGCAGGGAGCGGATGACGGATACATGATGAGTGAAGGCGTGAGTGCGGATTATGCGGTTGTGGAAGGCGGGAAGGGTATGGCGCTCGGGATGCCGGCCTTTTCGGCAAGAAATGCCGGGACGATATACCCCCCGCGTCCGGGTATGAGTACGGGCAATACCGCCGAAGAGTATGAAGTTTCGGATTACAACGCGTCAATAGAAACGACGGACCTTAAAAATACCTGTGCGGAAGTGGCTGCTCTGAAGACGAAAAAGGAAGTGATTTTTGAATCGGCGTCCGAGTCCGACACAAACTGTTTCTATTCGTTCAAAGTAGAGCATCCGTCCGTCGCGGTCGTACTGGACGCGCTGAAGGCGCTGAATCCGCGCGACCTCTCGGAAAATACCTACACAATTAAAGAACAGCTGGACGATTTCACTTCCGAAACCGACATCCTCAAAAAGAAACTTGATGCCATTGAAAGCACGCTCACCAAGGCGCTCGCGGCATACGACGACGTCGTTCGGCTTGCGACACAGACCGGTGACGCCGAAGCGTTGGCGTCCATCATCAACAGCAAGGTTATGACGATTGAACGGCTTACACAGGAGAGAATCAGCATCAATCAGCAGCTGGAGTATCTTGCGCGGGCAAAATCGCAGGCGGCGGACAAACTGAATTATGCGTTCTTTAACGTCTCGGTGTACAAAAACGAATACGTGGACGGGAAAGCGCTTGGGGATTCATGGAAGGCCGCGGTTCAGCAGTTCTTTAATGACGCAAACCGCGCGGTGCAGGGGATTACGGTGCTCCTCGTCTCCCTCGCTCTGTGGGCGGTTCAGTATGTTCTGTATTTCCTTCTCCTCGTGGTAATCGTGAAGTACGGCTGGAAGGCAACGCAGGCTATCTGGAAAAAATAAACATAACGCAAAAAATACCTTATACTTAACCGGGTATGAAAACAGTATCAATCATTGTAGGCGTTCTTATCCTCGTCCTTATCGGCGCATTGAGTATCGTCTTTTTTATGGGAGGGAATACACTCCTCTCAAACGGAAAGTTCAGAGCCCCGATTGAATACACGTGCGCGAACGGGAAAAACATCGTTGCCGAGTTCGGCGACCAGGTTGCCCGCGTGTCACTGCCCGATAATCGCGTAGTGACGCTGGAGCAGATTTCCGCGGACGATTCCGGCATTACGTTTGCGAACGATACGGGTCTCGCGTTTTCCATCAAGGACTTCGGCGGTTTCATCATAGAAAACGGACTTGAAACGTACCCCGGATGCCGCGTGAGCGCGACTCTTGAGGCGGAAGCCGCGCCGATAGACACGGCAGAGGAAGCTCCGGCCGATGAAGCGGCGAATTAATATTCGCGCAAAAGTATGGAAGTATCCCGGACCCGCGGGCTGGTATTTCGTGAGCGCGGACAAGAAAACCTCGGCACTACTGAAAGCCTACAAGGGAAAGAGAATCGCCCGGGGGTATATTCCCGTAACGGCAAAAATAGGGAAGACCGAATGGGCGACGACGCTGTTTCCTTCTAAGGAAGGACCATATCTTCTGGCGATAAAAGCGGGCGTGCGGAAAAAAGAAATGATAGATGAGGGGGATGCGGTGTCGGTTTCCTGCGCACTTATATGAGCGCGCTTCCGACCGTCCGTAGCGGCGCCGAGTACGTCCACTATAAGGGCGGAAGATATACGGTTGTTGCTACCGCGATTGACGCGACGAATACGGCCGGGGACAGGCAGGTCGTCGTATACCGCGCGCTGAAGGACGGCGCGGTCTATGTGCGCAACCTCGCGGAGTTTCTTGAGCCTGTTGTCTGGCCGGACGGAGAGACGCGTCCTCGGTTTTTGTCTGCGGACACGCGCTAATTTTGGTATAGTTTCCGAATGAAACCGCAGAATCAGATTGAAGGCGCGTTGCCGCTTTTGGCGGTCGTCATTGCGTTCGCATCGGCGCTTCTTTCGGGTCAGGCGGCATTCATCGTCGCGATAGTTTCTCTGGTGCTTCTCTCCGCGTACCTTTTTTTCAGAAAAGAATGGTGATGTATGGATTTTTCATTTGTTGAACCGCGGACTCTGTATCTCATCGGGCACATCGTCGGCATTGCGTTCGGCGCGGGAGGGGCGTTTCTGTCCGATCTGCT
>CAYHUW010000011.1:0-16477 GCA_964359685.1 uncultured Candidatus Saccharibacteria bacterium
GGAAGGCGGCCTGCAATCGGCATAGTGACGGGCACAGGCGAAGCGATACAGCTGGACCGTAAAGAGATGTATACACACAACGAAGTTGTCGCAGTGGATTTATTGAGACAGCACAAGGAAGTGCTGTAGGTTATTTCTTTTTCTTGACTTCAATACCGAGTTCGTCCAGCTGTTTTTTTGAAAGTTCTTTCGGGGCTTTCATGACGGATGTCTGACCGCCTCTCGTCATCGGAAACGCCTGCACTTCGCGCAGCTGTGTTTCGCCGGTTAATGTCATTGCCATGCGTTCAACGCCAAAGGCAATACCGCCGTGCGGAGGTGCTCCGTATTTGAATGCTTCAAGCATGTGTCCCACTTTTTCTTCCGTCTGTTCGTCAGTGTTTCCCATTACGCGGTACGTAGCTTTCAGGATTTCAGGGTCATGAGCGCGGATAGAACCGCCCGCGGTTTCAAATCCGTTACAGACGAGATCATACTGCGCGGTAATTATTTCGCCGATGTTCTCCCCTTTCATAAGCCACTCTTTATGTTCGGGAATCGGAGTTGAGAAAGGATTGTGCGTGAATGTCCACCCGCTGTTCGCATGCCCTGAGCTTGCCTGCGGTGAGCTTGTCGAACCCGTCGAAGGGTCAACTTTCTCAAAGAACGGGAAGTTCACCACCCATGCAAATGCCAGCACATTGTTTGCTTTATCTTCTTCGGTTCGCAAGTCAAACTTGTCCGCTCCGTATTTCGCCATTGCGTCCTTGTATGAAATTCTCGGGAACGGTTTTTCTTTTATTTTCTTGCCGAGTTTTTCCACGGCATAAATCGTTGCCGCCTCCACGGTCTGCATCACTTCTTCCATATCGGCAAAAGACATTTCCAGGTCTATCTGAGTGAACTCAAATCCTCTGTCGGAGCGGAGGTCTTCGTCGCGAATGGCGCGAGCTATCTGGAAGTAGCGCTCCATTCCGCCGACCATCAGGAGTTGTTTGTACTGCTGTGGCGACTGCGGAAGCGCGTAGAACTTGCCCGGGTTCAGGCGGCTCGGTACCACAAAGTCGCGCGAACCCTCAGGAGTGGATTCCGTCAGCATCGGAGTTTCTATTTCTACGAAATCCTCTTTGAAAAGTGCTTCGCGCATGTGCTGAATGAATGCAGAGCGTGTACGCAAGTTTTTCTGCATTCTCTCCGAGCGAAGGTCCAGGTAGCGGTATTTCAGACGGGCGTCTTCGTCTATGCCCGCGGTGTCTCCCGAGATATCAAACGGCGGGGTTTCTGATTTTGAAATGAGCGTGATTTTCGTAATCTGCATCTCAATGTCCCCGTTTTGCATATTCGGATTCACATTTTTCTCGGGGCGTTTTTTGATATCCCCGGTGAAGGCCATGACCCATTCGGGGCGGATTTCCTTGAGTTCAAATGCCCCCTTTACTGCGACGTCCTGCATCGCAACACACTGAATCTTTCCGCTTCTGTCGCGGAGGTTCAGGAAGCTCATTTTGCTCTGGTGGCGGGCTACGTCTACCCAACCCTTGATAGTCACTGATTGTTCAATATGACCCGAGAGATCGGAGATTAAAACCCTGTCGGATTGGCTTCCCGATTTGGTTCCCATTGGCTATAAAATACCACAAAACAACCCCACGCCCCCGTATCTTTTTCTGTGTTCGTTTATCCCGCCTTATTCCACCATTCGCGCGAATAAGGGGTATATCAAGAGGATGGAATGAGAAGGTAAAAAGCCGGTGGTGCGACCGGGAGGCAAGGCTAGATGGTGAGGCCGATTTTTTCGCGGACGACTTTCATTTTGGCTTCTGCCTGCGTGCAGGCTTTTTCGTTGCCTTCTTTCAGGATTGCGTCTACTGACGCGCGGTCGTTTGCGTATTTGTTACGGCGTTCGCGCATGGGCGCGATGAATGCTTCCAAATCTTCAATCAGTGCTTCTTTCAGTATTTTGTACTTCCCTACGTTTCTATCATATATGATAGAAAGTTCTTGTTCGGTTTTGAGGAGACGGTGGATTGAGTACACATTTGCAGGGCGTTCGCCGCTTGAGTCGGTCACGATACTCATTACGGATTTTGCGATTTCGTCTTTTGTGCCGAAGAGCGGAATGGTGTTGCCGTAGCTCTTGCTCATCTTGTGGCCGTCGGTGCCTGGGACTGTGGCAACTTCTTCCAGGAAAATGCCTTTCGGGTCTTTGAATGTTTCTCCGAATGCGTTGTTGAACTTTGCAGCCGCTTCGCGCGTGTATTCAATGTGCTGAGTCTGGTCTTTGCCGACCGGCACGAAGTCGGTGTCGTAGAGAAGTATGTCTGCGGCCATAAGCATCGGATAATTCAAAAGTCCGGCGTTTGGCTCCAGGCCTTTCGCTACTTTATCTTTGTATGCGTGAGAGAGAGTCAAAAACTGAACGGTTACCAGAGATTCAAAAATCCATGCGAGTTCTGTATGTTGAGAAACTTCCGACTGGCGGAAGATAACCGCCTCTTTCGGGTCCAGGCCTGCGCCGAGGTAATCCAAAACCACATCCAAAGTGTTCTTCTTCAGCTCCGCAGGGTTTTTGAGGCTCGTGAGTGCGTGGTAGTCCGCTACCATCAGCATGCTCTCAAACTCGCTGTGGCGGTCTATAAACGGCTTCAGAGCCCCGAAATAGTTCCCGATATGCAGTTGCCCTGAGGGTTGAAGTCCTGTTAAAAGTCGTTTTTTCCCCACAATCATAGAGACAATAGTATCAGATTTTGCGACCTCTTTTCAGTTGTTTTATATTCTATATACTTAAGTCAAGTGATAAAACGTTCGTTTACCATTGATTCGACGTCTTTCAACAAACTACGCCTAGGAAGCGAAGTGTTGGATCTAAATATAGTCAGTGGCGCAAAAACAAAACCTATTGAAAAATTCAATCTCTTAATTAATAGCGACTTGCTGTTGAGGATTGAAAAGAAAAATAGGACAAAAGTTCGGAAAGCACTTTTTACATCTATTACGGATGCAAAGAATCTCGTTTCACCAAAATTGTCAGGTAAGCTAAAAAAGATATTAAGTTTGAATAATTATATTAACGGGAGGATTGCCCTAAATATTCAACGCTCCTATGACTCACAAGACGCGTTCGACGACTTTTATCTACTATTGAAAAAAAGATGGGATAAGATTACTGAACTACAAGAAGATTTGAATTTAGATTTAATCAGAAAAGATAAAATCGGATTTTGCAAAAAATGCCATGCGTTTAGGCAAGCTGGTGGGTTGATAAAAGGCGGCGCAACAACTCGCTGTTTTATTTGTCAGAATCCAGTTACAACAAATAAGACTTATTACTCTCTTCCAGAAATTACTACGCAGTACCTGTCGGGTCTATGGCTGGAGGATTACGTTGCAAAGAAACTAGAATCGCTCGGTTGGATAACTACAGCCAATATATACATTTATGGCAGTTCCGAAGTTAAGTTTGAGATTGATGTTTTAGCCACAAAGAAAGGAAAAAGTCTTATCGTTGAGTGTAAGAGCGGAGGAACAGGTCTGAGTTCCCTCTCCTCGTTTCTGGCAAAGTTCTATGACATAAAGACGGATTTAGCCCTTTTTGTTTCATTAACAAAGGCGGGCCAGGACATGAAAAATATGGTTAGCCGAAGAAAAAATTTCTATTTGATTGACCACGTGAAAAGCGACAATGATTTGGTTAGGAGATTAAAAAGGATATAGGATATATAATAAAAACATGACCTCAATCACGAAAAATTCTGGAGGAGTTCTACCATGGTCTGACGATTCGATTGAGAATGCTCCCGCGGAGAAAGGACTTTATGTTTTGCGCAGTTTGCCAACACAGAATGGCATTGCATTTATTGGGTATACGGACAATTTGAAAAAAGAGTTAAAAGACAAGTGGGAAAATAGGGAAATTCCCGAGGTCGCGTGGTTTGATTGGTATACGGTTGCCACTAAGGATTACGGTGAAGATTTGCTAAAAAAGTGGGTAGAAAAATATTCACCCAAATTGAACCTTATTGGTTAGAGGGGTAGATTTGTTGACAAATCCCCGGTTTTCGTGTACTCTTTATAGGTAACTTAAATCTCTTGGTTTTTCTTTTTTAGGCATTGACCCTAGAATCGCCAAAGCCCCACAGCAGCCCTCTGCTACACAGGCTTTTCTAAAAACTCACGAGGCAGGCCGACCTTTATATTTAGGGCCTAGGGTTATAGAAAAGTCTTATGATAGGTAAAAACTACTATGGCAAAGGAGGCCGTCCTTCTTTCCGTTCATCTGCTTCCCGCTTCAAAGGCGGTAGCGCAGGCAACCGTTTCCGCAGTAACGCAGGAGGCGGCCGATTTAACAATGCTCGACCCCCCATGGGAGGCAGGCGCCGCGGACCGGTAGACGAGCGCATTGAACACGCACGCTTCATCAACAAAGCTACGGAAGTACCGGCGGCTGAAGTGTATGTGAACAAACACACGTTTGCTGACTTCGCTCTCCATGAAAACATGAAGGACGCGGTCATTAAGAAAGGCTACGTAACCCCCACTCCGATTCAGGATTCTGCGATTCCGCACATTCTGGAAGGAAAGGACATCGTAGGTATTGCAAACACAGGCACCGGTAAAACGGGCGCTTTCCTCATTCCCCTCTTGAACAAAGTAGGAATGAATATTGATGAGAAAGTTCTCATTATGGTTCCGACCCGCGAATTGGCGGTTCAGATTCAGGATGAGTTCAGGGGCTTTGCAAAGCATTTGCGCATCTTCTCTGTCTGCGTGGTGGGCGGTGCTTCTATCTACAAGCAGATTTCCGACTTGCGCCGCGAATACAACTTCGTTATCGGCACTCCCGGGCGCATTAAGGATTTGATTGAACGCGATGTTCTGGACCCTGCGGAATTCAACACCGTGGTATTGGACGAAGCAGACCGCATGCTGGACATGGGTTTTGTGCATGACATGCGCGAAATCATGGCGAAAATGCCAGAAGAGCGCCATACGCTCTTCTTCTCCGCTACCCTTTCTAGGGATATTGAAAAATTGATCGGGGATTTCCTCAATAACCCCGTTCGTGTTTCGGTTAAAACCCGCGACACTTCCACCAACGTGGACCAGGACGTGGTGCGCGTAAAGAAGGGCGACAACAAAGTGGATGTTCTGCATGACCTGCTCTCCA
This sequence comes from uncultured Candidatus Saccharibacteria bacterium, assembly GCA_964359685.1. Classification (GTDB taxonomy): domain Bacteria; phylum Patescibacteriota; class Minisyncoccia; order Phycocordibacterales; family Phycocordibacteraceae; genus Phycocordibacter. Next base: position 5,147 of record CAYHUW010000011.1, read on the forward strand.
AAGAGGAGTTCAGCAAAGTGCTGATTTTCGGCAGAACGAAGCACGGCGTTGAGAAACTTTCAAAGGTTCTTACCGAGCGCGGATTCAAAGCTGAATCTATTCACGGCAACAAAAGTCACTCACAGCGTCAGCGTGCTTTGGGTAACTTTAAGGACAGCCGCTCCAATGTGCTGGTTGCGACCGACGTCGCCGCCCGCGGTTTGGACATCCCGGACGTGAGTCACGTGATTAACTTTGAACTTCCCGCGACCTACGACGATTACGTACACCGTATCGGAAGAACGGGCAGAAACGATAAGAAAGGAAAAGCGCTTACATTCGTTGATTAATATGTCCACAAAGAAGCCTATTCAGAAACCCGTACCTCCGCGTACTCAGAACTCGTACAGCGGCTGGAAGCCGAAAGTCACCCAGTCGGTGATTTTGGTATGTAAGGAGTGCAAAGTGAAGTACATCAAAACGCGCGAGCCGCAGCTGGTGTGCATCAAGTGCATGCGGCTCGCGGTTTCAGAGCCGGTGTTCCGTCTCAACAAAACTTCGTAAGAGGTTTTGTATACTGGGATAAATGGTGCTTCAGAAGACCCAAGGATTCGTATCAGTCGGCGTTGCTATAGTCGGAAATGCTTTTGTAACGGTCCTCAAATTCGTCGCGGCGTCGGTTTCGGGTTCAAGTGCGATGTTTTCCGAAGCAATTCATAGCCTTGCCGATACAAGCAATCAGGTTTTACTTCTAGTCGGACTCCGTCAATCGCTGAGGAAAGCCGACGACAAGCATGAGTACGGCTACGGCAGAGAGCGCTTTTTTTGGGCGCTGATTTCAGCGTGCGGCATTTTCTTTCTCGGCGCAGGCGTGACTTTCCTGCACGGCATAGAAGCGCTTCGCCACCCGGAGGAAGTTATCTTCAGTCCCTTGGTGTTCGGCGTGCTTTTGGTCTCGCTACTCGTTGAAGGATATACGCTTCTCGTTGCAGTCAGGGAAGTCAGAAAGCATTTCCCGGATTTATCCTGGTCTGAACAACTTCAGGAAACCGACACCGCCACGCTTGCCGTTCTGCTTGAAGATTCGGTTGCAGTACTGGGCGTTCTGGTTGCCACAGTCAGTATCGGTTTGGCTTACTATACGGGAAATTCTGCATGGGATGCACTCGGCTCTCTGGTGGTAGCGTTCCTGCTGGCGTTTGTTGCGGTATTTCTCATCATAAAAAACCGCGGATATCTTCTTGGAAAGGCTCTTCCCGAAGAAATTAAAGACGAAGTAATCCGATTTTTGAACAAAGAGCCTTCCATAGAGAAAGTTATTGATTTTAAATCAAGCGCACTTGCCTTCGGTATTTACCGCATAAAGTGCGAGGTTGAATTCAACGGTGCCACACTTCTCAAAGAGGCATACCGCGGGCAGTCCATGCGGGAACAGTTTGATGAAATAGCCGATGATTTTGAAGAGTTTAAAAAATTCAACGCGGATTTTGCAGACAGAATCCCCCGCATTATGGGCAAGAAAGTGGATGACATAGAGGCGAAAATCAGAAAGAAATTCCCCATGATCTGGCACATAGATATTGAAATAAATTAAAGCACGGTATTTGACAAAATGCCTTTTTAGGTGTATTATCCTCATAGGATTTTTCCTGAAATATGGCTAAAATTGGCGCTAAAAAGGCTTTCTCTACTCGTCCGAACCCCGGCGTCTATGTTCACCGTATTACGCGCTCCACTATTCTTATCTGCAAAACCTGCATTACGAAGTTCGTAAAAACCCGCGACAGGCAGACTTTGTGCCTTCGCTGTATCTTTAAAGCAAAATAATCAGGAATATGCATCCTCTGGACTTTTTAACCACTCTCAGACGAAGGAAGCGCATTGCGTTTGAAATCCGTCTGAAAGTTGCGGGCGGTATCAAACCTGTACCCATTGAGAGCCGACAGCAGCCGTTTAAGTGGATTTAATTCCCTAACCCGCCGTAGGTTGGTTTTCTTTTTGCGGTGGCTCGCGAAACGCGACCACACTTGGATCTTCTAAAGCATAGGAATGCTAAGAAGATCTCGGCGGTTTGAGGTTCAGTGTCAGAAGGAACGCAAACAGAAGAACATCAAGGAACATCGGGAACGGACCGATGCTGAAAAATAGCCACACCGTCGTAATAATCATAATAGGCACCGTGCCGTAAAGCGCGGTTTTGTATGCCTCCCAGTAGGTCATAGGGATTTTCCGTATCTTTGAGATGACGAGCGGGATAATGGCGCCGACGTATGAAACGACGAGGAAATAGCCCGTACCAAAGAGCGCCAGAAACGGCGCGGCAAAGACGAGCAAAACCGGAATAACAATCCAGACAATCGCCATAAGTCCTTCTACAAGCCCCAGAGTGAATTCTTTGTCTATAGTGACGTCGTCCGCCTCGCCAAGCGGTATAATCCTCCTCTCGCCCGTGTCCTGGCTCACGTAGAGGGAACTTTCCGTAAGAACGGCGATTGATTTGTAGTCCTCAAGCATTGCGATGGTTGTTTCCGGCCTGGTGTCTATGACAAGAAAATTTTCAAATTCTCCGTCTTTAAGTTTGTCCTTTTCGGGAATCGGTACGATGAAGGGCTGTTCAACGTTCGCGCTCGCTTTTCCGTCCGTAATAGTGACGGCGAGTTCCGCCGGGAATTTCTCCTGTATGAATTCTGCGGGTTTTGAAGCGAGTACGCCCGGAATCACCGCGAAGGTGAACCCGAGTATCATTAAAAATGAAATGAGGAGAGACGAGAAAAACAAGAAACCGATCGCAGAATTCATAGGTTTTCCGCGACCTGAGGCGTAAAAAGAAGGACTATAAAAAGAGTTCCTGATGTCTAAAAAGAAGTTTTTCATATGTTCTTGCCAGTGTATCGCTTAGTTTAATAAGGGCAATTCAAGAATAAAACGCGAGCCCCTGCCTTCCCCGTCGGACTCAGCCCATACGCGGCCGCGGTGAGCGACTACGTGCGCCCTGGTGATATAGAGTCCGACGCCCGTTGAAGATATGTTTGTTTTGAGGGAGTTTTCACCGGTTGAAAAGAGCTGGAAGAGCTTGCCTATAGTCCCCTGAGACATGCCGATGCCCGTATCGGTAATCGTGATCCGGGCAACGGCGCCCGCTTTTTCTGCGATAACCGACACCGTGCCCTTCGGAGTGTATTTGATGGAGTTATCCAGAAGATTGTTCAGAATTTCGTTTATCTTTGCGATATCCAGACGCGCTTTTTTATTTTCCAGTTCCGGGTTCAGGGTAAACGTCATGCGGATTCCTTTCTTCTCCGCGTTCGGTGTGAAATCTTTCACCGCTTTTGTGAGAATCGGCGCGAGGTCCACGTCAATGAAATCGTACTTCATCCTTCCCTGCTCTATGCGGGAGACGTTGAGGTAGGTATCCACGGATTTTGCCATGTCGGTCGCCCGTTCAAATACCTGGTGCAGGCCCTCCTCGGCGGCTTTTGAGAACTTGCCGTAGGTGCCGTCCAGGAGCATGGATACGTAGTTTCTGATGACGGTCAGCGGAGCGCGGAGGTCGTGAGACGCGATAGAGAGAAACTGCGACTTTAATGTATCCAGTTCCTTCAGTTTTTCGTTCGCCGCCTTCAATTCTCCCGCCAATAATTCAATGTGTTCGCGTTGCTCAATTTCTTTCATTACGCTCCTGATGAGTTGCGTTCCCGCCACAAGCACCAGAAGAAGCAGAGCGCCGCGGAAAATAAGCACAGGCAATTCTTCGGTAAAAACCACTTCAAAAAATGTCAGCCCGGCAAGTAAAAATACCATTGTGCCCGCGGCAAAAACCTTCAGATTGAATAATTTATGCCTATAGATTGAATACGAAATAATTCCTATAAACGGGAGCATAAAAAGCGAGGCGTACGGTATAAACCGCAAATCACCGAATGCCACGGGCAGGATAACGTTAAAGGCGATGATTAATGCCGCTGTGCAGAACATACCCAAAAAGACGTACCACAACTGGCGGCGTATAACCCCTTCGGTTTTCACTGCCCGAACGAGAAGCGAAATGAGTCCAAACAGCAGCAACCCGAACGCAACAGCACTAAAGACAATAATTCCTGGACCGCGTTCCGGGTCAGTGACTTGCCCGACCGGAGCCAGATGCTCAATACCTGAAAAAACGAACGGGCTCAGAGTCAGCAATGCCGTACCCATCACTGCGGGCAGCATTAGGAAAGCATGCCAGGCGGGAAAACGGACTTCCGCTTTCGGAAACACGTAACACAGTCTGAAAAACAGGTATGCATGCCAGACGGAGATAAAAAGATGCAAACGAAGTGTAAAAAGAACGGTATCTATTGAGTCGAACTGGTATTCGAAAAAATTTGATGTTGCCCAAAGTATTGTTACCAAAGAAAAAAGAAAAAAAGCGGTATTCGTGGCGCTTTTCGGATTATTAAAATACGTAAGCGTGCCCAATAAGGCGATTGCCGCGGCACCGACGCCCAGTATCAGTAGGTCAACATTAAATTGGGTAATCGTCAAAAAGTTCATAGCAAAAGATCTTCAAGAGCAAAGCGACTTGCCCGCGCTGACGGTGCGTCTCCGTAACCCATTCGGTACATAACTACGACATGAGAATCGGTCCGCCCCGTAACGCTTCTCAGTTCTCCAATTCTTTTTTTCAACAGTGCGCGTTCCGCGGACGAAAAGTGACCCTCCGGAACATTTTCGGCGAAAATGTTCATAAACATGGTTCCGGTAAGCGGCTGCAGGTGAATTCCCCTGGCTGCGGCGGTAATCCATATTCGTTCAAACGCCCGCCCCGCAAGGACAAGGTTCTCCTTCGTAATTGCCGGTATCGCTATAGTACCGATAGCAGCTGAGGAGGAGTAAATACCCGCATTCCCTGTACCTACGAATGCCGGGAAGCCGACTTTTTTAAGAATTTTCATCACATTCCAGTTTTGTATGATCTTGAAAAGCCCCTCGATGGGCGGCGGCAACTCCAGAGTTTTAATATAAAAACCAAGCTTCTTTTTCGCATCCTCCTCTTTCGTCCACGTAATGTGCGAAAAAAAGAAATCATGGAGCTCCTGATTGCCGAGCATGATTTCTTCGTTGGTGGAACCGACTCGGGCAAGTGCCTGCATTTCTTTTTGGTCAGCATGCCATGTAAATAAAAGACCGGTTTTTTCAAAAAACGGCACCGACGCTCTCACGGCGTCCATATCAGCCGGTTGCACGGGTGTTTTTTTGTATGGTTTCCGGTTTGTGGTGCGTGTGGGGATCACTCCGGCAAGATCGGCGTTAGAGGGTTGTTTGGCGTTCCCGACATCAAGACGTGCTATGCATTCCGGGTCCAGGGGGTCAGGAAACATATTGAGCGCAATCTCATACCCCAGCGCATCCGCCTGAATAAGCATATTTTCAAGAGCGGCACCTTCACACACCAATTGTCCGAAATTATTAAAGTTATACAGAGACCGATCGCTGGAGCTGTTGTTATAGACATAGACGGAACGATTGTTCATTTTAAAGCGCCACGGCTGAGCGTTCTCACCGGAAGGTGCTTCTATCGCCGCTTGAACGAGCGAACGCAAAACAGCGTCCATATACGTCCTATAGTATCAGGCAAATCAGAGGCCGAAGGTTTTTTTAAACACCGCTGCGGCGTCCTCACGTTTCTTTGTCTCCTCGGCGGAAAAATAATCAGGAACAAACTTTTCATCCATAGAAATCAACGCCCGGTTATTTTCAACAGGCCGGTTGGTCAGAATCTTTCTGACGACATACGCGACCGCCGAACCGTTTAAAAGCGCTGCCCCGCCCAATTGCGGCCACGAAACGATTGTCTTTCCCATTTCCAGAAGCGATTCCTGCATGCGCAGAGTCACATTTTCGGCACCGACCAGTTTTGTAATCATCTTTCCGATGCCGAACTTATCTAGTGATTTCAACGATTCATAACTCACCTCACCCATTCGGTTGTGGAAAAAGGGCGTGTTCGGGTCAAGGTCATACCGTTCAATATCAACTACCCCGTTGTCACCGTTGTCCGCCGCCATGACTACCGCAATTCGGTGTTTCCGGGCTTCTTCTCTGATCAGACATTTGACCGCGAGGTTATCAATTTCATCAATAACTATGTTTAGTCCTTCAAAGAATTTTCCTATATTTTCAGGCGTTATGCCGTCGGAGAAAGTCTCTACGTCCGCGTATGGGTTGAGTTCGTATATCTGGCGCGCCGTCATGTCCACTTTAAGAGCGCCAAGATTATCAATACCCGTTCTGATTCTGTTGGTATTAGAGAGCGCTAACCGATCCATATCGGCCAATTTTATTTTTCGCGCCGCTCCCTGAAGTATGAGTGCAAGAGCCACACTGTTTCCTACCGAAAGCCCCGCTATGCCGACGGTCGCATCGTAGTAATGTTTCTGCTCTTCTTCCGTTATGAGATTTTTATTTCGCGCCGTTCTGACTTTGTAAAAATCAGACTCGGTGAGAGTGTGGACCAGAATTGAGCGCCACGGATAATACACCCATTTCCCTTGCCGCCATTCGGGTATTTTTTCATTTAGTCCGTTTCTGTATGCCGTAAAACGGGCGTTAAAATCAGCGGCGTGCGCAACCGAGGGGTTGTCAATCGCAAAAAGTTCTCTCAATTGCTCTTCGTAATCGTCGCCGATTTCCCGCACGGCGCCGCTTTTTAAAAGGTCTTTTGCCAGACTCACGTGATCAGACAGCGAAAAATCATACACGGCGGGACGACCTGGGCGGATATTTTTCTTCGCCCCTCTCAACAATATTTCCAGTTCGTCCTGTGCCATAGGGATTGAGCTTACTTTTTAATCCATTTTTGTTTAATGCCGGCCCGGAAGTGGAGGGGATGTTCGCGCGGCCAGAGAACTATCCTGGGGATTACCCGTGTGGGCATATGGTGCGTCAGGTATGTGTACTCGGCATTTTTTGCCAGTAGGCCTTCCGTTACGTGTTTTAAAAGTCGTTTCTGAAGCGTCCGCGATCTCGGTTTCGTGCCCCTGAGTTCAATATTTACCTCAAGGTATTCGTTATGTCTCCCGTCGTGCCTTGTAATGAGTGTGAATCTGCCCGTAATCTCTTTTTGTAAAGACTTCTCCATCAATGCTTCGCGCACATGCTCGGGCCAAATAATCGCCCCATAGAGCTTTGTAGAGAAGTCTGAACGTTCATAAACATATACAAACGGCAGTTCGGTTATTGTGTCGGCAATACCGGCTTTTTTGGCTTCGGATCTAAGATTCACACCTTCAATGGCAAATATTTTTTCCGCATCGCGGTAATCAAACACTCCGCCATGGTCGCCGATTTCGTACCGTATTAAAGGCACGGAATTATAACCGGTAAGAAATAGGCTTCGTCCCGATGCCTCAAAAGCGATAAAATCCGGATGGAACTGCGCTAACGTCGGTAAACGATTCGCGTCGGTAAAAAGCCGCTTGTACACACGACGATTTTTAAGAGCGAGCCGGCGAATAAGTATCGCGAGCGGGGTTTCAACAGCCATTGTTCCCAGGTCCGCGCTGCCGTAGATATTAGTGATGTCGCGAAGCGGATTCTTCATGCCCGTTTTTCGCATCAGGTAATCGCGGAAACGCTCCGTAAACATTTCCGCCGCACACACAAACTTCAGCGACTTAAACGTTTTCCAACGAACACCCGCGGAAGGTCCTTCGTCCACCAAATCTTTGATAAAGGGCGGATAGCCGCAGATAACGACGTGCTTGTAGTTTTTGGCTATATGCTTGAGAGCCGCGAATATTTCGGTTTTGTTAGAGCCGGGTGTAATTACCGAAATGTTATAACCGCGTTCGCCCATTGTCTTTACCGCTTCGTAGGTAATAACTCCGCCGATCCAGACACCCATACCAAAGCCGACTATAACGAGTGTTGAGTCCCCCGGCGTAATGCCAGCGTTTCTGAATATCAATTCGTGATACATGGAAGACTGAAGGTCAAGAATGTGGTTTCGGGGGAAATACACCGGTTCACCCGTTGAACCCGAAGTCGCGGTGAACACGATGGGCGCCGTATCAGCACGCCTATTTTTCACAATCCGCTCGGTCAGCGGATACGCCCGCAGGTAGTTCGCTTTAGTCATCGGGGGCAGAGAACGGAAATCATCTTCAGTTTTTATACTTGACGGGCGTACATTGTGCGCTTTCAAAAATTTTGCGTATGCAGGTACGGCTTTCACCGCTTCCTTAAAAACGCTCATACGTTCAACGCGGGAGACTGATTTCCACGACTTAGCGCTCCTTTTTTTAAGAGCCGCAAAAAAATCCGCCGCAATCTTTTTGCGGAGGGTCGTGTGTTCCCGGATATATGCGTCAAAGTCAGTTCTCATGCAGTTTTGTATATTCCCTGAGTGCGCTCGTTATATGGCGAAAGGCCGCTTTTTCTATGTCGGGCCCAGGCACCGATATTCTGAAGCAGTCCGCGAGGAACGGGAGGTGTACGCTCGCAGGACTCATGGATTTAACCACAATTTTGTGTTTTTTGAGAGTGTGTACAAGACTCAGCATGCGCGGAGTCTTGCAGACAATGAAATTAGCCTTTGAATTCATGGTTCTGATGCCGTGATGCTGAAACAGAACGCTCATTGCTTCGCGGCGCTTTATGGTGCGCTTCAATTCGGTCAGAAAGTGTTTTTTATGCTTGAGAACAACGAGTCCCGCGCGCATGGCGGCGTGATTCACTTCCCATGGCAGAGAGAGCTTTTTCAGTGACGCTATGACGGACGGTACGGCAATAACGTAGCCAAGCCGCAGTCCGGCAAGGCCGAACGTTTTTGAAAATGTACGCAGAATGATTACATTCGGGTGTGTCTTAAGCAGCGAGACCGCAGAAACCTTATGAAACTCAAGATACGCCTCATCAATGATCAAAGGTATTGATTTCTTTTTGCAGGCATCCGCAAGTTTTTTTACCGCGTACTTGTCTATACCGGTCCCCAACGGGTTGGAGGGGTTACAAATAATCAGCCCCTGCACGCGTGGTGATTTGAGTTCGGTAAGAACCTGTTTCATCGGGAATTCAAACGCCCGTACTCCCGGCGTGTAGGCAATCCCCCTGAAGGGTATTCCTTCTATTTTCAACGCTCGTTCATACGTCGGGAATGTAGGAACTGTAAGAAGTACTTTTCGCTTACCGTCAAAAAGCATGCGTATAATTTTCGGAATCGCGTCGTCCGAACCGTTTGTTGTGTGAATCATGTGTACGCTGACAGCAGCGTAACGGGCTATAGCTTCATGAAGTTCCCGGTACGAAGGATACTCGCTGAGTGCGTTAAGATTTCCGGATATGATTTTCCGCGCAAGTTTTTGTGAGATAAGCCCTGTCGTTTCGTTGTGGTTGAGACGGAAATACCCGTCCTCGGACGGTAAAAAAACCGAATTCGGAGCATTCAGTACAAACTTCCTGATTTTTAATCGGGGGTTTTGAGTTTTCACAGTCAAACTTATCTGCCGAAAAAAAATAGGCCGACTAAAGGTGCGACGAGCCACCAGAAAAACATCTCCGGTGACGCAAACAATGCCATCGTCGGCGGACTGAAGGAATACAGAGTCTGCACGGGAAGCACGTGTATTGAAATCGCGAGAATAAGCCCTGCCGTCACGGCTGAAAGAATCGCCGTGCCGAGAAAACTTGAGGTGGTGCGCGCAAGGAAAAACGAAAGGCCGGAAAACGCAATGAGGGCAATGAGTGTAAAACCGACAAAAACGCCTATCTGTACGTACGGGTTGTCGGCAGGAAGCATGGAACCGTACGGAAACGCCCTGTAGAGGACTACAGCGGCGTACAGAGCCGCCACAAAGGATATGAGGCGGTCACGTCCGAAATAGAAGGCGAGAGCCGCAATAGCGCCTGCGACGATGATGAACGCAAAAAAGTCAGCGCCGAAGGCAATAACGTAGTCAACCGCGAATTGGAGAGGACCGGCGATACTCGTGGTACCCATTAAGTCCATAGGATGTGCCTTTATGGTAGCACACAGAAATTATGGAAAGTCTATATACCCTCTTTCTTCAGTTTATCCAACAGGTCGCGGGCTTCCTTGGAAAGTTTCTGGGGGAATTCAACCTTTACGCGGATCAATAAATCGCCCCGTTTGCCGCGCTCCATCGGCACTCCCTTCCCTTTTACGCGCAGGATTTCGTCGGCCGAACGCAGAGGCGGAACGGTAATTGACGTATCCCCGTCCAGAGTTTCTATCGTGTAGTCCGAGCCCGTGAGCGCATCCGTAATTTTGATCGGTAAATCGCTCACAATGTTATATCCTTCTTTTCTGAATTTTCTGTCGGGGCGCACGTGCACTTTGACGTACAGATCCCCCGAACCGCCGCCCGACACCGCTTCGCCGAGTGCCCCCATGCGGATGACCTGTCCGTTTTCAATGCCTGCGGGCACTTGTACCGTAATTTCCTCTTCTTTGCGTTCTATGCCGGTTCCGCGGCACGTGGTGCACGGCTTTTCGGGAACTACCCGCCTGCCTTTACAGGTCTGACACGTGGTTGATACGGAGAATACTCCGAACGGCGAGCGGCGGGACTCAACCACCTGCCCTTTGCCGTTACAGGTTGCGCAGTTTTTTGTTTTGGTGTTCGGTTCCGCTCCGCTTCCCGTGCAGCGCGTGCAGGTGCTGTCTTTTGTAATCAGAACCTTGCGGGTGACGCCGAAAATGGACTCCTTAAACGAGAGTTCTATATCTATTGAAATGTCACGGCCGCGGTGCGTCCGCATACCCGCGCCGAAGATGTCGTTAAAGCCGCCGAAGATGTCGTTGATATCAATATCAAACTCAACGCCGTTTTGCCCGCCGAAACCCGAGAAATCAAAACCGTCGGCACCCTGACCGCCACCCGAGAAGACTCTGCCGTAGGCGTCGTATTCCGCGCGCTTCTTCTCGTCTGAAAGAACCGTATACGCTTCGCTCACTTCTTTGAACTTCGCCTCGTCGCCCCCCTTTTTGTCCGGATGATATTTATGCGCGAGCGTTCTAAACGCTTTTTTTATGTCTTCTTTCGTCGCTTTCTTTTCAACGCCGAGAATCTGATAGTAGTCTTTGCTCATATCGTATGTGACAGAATACCAGCAGCGCGCCTACGCGCAAGCGTCCCGCTTATACGTCAGTGACGTTGCCCTCCGGAGGTTTCTGCTCCCCTTCTTGTCCTTTATCGCTTGTCTCCTGTTTCTTCTCATCCTGCATGTACTGACCGATTTTCTGCATCTCGGCTGACAATGCCTGCGTTGCGGATTTAATACCTTCCACGTCTCCCGTCTCACGTTTCTCTTTTGCCGCAGTGACTGCACTCTGAACGCCCGTCTTTACGT
>CAYHUW010000012.1:0-15698 GCA_964359685.1 uncultured Candidatus Saccharibacteria bacterium
GTTCAAGAATCGTATCCAGAAGCGGAGTCAAATCCGCGGATTCGTCCGTCAATTTTTTCTTTGCAACTCCCTGCTTGCCGATTGCATACACGACCGGGAAATTTGACTGATCGTCGTTGGCGCCAAGCTCAAGGAAAAGTTCCAGTACCTGCTCCTCACAGCGGTCAGGGTCTGCGGCGGGCTTGTCAATCTTATTTATGATGACAATCGGCTTCAATCCGAGTTCAAGTGATTTTTTCAGTACAAAGCGCGTCTGCGGCATTGGTCCTTCCTGAGCGTCAACCACAAGCAAGACTGAATCAATAGAGCGCAGGACGCGCTCTACCTCGCTCCCGAAATCCGCGTGGCCGGGCGTGTCTACTATGTTTATCTTCGTTCCTTTATACGGGACAGACGCGTTCTTGGCGTAAATCGTAATCCCGCGCTCTAATTCAAGCTTATTTGAGTCCATGGATACCCCCTCCTCACCGACGCCGGTCTGCTTCAAAAGAGCGTCCGTAAGCGTTGTCTTTCCGTGGTCCACGTGCGCGATAATCGCAATATTTCTGATTTCCATAAAAAAACCCCCGCGGGGACTCACGAACAATAGCCCAGAATCAGGGTAAAAACAATGTGTTTGACTGAAACAGTGCGAAGAGTATAGTACCGAAACAATTATGGGAGAAAAACTACCGACTGAGAGAGCCCCGCGCGGTCTGACTCTTGCTCTCGCAGCATCGCTCTTCGCAAGCCCCATCGGTCTTCCTTCCTTTGAGGCCGCTGCACAAAGACAAGAACAGACAGAGACCGGACCGAGGGAGAACGCGGCACGCAGAGAGGCGATGGAATACGTGCGTGCGGTTCTTACTGACCCGAGCATCCCCGTCGACGATCGGCAGGGACCGAGCAGTGACGAGTTCAATGAGTACGGAGGTGTTACGTTTCGTGTTGCCACCGGTTCGGGTACCTACCTATACATCGTGTCCGCCTTTTATAATAAGGACGCCGACCAACCTGAAGTGTCAATCCAAAGATGCGACGCCGACCGCGAAATGCGCACCGGTCACGGGAGATGTGTGGGCGCACCCGGATTCGTTGCGGTCAGAGACGTTGGCATTGACGGAACTCCTGAAATCGGATCTCTGAGAATCACGAACGGGAACGGCAGACAGGAAATTACATTTTTCAATGACGATGATCCCTCACGATGGGACGCGGAAGCGTGGCAGGAAATGGAAGACGCAATGGTGCGTCAAATCCGGCACTACGTTGAAGAAAGCCGACACCCTGCCGCATAACATGCACGAATCACGACAACCAAGGAAATTAGGCGGAAGGGCTTCCGCGTTTCTGGGCGCGCTCGCGCTTGCGGGGTGCGCGACCGCGCCGGAAGAGAATTTCGCACACAGGCGAGAGCAAGCCGAGCGCGCTTTTCATTTACACGAAGATGTTTCGGTTCCAGTAGCTTCTCGTGAAATAAACGAAGCGAACCATTCAAGTATTGTGAGGATACGTGTCGGTAACAGATTGCATGAGATATTTACCACCGATGACAGGCACGGCAGAGTCCTCAGCATCCGCACCTGTGCGGTTGATTCTGAAGAAATAGGCGCATCGCCCACATGTATGTTCCGTAACGGATACTGGATTAATGATGAGGGGGCAGACGGCAGGGTTGACTGGTCTACAACACAGATGGGGATAGCCGGATATCAGAGCAGTCAATTCCACCGCCCGACGGACTCCGACTGGAACCAGCGAGCGTGGCAGGAACTGTATAACCGTCAATTGGACGTCGTGACGGAACACATGAACACGAGAGGAGAGGAGCGACCGCGCGTCTGATCAGACTGAATACTGCGCTAGATTTTTTTCCATCCGCTCCAGGGGCGGCACGGATTCGTCACCTGCAAATTTCTGCCCCGAGAGTTTTTCGTATATCTCAATGTATCGGCGCGAAAGCTCGGCCACCATATCCGCGGGCGCTTCAGGCAACACAGCATCTTTATAGGGATCGCAATTCTCCTTAAACCAAATACGGAGAAATTCCTTATCAAACGCCATCGGCTCCTTCCCTTCCGCAATACGCGCTTCATATGAATCTTTGAGCCAGTAGCGGGAATTGTCGGGTGTATGCACTTCATCAATCAAAATCACCTTGCCGTCATACAAACCGAACTCATATTTCGTATCAACGAGAATAAATCCTTTCTCCGCCGCATGTTTCTGTCCGTGCGCGAAAAGCGCCAAGGCAGCCCTCTGCATCTCCGCCCATTCCGCTTCAGTCGCAAGACCACGCGGCACGATGTCATTCAATTCCAAATTCTCGTCGTGGCCCGCTTTCGTGGTCGGCGTAATCACGGGCCTCGGAAGCGCCATATTCTTTGTCATGCCGTCGGGCAGGGTCAGCCCCCCGAAATCACGCTTCCCTTTTTGGTAGGCGGTCCATATAGAGGTATCGGTAACGCCCGTCAGATACCCGCGCACTACGACCTCAACCAAAAACGGCTTTGCAAGTTTCGCCACGACAACATTCGGGTCAGGAACCGCAATAACCTGGTTCGGTACGATGTGTTCGGTTTCCTTAAACCAGAATGCCGAGAAGAGGTTCAGCACGGCACCCTTGTGCGGAATGTGCGCAATGATGCGGTCAAAAGAAGAATGCCGGTCCGTAGTAACAAGGATTATTTTATCTTTCTGCGTGTAAATGTCGCGTACCTTTCCGCGGGTCATCTGTCCTATATTTTTAAAATCAGTTTCTTTTATGACGTTCATGCTCCCGGAGGCGTTAGAGTAATATTTTCAGGTTCAAATATAACCTGTCTTTCTCCGTCTTCAACAACACCCGCATCAATCATTGTGTACCCGGCTTCAGTACCGAGTTTCACCACGCGTTCCGCATCCGCCGCTGAAACAAATACGTAATATCCTGCCCCCCAGTTAAAGGTCTTCAAACAATCCGTGAGCGAGAGGTTCAACTGTTCGCGGAAATACGTCATCAATGGAGGCACCGAAAGCCAAGAGTGCACGCGGTACGTGAACGGACGCTTATCAAAAGCGAGTTTACCTACCCCGTCTCCTGTTCCGGGAAGGAGCGCATGAATATCAACTTTATTATCCAAAAGGGTTTCAACAAGCGCGACGTAGGAGCGCGTAGGAATCAGCGCTTCCGCGCCGAGTGTGTTCCCGTTCGGAAGCTTCGTCAAAAACTTTTCAGGTAACTCCATCGCTTTCTTGATTACCAAAGAAATGCCGTTTGAATGAACGCCGGACGAGGCGACAGCGATGATATGGTCTCCGGCGGCAAGTTTTTTCCCCGTCACCAAACGCGATTTCGGCGCAATAATACCGTTCACCGCACCGGAAAACGTCGGCGCTATTTCAACCGGCGGCTCGGGTTTCAGGAGATATTTGAGTGCCGCGGTTTCCCCTGCAGGAAGCGCCATACCTACCTCTTTACATACCTTATGTATGCCGTTCGCAAAGTCCTGCGAGCGCTTTTCATCTTTAAACCAATCAGTATTCCCGACATCAATGTGATCGGTAAAAACAACAGGCATCGCACCCTGCGCAATGACATCATTCACACACATGAGCGCGGTATCAATGCCGATACCTTCGTAGTACGTTTTTCCGGTCCCCGAGTTCGCGTACATCCACTCAGCAATCCAGTTTTTGTTTCCCAGACCCTCCTGCGTCTGACACCAGATATGTTCTTCCTTCCCGCGGTACTCATAGACGGCGCCGTGTGAATGCATGACGTCCGTATTAATGAAAACGCCCCGCTTATTCGGGAACGTGACGGTCTGACGGCCGACCGTAATCATCATTTGCTTAAATGGTTCAAGTACCGAGTAATCTACACCTGCCTTCGCGTACTCACTCATATAAGGCCGTTTTCCTCCATATATTTCTTAAACCCGCGCTCTTCTATCTTCTGTGCCTTCGCCACCACTTCCCCTTCCATTTTCTTTTTATATTCCTGCACTTTTTTCAAAACATCCGCGTCCCCTGCGCCGATTATCTGCGCGGCCAGTATTCCCGCGTTTTTTGCGCCGTTAATCGCCACCGTCGCTACCGGAACACCCGGCGGCATCTGCGCAATGGCAAACAAAGAATCAATGCCGCCTGAAGTGGAGCTTTTTATCGGAACACCGATAACGGGAAGCGGGGTGAACGCGGCCAAAACTCCCGGCAAGTGCGCCGCAACGCCCGCTCCCGCAATAATCACTTTCAATCCGCGCTCATGTGCGGTTTTGCCGTATTCAGCTACGTGGTCGGGTGCGCGGTGCGCGGAAAGCGCCGTTACTTCCGACTCAATCCCAAATTCAGTAAGCACATCAGCCGCCGCCTTCATGACCGTGAGATCGGAATCCGAACCCATGATAATGCCGACAAGCGCCTTACTCATGCAGGGATTTTAGCATAAACGCCCTCAATCGTGGATGAGTATTATTCTGAGCGCCGCGTATACGCGAGCTCCCGGTAAAGCCCCAAATCGGACGCTTCGTATCCGCAACAAAGACCTTCACTCGTAAACCCGTGCCGACACTGTATCCGCGCGGCGTACTCAACGGGGATGTCTCCGTTCGTGGAGCTGCCATTCGACAACTCCACAAGGTCGCGGAGATGCCGGGGGTTGCTTCTATTTGCGTAAGCGAACGCAAGTATTCCTGGATGTTCCGTCGCCGCTTTATCAATGCCCGTCAATGAGCCGCAATTTGCCCCCAAGATTGCCTTGACCGCTACGCCGTCAGGGTTTGTATCCAGGTACCCGGTAACGCGTTCGAGCGGAGTGCCGTCTGCGGCAAGTCTTCCGTCGTCGTCAAAAGCAAAACCGAATCTCGCATGAGTATTTCCTGAATCGTTTGTCGCCTGTAGAGCGCCGCGGAATCTGTCAAAAGATGTAATAGCTTCAATGACCGGGAGAACGCCGTGCGTTTGGGCTGCGTTCGTCTGCGGCCTGATAGACGCCCGAATGTCGCGCACAGTTTCATCATCCCGCGGTTCGTACCCGTCCGGGACAAAACCTGCAGAAAGTAGTGTTGCAGAGGGCGGAATAATTCCACCCTTGGTTCTTAGCTCCACAAGATTGGAATAGATTGCGTATAGCTCGCCGACGATACCCGAATACGCGCCTTCGTCAGCCGGAAGGTTATTCTTGACGGGGTATGTCGGCAACGACACTTCATCCGCTATATCCAAATACTCCCGTATGCTCTGCTCCACTATTTGACGTACCCTTGCACGCTCTGCCGAATCAGTGCTAATGAGTTCACGCAGGCGTACCTGCTGCGGCTCTATGCCGAGCCTGAGCGCCAGGATATTTGTATACGGACCGGAAATTATTTTGGGTTTTTCTTTAGTCTGTCCAATCATGTGAATGTAAAATAAAAGCCCTCGTTTTTTGCGGGGCTGGTTCTGAGTGAGGGCTTTGTTCTAAATTTTTTGTGAAGACAAAACCAGCCGCCGCATTCTCATGCCCATCATCATTACCATCATTGCTACTGCGGCTGCGTAAATCATATCTATGTACAAAGTACGCCTAAAAACCCGCCCGGTCAAGTTATGTGTCTGTATGTACCCCAT
Organism: uncultured Candidatus Saccharibacteria bacterium; assembly: GCA_964359685.1. Lineage (GTDB taxonomy): Bacteria > Patescibacteriota > Minisyncoccia > Phycocordibacterales > Phycocordibacteraceae > Phycocordibacter. The sequence goes on from CAYHUW010000012.1 coordinate 5,569, forward strand.
AGGACCATTCGCGCGAATGGTCCTATGGAGAAAATTCGCCAAGAACCACCTTCTTTGCTATAAAAGCTGAATGTCTGATCAGGGAAATGAACGCCGCTTGCCTCCGGGTTGGGACGCGATTCTTCTAAATGCAAAGAACGACCCCACTCTCACACGAGACGGCATACTCCTGGTCGTCGAGCGACTTCTTGAACTATCACAAACAAAACGCCTTGAAGGCGAAACTGCGCCGCTTCCTCAACGCACGAATGACGTTCGTGAGGTCTAGTTAAAATAATCAACTCCGTTTTTGAAAATCTGAAGCCCGGCGGAATCCCACAGCAGTTTTTTGCCCGCGCGCTTCGCGCGCTCTTTTTGTAGCGGCCAATCGGGGCGTTGCACCGTGAAAAGGTTTCTGTCCGGGTGCGGCATCATGCCGAGCACCCTGCCGTCATACGCCAGAACTCCGGCGATATTTTCCGTCGCTCCGTTCGGGTTTGCGGGTAAATCCTGGTACGTCGCGGTTTCGCCTTTGTAGTAGCGGAACGCTACCTGTTTGTTTTTCTTCAAGTCCGCCAAAACTTTTTTCGGCGCGATATATTTCCCCTCCCCGTGGGCAATCGGCACCGAAAGCGTTTCAATGCCGGAAAGCCACGGACTCTTGCCTTCCGCTTTCAAGTCCACCCAGCGGTCCACATAGCGGTTTGATTCGTTGAATGTCACAGCGCCCGGCAGTACACCGATTTGCGATAGTATCTGAAAACCGTTGCAGATACCGATAACCAGTTTCCCGCTCTCAATAAACTGCATTAAGGGTTTCCATAAGTGGTTCCGCACGCGGTTCCCATACGCCTTCCCGCTTCCCGTATCATCCCCGTACGCAAAACCGCCCGGAAACGCCACGATATCGTAATCATCAAGCACCGACTTTCCGCTTGCCCGCCGTAGCCTTGGCGAAGGAGGGTCAATCACATCATTTATATGCACGATATCCGCCTTCCCTCCCGCGCGGTCAAAAGCATACGCGGTTTCCTCCTCGCAGTTCAGGCCGTATCCCGAAAACACCAGGACACGCACTATTTTCTTCGCCTTTGTTTTTTCCGCTGTTTTTCTCTTTTTCATACGCCTCGTGAAAAAATGACCCCTCTCAAAATATCGTTTACGGATGCTCTGACTGTCTCGAGCGACGGCCGTTCGCCATGAACCGCATTCTTCATCAGTATATGTGCCTCAGGGTACTGACTGATTGCTCGATCACCTAACCGCACGGCAATCTCGCCCGCGCCCAAATCACCACCGGAGCGCGCCAAGAAACTCTCTTCGCGCACTTCATCCGGTGTATACACCATTACAATCAGCGCATGATTAAGAAAGTCCGCATCAGGAGCTCGCACGGTTTCTTTGTTCGTAAGAATCGCATTGTTCGCAGAGTATATGCCGATATGCGCTTCATTTTCTTTTGGCACGAAACCATAACGCTCCGTTCTGTCGCCTTCCAATTTCCGTACCCAGGTCAACCCGCCTTGAGTCAGTCCAGCAAATTCTTCGGGGGTTGCCACAAATCTATTCTCAATCAAATTGTCCCCTTTCCGTTCCGGTCGCGTAACTACACGCTTCGGCACTTCAAACAAAAGCGCGAGACTTGGATTTTTTTCTACCAAACTACGCACCTCGTCCACAACTGTTGTTTTCCCCGACCCTGAAGAACCGACAAAAACAATGTGACGGATTTCCGAAAGCCTCTCCAGATTAGCGCGCCGTACTCGCAGCAACCCCGAAGTATTCCCGCGCGAAAGCAGAACCGCCAGGGTTTCGCCCTGATGATTCGGAATCTGCCCTACTTCTACTTTTGGTTCAGTCATATCACCAATTTTTGAAACGCTTTGTGTATGCCGTTAATGCATCTTCTACCGGAATCTTTACGCCCGCGTTCCCCGCCTTTATGGAAATCGCAGTACCATTTATCGTCCCCACCTTTTCAATCATTTGACCTTTGAACATTTTTTCAAACCGCTCCTTATTCTTCGGGTCTATCGTCACCACCAACCGTCCCTGACTTTCGGAAAAAAGCGCCAAATCCGCTCTGCCGACATCTTTCACGCTCTTTGTTATATCAACGCTCATGCCAAGCTTTCCGGCCATTGCAGTTTTCATAAACGCCGCCGCAAGTCCCCCGCGCCCCACGGAAATCGCAGACGCCACCAATTCCTGCTGTATCGCTTTCTCCAGCCCTGCATAGAGCTTCAGGTTTTTTGCTCCGTTCGTCTGCGGCACCGCACCTTGAGTTTCATTTCTCATTCTGAAATATTCAGAAGCACCCAGCTCATTCTCAGTGTGGCCTAAGATATACACCAAATCCCCGGCAATTTTTGCGTCTATAGAAACCGCTTTTTCAGCGTCCTGCATCACGCCGATAGATGAAATCAAAAGTGTGGGCAATGCGGAAATCTGTATTGCCTCGCCTTTCGCGTCGTATCCTTTGAAGTCATTAAACATACTATCTTTCCCGGAAATAAACGGCGTGCCATACAAAGTCGCATACTCATAACAAGCGCGCGCCGCTTCTTTCAATTGCCACAATCGCTCGGGGTTGTACGAATCCGTCCAGCAGAAATTGTCCAGAATCGCCAGATGATTCAAGGGAGCTCCCGCCGCTACCGCGTTTCGAACGGCAGTATCAAGCGCGGCCGCCGCAGACGCGTACGGATCAAAGTCCGCATAGTGCGGGAAAAGCGCAGAAGAAAGAACCACCGCACGCTTTGAAGTAAGGAGCGGGCGAAATACGGAAGCATCCCCGGTCACTCGCCCCGCGCCCTGCACGGGCTTTATCACGGATCCGCTTTGCACTTCGTGGTCGTACTGCTTCGCCAGAAATTCGTTTGATGCGATGTTGTGACTCCCGATTATCTTCAGCATGTATTCGACAAGCTCCTTCTGAGTCGGCTCTGAAATACTAAGCTCGTACACGGCGTTGCCGCGGTAGTTCGGCTCTCGGGTGTATTGCACACGCTTCGGCAGTCCGTCGTGCAGAAATTCCAAATCCAAATCCATCACCGTCTTTCCGTTGTACGACACGTGGCATTTACCGGATTTCGTAAACTCCCCGATTACCGTTGCCTCCACCCCTCTTCGCTTCATCAAATCCACGAACTCTTTCCATCTTGGCTTGGGGACGGACAAAAGCATCCGCTCCTGCGATTCCGAAATCCATATCTGCCACGGCTCCAGACCGGGATATTTCAGGGGCACTTTCTCCAAATCCACTTTTGCTCCCCCTGATTCACGGCTCATTTCGCCTACCGAACCTGAAAGTCCTCCCGCGCCCATATCTGTAATGGAGGAAAAAAGCCCCATGTCGCGGGCCTCTTTTGAAATCGCGTCGGAAAATTTCTTCTGGGTTATCGGGTCACCTATCTGCACGGATGTCGCCGGGCTTCCCGCATCAATAGATTCCGAGGAAAACGTCGCGCCGTGAATACCGTCCAGGCCCACTCTCCCTCCGACCATGACGATGTAGTCCCCGACCTTCGCTTTCTTTTCATGCAATTTCCGTGTCCCGTTTTTTTTCGGTATCAAGCCCACCGTTCCCGCAAACACTAAAGGCTTCCCGCGATACGCTTCGTCAAAAAGCATAAAGCCGTGCGGCGTCGGAATACCGCTCTGATTCCCCCCGGCGTTGATTCCCTTTATGACACCCTCAGCAATGCGCTTCGCGGGGAGCATCTCATTCGTCATTGCTTTATCGCGAAAGAGCCGGCGCGTATCCTCCGCCGGCGCAAAACAAAATCCGTACACATTCGCCACCGGCTTTGCGCCGAGCCCGAAACCAAGCGCGTCACGGTTCACTCCCACCACACCCGTTATCGCTCCGCCGAATGGGTCCAAAGCGGAAGGGCTGTTGTGCGTCTCCACTTTATGCGTCACCACGTACTCGTCGTCAAAAACAATTCCGCCGGAATTATCTTTAAAAACCGAAACGCAGAAATCTTCTTTCCCTTTATTTCTCCGAATCTCTTCCGTCGCTTTCTTTATGTACCCTTTGTAGATACCTTCAGTCATCTCGTCTATCGGATTTGCAAAAATCGTGTGTTTGCAGTGCTCGCTCCACGTCTGCGCCAAAGCTTCAAGTTCAATGTCCGTGGGCTTCCTCTCCAATGTCCGGAAGTGATCCCGTATCGCGAGCATGAAATCCAATTCCAAGGCCAGTGGGCCGCGGTAATTTCCATGCGAATCTTTTATTCCCTTCTTACCAATTTCTTCCAATTCACTGTCTGAGACTTCAAGATTTACTTCCAAAACTTTTGAAGATGCCGACAAATACACTTTCGGAACAACGGGCGGTTTATTTTTTATTTTCTTCAGTTCAGCAGCGGAATATATGGTCGCTTTCTGAATCAGCGGGTTGTGCAGGCTCCCGGCAATCTTTTCCGCCGTTTCGCGCGTGATTTTCCCGTCTATAAAAAACACTTGCTGCGAATACACATGCTCACCTTCTTTGAATTTCTTTGCGATGGCATCCTCTATTGTTTCAAGTGCGGTCGTGCCTACGTTGTCCGTCACCCCGGGCAAAAACCCTATCTCAAGAGCCCAATCAAACTTCTTCGGAAGCCACCGCCCGACCGTAGATTCCTCCACCAGTGGGTTCGTAAGCGAAGAACGGGCCTTCAGGAGGCCCGCTGTGGGTAGTGCGCTGTCTATAAGATACGAATCCGCAATATGGACGACCTTTACCTTTGTTCCCGCAATTTCCCGAAAAGCCTTTAGTTTAAGCTCCGCTCGTGCATCCGGTATCGTAGGGGTTACGTCTATCCGGATAGCCATACAGCCATTTTATAGGAAAAACACTTACGCCGCCATTCCCGCCACGTACCCCGTGGTCCAGCAGAGCTGGAGAGAATACCCGCCCGACGGTCGGTTTATGTTGAGCAAATCCCCCGTAACGTAGAGATTCGGGTATTTCAGTGAACGCATTGTCTTTGTATCAATCTCTGTAAGAGGCACTCCGCCGTCCGCCAAAACCGCTCGGTCGTACCCCATGAGATGCGTAATACGCACCGGAAGCGCTTTCAGAAGGCGCACAATTTTTTTCCTGTCTTCCTTTGAAACGCTGTGCACCTTTGTTTCAAAATCAATATCCGGCAGAAGCGTCATAATCCCTTTCCACGTTCCAACGGGGCAAACTTCTTAAAATACGTTTTTCAGCGTTTTGTTTTTATCTCCATCAAAAATAGAAATAACGCGTTTTTCCAAGGCGCCCAAATCAAGCGCGGGAAATGCATCAATCACCGCGCGCACCTGCCCACCCTCCAGCATCCCGCCCACTTGCCCCGCACAATTCAAAATCAACGGCCCCGAAAGCCCGAAGTGTGTAAACAGTACTCCCCCGGTTTTTGAAAATACTTTTTCATCCTCCAAATAAAAAGTGATTTTCATGTCCGCTATAGAAACGCCCTTCAGCATCTTTATCCAATCGTCTGAAACTGCCAAAGGTACGATCGTCGGAGTCGGATCTTTAATCGTGTGGCCGATATTTTTCAAAAACTTAAAACCGTCACCCGTGGAGCCGGTCTCCGGGTGCGAAACGCCTCCGGTAGAAAGAATGTACGAAGAGGCGTGGAAATCCCCGCGGTTTGTTGAAACACCGGTCACTTCTCCGTCTTTCACCGTGATTCCCGTGACGGTGCAATTTGAAATCACCGTCACTTTATATTTCTCCAGTTCTTTCTTCAGTGCGAGATACACATCCGGCGCTTTCTCCGTATGCGGAAACGCACGCTTCCGGGCCTGTACCACCAAGGACAATTTCCTCTCTTCAAAATACGTAAACGTATCTTTGACCCCAAACTGCGAAAACGGAGAAAAAAGGAATTTACCTCCGTCGCCATAGTGCGCAAGGAGCGCATGTACGTCATATTCCGCATTCGTGATATTGCACCGCCCGCCTCCGGAAATCTTCAGTTTCTCGCCCAAAGCCTTATTTTTCTCAAGTAAAACCACTCGCTTCCCCCGTTTTGCCGCCACCCCCGCCGCAAACATGCCCGACGCTCCCCCGCCAATCACTAAGACGTCGTAATCCTGCTTCATCCGAGCAGAATACCGCACAAGTACCACGAGGCTCTACCTACTATGGGCAAATGCACTGGTGCTTTTTCTTGAACTTGATGAAACTAACGAGAGATCCAATTTAATTTTTTGAGCAAGTGCCTTTGCAAAATTAACAGGAACAGCATTTCCTATCATTTTATAGCCGTCAGCAATATCGTTGTAGTTAAATACGAAGTTATCGGGAAAAGTTTGAACACGAGCACACTCTCGTACAGACAAGCGACGATAGAGATGCTCTTGTCCAGGAACAAAAATCCTTTTATTTTGTTCGACGAAAAGCATTTTTGGTGCCTGCGGGTGAAGCGGCGCGTGACGACCACCCGCTTGAATTGTGAACGACGGCTCATCCCATGAACGAACCCTATTACGAGACATGTAAATTGTGGAAAATCCACCCGTCATGTATTCGTGATTGGTAACAGGTAAATCGTTTCCGTTAGTTTTGTTTTTTGGTTTTGCAGGAGAAGCATCGCCAAGATCACCAATAGCGTCCTTTAGGAAGAATTTGTTTTTTGACGGCTCAGGAAATTCAAAAGTCTTTCGCAATTTTTTATGATAACCAATGATAATCACCCTCAAACGATCTTCAGGAACATCGTAATCGTGCGCATTAAGAAGTTTATAGTTCACCGCGTAGCCCGCATCGTTAAATTGAGAAAGTATTTCACCAAACGCCTCGCGATGCTGTGGGAATAGTATTCCTGACACATTCTCTGCAAGAAAGAAGAGAGGCTGTTTATCTTTTAACAAACGAATATACTCAAAAAATAACTGTCCCCTTTTGTCTTTAATCCCTCTACCTGCTCCGGCCTCGCTCCAACTTTGACAGGGTGGTCCACCGACAATACCTGCAACATCGGGAACATCCTCCGACAAAACATTGACGATACTCCGACGATCAAGGATTGTTTCGGGAAAGTTTGTTTCAAAAGTACTCCAAATACTAGAGTCGTACTCATTAGCCCACACAACATCAAACCCTGCTTTCTTAAAGCCTAAATCTAAGCCGCCGGCACCCGAAAATAATGAAGCGATTTTCATATTTTTGAAAAAACTATTAGAACTGCCTTCATATATTTTGCTGGATTATTGGGAGACTTAACCTCTACGTCATAAAAAGTAATACTTTTGTTCCCGCGTAAAGCCGTGACATCTTCCTTGGGGAATTCCGCAAAATTATCTGCCGGAATCAAAGCGTATAAATTAAAAACGGACTTCTTGTACTGAGCCGGAAGAACGTACTGAAAAACCTTTTGGGGAGTGTCTATTAACCACATACCCCTCACCCTTAGGAACGTAATACCTAGAGGATCTACTTTTCTTACGCCAGCTAACTCATTAGTATCCTCAACAAAATCTAAACCTTCCGCGGACCGCAGACTAGAAGTGACTTTATTTGCTGTTTTTTCGTAAATTTTTCTATCTGCTGCATAACACGAGCCGTACACGAACCACAAAGTTTTTATGTGACTACCATCAAGATGCCCCACTGAATAAATTATTTCTTTTTCCTTCCACTTTCCTCCGTCACACTGCCGACAATCAGGAGTTATTCGAGAGTCGTCATGGTGCAGTTTCGATTTTGGATAAGAACTATTCAACTGAAGGGTAGACGTTTTTACACCTACTTTTTTCACCTCAACCGCATCACCATTTTTAAGAACAAAATCAGGAGGATTATTAGAATTACCCATGTAGGCAAGATGCCCCGCGTGAGCTTTATCCTTTGCAGATAGACCGTTTATAGAAAAACTATTTGAGAACGCATCCTTCACGAAATACTCCAAAGCATCACCCGAATTATTTACTCTGTTTTTCCCCTTATAGATTTCCTTGAGTTCGAAATCTTTTACCTTCGATATCGTATGTATTGCCTTCAGTAAATTAGCACTCATCTTTTTCATGATAACACCAAGAAAAAATCACTTCTTAATCACATCCACCACCTTGCCGGAGATGACAAAATCATCCCCTTCATGGATGAATATAGGCAGGTATTTCTCGGTAGATTGAGCTTCCAGTACTATTCGTTTGTTCTTCTTATCCTCCTTATAGCGCTTTATCGTTGCCATACCATCAATAACAGCAACTACGATATCGCCGTTTTTGGGGCTTGTTTGAGATTTGTCTACCACTACGAAGTCACCATCTTCAATGGTTACACCTCTTTGCACTTCCGCCTGATTCATAGACGGGCCGTCAGCAACGAGAACATATAAATCTTGTTTTCTATGCGGCAGGAGTTTTGCGGAAACTTTTAGATATCCCTCTATTCTTTCATCGGCAAAAATAGTTGCCGGACCGCAGTTAGCGGAACCGACTATCGGAAGAGAATAAAAAAGTTTTTTTATGTTATTTACGAGCCCTCTTTTGACAGGCTTTATAACTCCCTTCTCCAGATTCAACTGCAACAAACCCACTTTCTCCAATTCGCGCAAATGGTACTTCACTATCTGAGGCCTACCGTCAGCATCAATAAGTTTTGCTATCTGTCTCAGGCTTAATTTACCTAAATCCTGGTATCTCGCCATTGTCAGAAGCTGGGCTTGGGTATCATGCATATACAAATACTCTACCAGGCGAAAAGCTTCGTAAGTGTTACCTTGTGGAAAACTATTTTACACTCTTTACACACAAGCTACAATAAGTGTAATTCTGGATTCCGAAGATTATTCGCTCATAGATTCTCATGCCAAAGAACGAAAAAACATCCCCTAAGGTTGCCAAGATTGCCTCAAAAGGCCTGAAGGGTCAGCCGCTGACGAAGAAAGAAGTGAAAACGCTGGCGGGCTCGGTCTTAACTCAAGCTCCCGACCGAAAACGCAGATAGAAGATTATGCGTCCTTAAGTGGATTCCCGTTCATGTAGTCGGCTTTGCCGACAGGAACGCCTGCTTTCCGGGCCAAATCGTAGGCCGTAGTGACATGGAATAGGAAGTTCGGAATCGCATAAAAACGAGCATAATCATGGCCCGTCATGTACTTCCCATTCCAATATGAAAGGGACACCTTCCGCTCCTCTGCACCCTCAAAGGCAGACTCCGGAACGGACTTTACAAATTTCAGAGTCTTATCAACTCGTGCCTGAAGTTCGGTAATCGTCTTTTCGTTGTCTTCAAATTTCGGAACCTCCATCCCCGCAAGCCTTGCAACAGCGCCCTTTGCGTTGTCACAGCTAATCTGCACCTGCTTCACAAACGGGAACATATCCTCCCACATCCGCGACTGAAGAAATTCTTCCTCATTCATCCCCTTTTCTTTCAAAAACGCCTGCGTTTTTTCCAAAACAATCTTCATTCCGCCCAAATGTTTTACAAACACCGGCGACGTGAACTCGTATATCGTATTCATCCCGCTATCCTACCACCACCCCCTATCCTATTCCCACCATGAACTTGCCTCTATTAAATCAAACCCATGGAACCATTCGCGCGAATGGTTCCATTGAGACAGAGAGAAATCGAGACCTAATTTTTCTTTCTCAAAGAAAGCCCTATCAATACCAAGCTAACGAAAACATAGAAACCGCTGACCCATTGAACGATGGAGGTCGGATCCTGAATTAAATCCCACGAACTCGGTTCTGGATACCAAAGTAATAAAACAACAGTGAGAGGAAGGGACCAGATACCAAACCTCTTCCAAGTTTTGAAAGTACTGGGAAATACTGCCAGAACGAGAAAAATAATCACCAGGGCTCCAGAATAAATAGTCATTACGTCTCCAATGCGCACATAAAAATTAATACAGTCGAGATAGCGCGGGACGCAAAAACCGCCATAGTTTGAATCATGTAACAAAAAATATCCAATACTAAAAGTAACTATGGAAGAGAAGAGAAAAGCGATGGGCAGTAATCTATTTCCCACATCATTCATCATATCGCTTTTTCTATCTGCTCAAGCAAGTTAAGCACTTCTTGCGCATCCGCTTCGGTTATTTTTCCTTTTTCTCCTTTTTTACTGACTTTCTTCTCTAAAGACATAACTACTTTTGAGGCAGACTTTTTCTTTTTGAATTGATCACTCTCTTTTGCATAACTCAATT
>CAYHUW010000013.1:0-15511 GCA_964359685.1 uncultured Candidatus Saccharibacteria bacterium
TCCTTTGGTTGCCATATCGTTTGCTTTCAGTTGCGCCGCGCGTTCAAGTACGGGATTCACCCTGAGCGAAAGAAGCTCATTCTTTGCGCGGTCAACGTTCGTAAGTTCAACAACCGCGGACGAAATAACCGCCGCCAGGTAATCGGTATTTTCCAAAATCGCGCGCTGCACGAAAAGCGCACCGAAGCCAACGACGAGAATGAATGCGCCCAAAGCCAGTACCGCTTTCACGCGGAAAAAGTGCGGTTTGTATTCGTTATCCGAATGCGGAATGAAAGAATCATGTATTTCTTTCAAAAAGTTCATGCTTTATTATACCACGGGATATACTTTTTTGCAAGCATCCCCCGTTTATTTCCAGGGTATCACGAAAAAACCGCCAAAAATGGCGGTTTTTTGTCTGCTATTGGTTAGTTTCCTCGGGCGAGGTCATACTCAAGCGCACGAGCTTCAATGTCGGTTATCGGCCGCGTAAACAGGTCGTTCACGTACAGTTGATTATTCACGACCTCAACTTTTGAGCCGTCGCGGAGTGTTTCGGAAAAATGAACGGACTCGCTGAAACCCGCGCCGTACACATCCTCGGGAACCTCGGGGAGCGAGGTAAACGTAACGGGCGCGCGTGTCGGTTCCTGTTGCGGTGCCTGAACAACCGGAGCGGCGCGGATAACAGGCTCAACTTCCTCCGCTACCCAGATCGGCGCCGTAGCCAACTCGTTGTATATTCGTCTGCCGTACTGAGCAGTAGCGCCGATTGCAAGAATCGTCATTGCAAGAGCTCCTGCGCGAAGTCCGAAACGTGAACCGCTTCTTGCGGCTTTCACCTCCCGGACAGTGCGCACGTCTGCGGCCGCCGCAACGGCGGCCGCGCGCTGAAAGCGTAATTCTCCCTTACGGGAATACCCTGCTATCTCTTTCTGTCTTCGGGAAAGCGCGCCGGCAAAAAGTCCGGCTCCTTCTGAATCAAACACGTCAAGCGCGTTCTGAATTTTCCACAGCAATGGATCACCCGGATTTTGTATGCTTTCTTTTTGCGCAATGAGCGCCGCTCGGATTCTCTGAAGTACGAAACTTTCGTTATGCTGAAGCGAGTTCAGAAAATCCGCTTTTGCCGACTGCGGTACGGCGGCGGACACGAGCACAATTTCCCTGTCTATCGCGTTTCTGAGCACGCCCACGCCGTCTACTGTGTAGGGAAATTCATTCGTTACAATCGTGCGTACTGCTTCGGGGTTTTTCTCAGGCGCGGGACGCGGAGTATCCGTCGCTTCGCGGAGGTGCTTGCGTAGCGCATCAAGACGTTCTGAAAAATCCAAAGGCCCGATGTCGGCTCCCCTATCTGAGACAACTCCATCGGGAGCAACAGAAACCGCTTCTTCGCGTACAAGCGCAACATTCTGCGGAAACGTATAGGTGTCAAGAGTCGCAAGCGCGGTGCCGCCCTCCCCTACATACACCACCGGCTCGGGGATTTTCCCCGTAAATCGTTCAAATTGATTCAGATTGAAATCGTATGTTTTACCGTTAATGCGTGCTTCAAATGTTTTGCGGCCGTAGTCGTCCACGTACATATCAAACGAGACGTCTCTCATGGGAGCTATATGTCCCGTATCGGAAAGGGCGCCTTCGCCCACCAGAAATTTAATGAGGGCGCCGACGTGAAATTCATGCGTAAAATTGTATGCGGTTGTGTGATCCAGACTGCGAACCATGGACACCGCTTCAATTTCGGCGCGCAGAAGCGCCGCGAGTTTTGTCGCCGCATGTTCGGGGGTAACCATACCGGGAATCGGTTTTTCGTAATCGGAACGAAGCCAGGCAGAAAGCGTGTCACTCTCAAGACGCGCTATCATTTCGTTTTTGTCGTCATCATCACCGCAGATATCGTAGAGAAGCCTCCGCGTTCCAACGAATTCGTGCAAAAACGGAGGATAGACGTCGGAGTCGGTGAGAAGCACTGTAGAAGAAAGCGCCGCTTTGGTGGCTATCTCCGCTTCAAATGCTCCCGTTTCTCGGACTCCCGCTAAAAAAGCTTTGGCGGTACCCAAAGGGCGGGGGTGCGTGCCGGAAAAAATCTTCAGGCGGTCAGTGTCGGCGACGGAAGCGCCGAGCGCGTGGGCGCGCCCCACTCCGGCTTCGGTCAGCTCCCCCGCACCGTCCTTGTCGGCGTGACGTAAAAAAACAAAGGTCGCGACCTTTCGGCGCGGCTCATGCTCAAATGAAATTTCGCCTTCACCGGCGAATTGAAAACCCTCAGGCATTGATACACTATAACCTGCTTTTTTAAAAAAGCAAGTCTTTGCCGACACTTACTTTTTCATCATTCCACCATTCGCGCGAATGGTGGAGTAAGAGGAAAGAGACATAAAACAAAAAACCACCCGAACGGGTGGTTTTTTGAATCGGAAAGTCCGATTAGCGGGTTACCTCAATAGTCTGGTTGAGTTGAGACGATGTCGCAACAACCGTGACACGGTTGTTGGCGTCCCTAACTACACCGTAATTGGTATTGTAGTTTGAAGCACAATCCGTAACCGCACCCGTAGTGATCGTAGGGTCAACAGGAAGCGACGGCAGATAATTCGGGACTAATTCATTGCACAAATCAATACCCGCTTTGGAAAGCGTGGTCGTGGAAGTAGTAATCTCGGACGGCAGAGCACCCTTAGTATCTGCAATATACTGTCCAACCGCATTTAATATTGCGTTCACGTTTGATGTTCTCTGGCTATTATTCGCCTGAGCAAACTGACGAGCCGGGTTGATGGCAACCAAAACGACGCCCGCGAGAATCGCGATAATACCGATAACGATGAGGATTTCAATCAAGGTGAATCCCCGTACAGATTTTTTCTGCATAAATAAAATATATAAATGACTAAATAATGGCTTACCTAAAGAGCGTATCTCGGATTATGCTAGCACACCGTACTACTTGAAATCAATCAATTTTTGTATCGTAATTTAGAGAGAATAGAGCTCTTTCCAGGATGTTATTGCCCCCGTATCCGAATCTATGACCGCCTCTATGTTCGTGGTTGCTCCGCCGGCAACACCCTGCGTCCTCACTCGGCTCTCTCCTGCTGCGGGAGTATTGGGCGAGAGCGAAACAACGGTGCACGTTTCCGTGTCAATAGTTACCGTAAGGTTTGCGATAGGGCGCTGCGGGTCGTTTATGACTGCAACGCGGGACGCCTGAACGCATGCATCCGCCAGTCCTTCGCTTTTAAATTTATTCTCCGCATCAAGAAGTATGAACCTCCCCATAATCCCCTGTTGAGCCAAGGTTAGGACCGCAAAAAGAAACACTAAACCGAGAATAGTAACGGACATCAACGCAAAAAATCCGCGCTCCGTTTTGCTGTTCAGTTTTTTAATTTTTGACATGCTTAATTTTTTACGTACCTGGTGACGGTTGAAATCGGAACGCCGTCTGCGGAAAAACCGAATGTCAGCGAATCCGGCGTTCCCGCTGCTCCTGCGGCGCGTGTAAACGTGAGCCCCGTCATCGGCACCCTGTCGGAATGAACCGGCAGCACGCCCGCTCCGCGGTTTATGGTGATTTCAGTTCCCGTATTAGTGACCGACACCGTACCGAGAGGCGTCACAGCGGTCAACATATTGCCGCTCGCGCCGACTGCGGGCGCGGTTATGGAAGTCGCGGTATTCAGGATAAAAATAATTTTCTGCGTTACGTTCGCGACCTCCATCTCGCGCACCGTATTTTTGCTCTGCCGCTCGGTGTTCGTAAACAGCGGGTACGTGGACACCACAATGCCCGACACCAAAAAAGTCGCGAGCGCGAGATAGACAAGCATCTCTATCATTGAAATGCCCCGCATCGCGGCTCTGCTAGTCCTAGTGACACTGAAAGATGGGGTCGTCATAAATAATTCGTAGTGCATCATTACTTTCGTTTGAAACAAAAATGAAATTATCTAAATACACTAGGTCATTAACTTTCGCGGAATAATTGTACGGCGGACACCCGTATGGAGCAGGATTTGACGGATCAGAAACGTCCAGAACGCGGAATTCGTCGTTCGTATCGGTTGTACCGACAAATGCATACTTTCCTTGTGTAACGATACCTGAAACAACCGCGTTGGCGCCGTTCATTTCAAAGCGGAGTTTCCCAAGTAACACCGGAATCGCAGGATCCGACACGTCAACTGAAAGAAAATCATAATCCCCTGATGACGCTTTTTCCCGGCCTAGGTATACAACCGAGTTGGAAAGAGAGACGGACTCGGCATCATTGCCACTCCACGGCGCGTCATACTTCCCGACTACTGTGGGTATTGAAGGACTGGTAATATCCACAATCGTCAACTCTCCTGCATCATCTGTAGTCGCGAGGTATGCGTAAGAATCATTTACTACTATTTCGTTAACGCTATGACCAACGTTGAGTGAACCAAGAAACGCGGGTGCACTTGGTGAGCTGACATCGTAAATAAGAAACTCCGGAGAGGTTGCCGGAATATTGTTATTCCACGTTCCGATATACAGAGTATTGTCAAAATAAGCAATCGTCCGTCCTTCAGGATACGTCCCGTCAACATCTTGGAGTGTCACTTCAGTCTCTATAAACGGACCTGTAGGGTCGGAAATATCAATGACCTGCAGTTGATTCTGATAGTCATCCTGAAGAACAAACGCATACTTTCCTTCGATTGCGATATCGTTTAACCCTGCTCCGGTATTGATTTTTGCGTCTTCAGTGGGGTTTTCAGGATCTGCAACATTGAACACATAGAAATCTTCCTGATTCGCTGCAGACGGGTTCGAGACTAGAAACGCATGCCGTATACCTGAAATCCAACGCGCCTCCACTCCCGTTCCTGCAGAACCCCCGACATCTATGCTTCCGAAGGAGTCGGGATTGTCCCAGTCGGACGGAGGAAACGGGTCACAACCGCCCCCCATAGCAACGGCAGTATCAATACTCGCGATTCCCGAAAGAATGCCGGCGGAGAGCGAACGGTTTTTTTCCGTTGAGGTACTGAAGGAAGTTCCTACGATTTTAAAACACGGCGCGCCGTTCGTGACGGTGCGCGTGTAGCCCGCGGCCGCATTCACGCTTGATGTCAGCGCAGAAAATCCTGAAAAAACAGATGCGAGCTGCATGTCGTTTTGTGAGAACGACTGCGCCTGATAGACGGTTTCTTTAGTGAGCGCGGTGTCCAAACCTGCGGTTTGTCCGTTAAAAGACACCAGAACGGCGCCGGACATAATAACCGTGAATATCGCGAGCGCGATGACTACTTCTACCGTTAAAAATGCGCGCTGTGTATTCATACTCATTACCACTCTATACGCCCTTCGGCGTTTACGTCTATGGTGGCCGTTTTTGCTCCGTCAGTGATGGTCATTGAAGCCGGAGTTGAAGTGCCCGACAATTGCCCGAACACGAACTCCGTGTCTCCGGAGGTCGTGACGCCCGCTCCCTTCGCCACAGCCCGTTTATTCGTCCCCGCGGCAAACGAAACACCCTCAAACAGCGTGTACTGATTCGCTTCCATTTTGAGTCCGTGCGAAGTCTGATTGACGTTTGAAAGTGCCTTCGTTCTCTGCCCCATCAAAAGCGTGGAAACGAGATTCTGCTCATTCAGGGCAACGGAGCGACCGATGGCATCAAACATAAATAGTGAGCCCGTGCCGAAAATGACCGCGAGAATTGCGATAACGATGATTACTTCAATCATCGAAAACGCGCGTGCTGTGTTACCGCTGGAGGCTTTGGGTGATTTCATATATCGGTGCAATAACGGAAACCGCCACAAACCCGACGATAACGCCCATGACGAGCATGAGTATCGGCTCCAGGACCGAAGAGAGGTTTTTCGTGAGGTCATTCAGCTCCGCCTCATACATTTCGGAAAGATAGATAAGCGTGTCCGAAAGCGTCCCCGTCTTTTCGCCGATCGCTATCATGTGGGTCGTCATCGCGGGAAAAAATGATTTTCGTTTCGCAAGTGCTTTTGATATCTGCTCTCCGCGCTCGGCGCTTTTCGCAAGCTGGAGGTATTCCTTTCGGTAGACCAGATTCTCGGTCGTTTCGGCGACAATACTCAAGGCATCGGTAATCTTCAGACCGCTCTTGAGAAGGAGCCCCAGCGTGCGGTTAAAGTTGGACATGTTGTATGCCGCCATAATCCCGCCCACAATCGGCATTTTGAGGAACGTGTAGTCAAACACTATGCGCACGCGCTCGCTGGAGCGAATCAGCATCGCGAGACCGAACCAGAAAATCGCAAGGATAATAATCGTCAGTATGCCGTGCTGTTGAAGATACAGACTCATTCCAAGAAGCACCTTTGTGGTGAAAGGCAGTTCCACCGAGAGCGACGCGAAAATCGGCATGATTTTCGGGAATATGAAAACCGTCAAAAGCCCCGTGATGCCTAAAGTGGCGAGTGTTATGACAATCGGATAGACCAAAGCGCCCGCGATGCGGCGCTTGAGTTCGTACCGCTTCTCAAGTTCATTCGCGAGATACACAAGGTTTTGAGAGAGGATGCCGGAAAGCTCGCCGACTTTGATGATGTTCAGCGCAAAGTGCCCGAACGTATTGCCGAAACGCTTCATGGACACATGCAGATACTGCCCGCTTGAAATATCGGTAATCAGCCGTTCATATACCCGCTGCACCGCACCTGCTTTGGTCTGTTCCTTCAGAATGTAGAGACTCTCAAGAATCGGAACGTTTGATTTGATAAGAAACGACAGACGCTTTGCGAAAAGCATCTGGTCTTTGACGGAAAAACGCATCGGCATGGAAAAAAATGCGACTGTTTTTTCCTTGCGCGGAGTACTGAAATCTGCCTTAATTTTCGCGCGCGCAAAATACGATTTCACGGAGTCAAAAAACTTACTCATGAACGACGCGGAGGATTTCCGCAATGGTGGTCTGACCTTGGAGTGCCTTTGCGAGTCCGTCCTCAAACATCGTGGTCATGCCGTTTTTAACGCCGATGGCGCGGATATCCGTGGACGATGCTTTTCTCAAAATCGCATCGCGGACTTCCGGGTCCATCACCAGCACTTCGTTGACGCCGATTCTTCCCGAAAATCCCGTCATGTTGCATGATTCGCATCCTTTATGGCGATAGAGCGTGCCCAGCTTCCCTTTCAGGTTTTCCGGAAGCATTGAAAGAAGGTTTTCTTTCTCGGCTTGCGTCGGTTTATATGCTTCGCGGCAGCTTACGCAGATTTTCCGCACCAGGCGCTGGCCGATGGCGATAGAAACTGTGGAAGCCACCAAGTATGGTTCAATTTTCATGTCCAAAAGGCGCGGCAAGGTGGTCGCCGCATCATTCGTGTGGAGGGTGGACAAAACCAGGTGGCCCGTGAGCGCGGTGTTAACCGCAATCGCCGCCGTTTCCACGTCGCGGATTTCTCCGACCATGATGATGTCAGGGTCCTGGCGGAGCATGGAGCGCAGGCCGTTTGCAAACGTCAAATCGCTCCTCGGGTTGACCTGTATCTGCTCAATTCCTTCTATCGCGTACTCAATCGGGTCTTCCAGAGTCACTATTGAAACCTCTTTTGAGTTCAACATTTTAATCAGCGTGTAGAGTGTGGTGGTTTTTCCGCTTCCGGTCGGGCCCGTGGAGAGAATCATGCCGCTTGGTTTTTTTGCGGCTTTAATTATTTTTGCGGCATCAGACTCGGAAAAGCCGAGCATCTCCAATGTGTAGTTGGCGGCTTTGTCTGACAATAAACGCATCACTACGTTTTCACCGTGGTACGTGGGCGCGATTGAAACGCGCACATCCACGAATTCTTCCATATTCGGAAATACGAGCCGGAACCTGCCGTCCTGCGTTGCCTGGTGTTCGTCGGTGCGCAAGCCCGAAATAATTTTTATTCTTGAAACCACTTCACCGTGGATTTCTTTCGGAAATACATACACTTCCTGTAAAACACCGTCAATGCGGAAACGGATTTTGACGCCCGAAGGTGTGGGGTCAATGTGTATGTCCGATGCCCGGCTTTTCTGCGCTTTTTCAATCAAGGCATCCACCAGGGAAATGATGGAACAATTGACACCTTTTGCGAGTTCCTGTTCTACCGCTTCAGTCATAGAAAAAAATAACCACTCATTCCCTCCCCGAGGAAAAAACTTGAGGAGAAAAAACAGAGCGGCTTTTGCCACTATACGCCTTTTTTAGCAGAGGGACAAGACGAAAAAACCGCCCTGTTGGGCGGTTTTTTAACTGTCTATGCGGATTATTCAGGAAGCCAGAAGACGTGGGTAATGGTCTCAGTGTCATCACCATCATCCTTTCGGAATTCGTTTGCCCGACCGCTTCGGTCATATCCTACTGCTTTTCCGAACTCGGGGTGATCCTGGTTCTCTCCCTTCAAAGCTGCGCGGACGGCTCCGAGCGCCTTGCCTGTCACCTGTCCGATTGTTGTTGAAGAATCCAGATGTGCGTAGATTGTTTCAAGCTGAGCGAAATCGTGGGCATTCGGATGCTCGTTTGATGGTCCGTATGCGCCGCCGCCGTCAGGATCATTCGTGTAGTCCATACATGAACCCAAGTTCGGAGCAGTGAAACCTTCATCCTGGTGGTTAAGTCCGAAGTCATGCGCGATTTCCTGGCACATCACCAAACGCCTCCATGCAGGCGTGTTGTAGGTTGCGGTGTTGAAATACGTGTCGTTCATCTTTGATGTTCCCTTCGTGATGTGGGTGCCTCCGGTAATGGAAATACTTGCAAGACCCAGCCACCCGTTGTTACCGTACTTGGCGTTACACACTTCAATGCGTCCCGTTGTTCCCCTGCAGGTCTTCGGATTTTGAGTGCTTGCAACTTTTGTAAGGTCAAGAACTGACGAAGGATTCCAGTCGCTTATTGCCTCGTCCAGATATGCATCCCATTGACTCGTGACCGCATCCCCCACCTTCAAGGTAAACGGATTCGCGGTGCGCGCCCAGTGATAACTGCCCCATGAATGGGAAGCGTGCGCGACTCCTGCAACGGAGAACGCGAGAAGAAGCGCAAACGCGAATACTGATTTTTTAATCATGTGTTTTTTATTGATGTGATAAGTCCTTATTCAGGATACACCCGTTTCCATGCCCGTCCAGCGACAAAAAGAAAACCCCGCCCTTCGATAAACTCAGGGCGGGGTTTTCGGCTTGTAAGTTAATTGTCTGTCCAAGGCGTGAGCGGTGGAAGCTCAAGCGTGAGCGCCGGGCACTCAAGAAGGTTCATCTGGCGAAGGGTGGTGATGTACACCAAGCCCGTTGCGGATGTCAGGTTCCACGGCTTCAGAATCGCATCAGGATTTGATGCCTGGAACGCCTTTACCGCCTCTTCCGTCATAGGACCGAAGAATCCGGTTACAGGAAGACCTGCCTTCACCCACTTGTTAAGGAACGCCTGAAGTCTCTCGGTTTGCCCTTTGTCGTTCTTTGCGTTTCCGCGGCGCAGGTACTTGTCCATGTACAAGCCGCAGGTATCACCCAAGACCGCACCGTCAGCAGGACCGATTGAAGCACCGAGGACAAACGGACCGTTGCTGCCGTTTGAGAAGAGCTGCGGATCCGCGCCGCCTCCACCACCGCCCCCCGGAGGAGCAGGAGGATTATTTACCTCGGTAGTAGTATTCGGGAAGTACGAATTCGGATTGTTCGGGTCGTTGTCCAGGTGGCAGGCAGGGTCATTGACGTCAACCAAGCCGTCGCCCTCGTTGTCCAAGCCGTCCGAACAGTCAAAGTCGGGATTCCAGACGTTGGTGAACGTACAGGTTACCGTGTCGCCCGCGTCTACATATATCTGGTGACCGTTCTGGATAGAATCTCCTGCAGAATCACCATCATATTCACAATAGACCGACCCGAAATCCCAGTTTGCGGGAATATTCGTTTCAACAATCGTGTGACTTCCTTCCGTGTTCAGAATAAGAGTGTTCATTCCGTCTTCGGAATCAAAGTTCTGCGGCTCACCGTTATCCAAAGCGAAGCTGAAGACATCAAAGAATGTCGGAGGGATTTCGCCATCGTACGAAAGCACCTTCTTCACAATCAACACAGGCTTGAATGCCGCACAATCAGGATCATTGAGGTCAATCAACGCGTCGCCGTCGTTGTCGGATTCATCAATACACATCGGGAGCGTGGTTTCATTGCCTTCCGTCTGGCCGTTCGGGTCATACACCGTTCCGCTGTCGCCGTTATCTACGTAACAGCCCGGATCGTTTTCATCAATCAGACCGTCTGACGGACTGTCGTTTTCAATGCCGTCGTTACATGCGGGCTTGTCGTTGTTCGTAATGGTACATGTTTCGGACTGACCGAGAAGCAGACTTCCTGAACATGACTCAGAGTGACCTACGGTATATCCCGCATTCGTGCTTGCGTCTTCAAGAACCGAGTAACTTCCGGGGAGGATTGAGAGCAATACCTCGCCGATTTCATTGAAGAAGTACGAGGAACCGGTGCCGTTCAGTTTGAATGAGAACGTCGTGGTCGCATTCGTCTTTCCGCTGTCGTTCACAAGAATTTTTTTGACGAGAACAGTCGTCGCCTGGTCATTGTTGGTGAACGTACAGTGTTTCGTTTCTCCTGTTGCTATGGTTCCCGAACAATCGCCGCTCGGAGTTGAGGTGTAACCCTGTACCGCGTCTTCGGTAACGCTGTAGGAGCCGGGGGTAAGATTTACCGACGCTGTGCCCACTGAACCGACCGGAGACTGAGTGCCGTCAACAACAAAGAAGACGTCAAAGAAACTGTCTACACCGTTTACGACGTCAACCGAGAACTGGCTCGCGGTTGCGGTGCCGCCCAGGTTGTCGTTTACAACATTCTTGTGCACAACGACTTTGGGAATGTATGCGGAGCAGCCTGAATCAAGAAGGTCTACGAACGTATCCCCGTCGTTATCAAGTCCGTCGGTACAGGTGGCGAGAGTTGTTTCATTTCCTTCCGAAGTTCCGTTCGGGTTGTATGAATCAACATTGCTTGCATTAAGGTCGGTATGACACCCCTGATCGGCAGCATCCACCAAACCGTCGCCGTCATCATCCACGCCGTTACTGCACAAAGGAAGTGCGATGTCGTCGTTCGTGATGGTGCAGGAAACCGTCTGTCCCAAACCTACAGTGACGGTGTCTCCGTCTACCTGCGTGCCGCCGGAACATACCCACGCGGATGCCGCGTAGCCTGCGGGGCCTGATTCGGACAAATCGTATGTACCCGCGTCAAATGAAGCGCCGTTAGAAACCGAAGGTCCTGCGCCCGAGAATCCCGTCGGACCCGTTGCGGTCAGTGTCCATGCTGAAGCGGCAGTCGTACCGTTGTTGTCGTTATCGTCAATCACCACCTTATTAAGAGTAAGTGAAGGTTCATTGTCGTCGTTTGTGATGGTGCAGTTTTTATTTTCGCCGATAGCGAGCGTTATTGAACCGTCTGCGGCGCAGTCAGTATTGATTACGCCCGTGTAACCCGCGGCGGCTTCTTCGCTTACCGTGTACGTACCCGCGTTCAAGGGATTGGCAACGCCCGAAGTTACTACCGAACTACCGATTTTAAGTATGAAATCAATGATTTCTTTCAACCCACCGTTATCATTGAGAATGGTTTTTGTAACTTTCAGAGTCGGCTGAATGTCATCGTTCGTAATGGTACAGATTTTCTGCTGCCCGCCCGCGAGGGTGACCGAGCCGTCAGGAGCACAATCGCCGCCTATCACGCCCGCGTATCCGGGAGCCGTGAGTTCGGAAACAGTGTGAGCTCCGATAGTAACGGTAGTCGTCGCCCAGGAAGTAACGAGGTTGCCGTCAATATAGAGCGGGAAATCGCCGACGCCGAGCGTGCCGCCGTTGTTGTTTACAACATTCTTAACAACGGTCAATGTCGGTGCAGGAAGTGCGTTCCATGCAACGCAGTGATAGGTCGTTGCATTTGCAGGAGAAGAAATGCGGTCATAGTTGTCGTAATTTTCTACGTCGGAGGAACAGTAGATTTCTGCCGAAACGTCATCAAGCGGTACAGAGGTATCGCCCGAGAAAAGAACGTGGTTTGCCTGCATTTGCTCGCGAACCCAGACATCAGAACCTGCAGGGACAGACGTTGTTGCAACACCACTACCGTTCGTCGGACCGAATCCGGTCCATGCTCCGCCTGCTGCACCGAGGTTGTTGCCTGGGTTAACAGATGAGCTCGGCGCCCATTCAAACACCCAGCCTGACTGCAAGTGGCAGTTCGGATGCGTACCGAGAAATGTAGAAGCGGTTGATGCTGTGATGCTTGCCCCGCCGCTCATGTTCGGGAGATCTACCTCTGAATCGCAGACAATTTTCGTTGCTGAAATAGTTGCCGGAACAGGATTGTCGTTGTTCGTTATCGTGCAGGTCGTTGTTGCTCCCGCTATAACTCCTGCCGTACAACCTGCTGAGTACGAAGCCGTATAAGCACTGTTTGCTACCTCGGTCACGCTGTATGCGCCCGCCGTCAGCGTAAATGCATTTGAAGCATCTGCTTCAAAAGAAATCGTTGTGCCACCGTTCACCTGAAACGAGAAGTTACTTGCGGTTGCGGTGCCACCACTGTTATTTACTATCACCTTGTTCACGATAAGACCGCCCTGTGTAGGAATATTATCTGCACCAAGAGAAACATCATCGAGCCAAACCTTGCGGCTCGCACTATGCATGTCAGCATTAAACCTAATCTTGAAAGTGCTTAGATTAGCTGCCCCGACTGGAAGATTGTGTGTTTTTTGTGTCCAATTATCTTCATCAGAAACACTATCAATCGTGAACAGTGTCTGCCAATTAGAACCATCAAACCACTCTGCTTTTACTGTGTCCCCACCAGATAAATCGTCAGACTTGAACCAATAAGAAAGCGTTATGTTCTGTTTCCCAACGGTTGACCAAGACTTATGAAGAGTCAGAGTGTTGTCGTTGTCACCCTTTACCCGAGCTGCTTTCCCAGTATGTCCACTATTATCTATTTCCCATTTCCCAGTCTCAGGGATACCAGAAGTCCAATTTGTATAACCATCCTCGAATCCATCGAAAAAGATTGTTGCTGCCTGTGCAGTCTGAGGAAACGCCAAAAGCGAACCCATTGACGTGATGACGAGAGCGAGAATCGTAAGAGAGCTTACGATGCTTTTTGCCCAGGCAGGAACCCCATAGAACTTAGAAATGTTTGTCATAAAAAGACGTTCAATGTATTAATTATTTGATATACGAAATAAGGAGGGGCAAAGAGCGGACCGGAAGACAGTTCTCCCAGATTAGTCTCCACTCTTCATACACCTGTATGAATGCAGGGTCAATACTTGACGTATGTTGTATTGCTCACAGTTTTTCCACCAATTTATGCACCTCGTCCACATCACCGAACTGACAGGGTAAGGCGGATCGCTGCTTCCCTGTCCTTTATAAAGGACACGCCGAATGTCCTTTATAAAGGACAAAAAACAGCCCTTCACTTAAGCCACCATTTCGGTTTATGGTAGTATTCAAAAATCACGTGCCCCGTTAGAAGTATTTCAAGTAAATGCAAATTACAAATTCTGTACACTCTTCCAAGTAAGACTCTAAAGACACAATGAAACCTGATTCTAAAAAAACTTCTAATGGGGTGCACGACAAGTTCCTGAAACCCTACGACTTCAAGGCTACAGAAACCGACATCTACAAACGCTGGGAAAACTCAGGCTACTTCAACCCCGACAAACTCCCGGGCGAACGCAAAGACCCGTTCACCATTGTCCTCCCTCCCCCGAATGTCACGGGCACCTTGCACATGGGGAGCGCCCTAATGCTTGCGATTGAAGACATCATCGTGCGTTACAAGCGAATGCAGGGATTCAAAACACTTTGGATTCCGGGGACCGATTCCGCGGCTATCGCAACACAGGCGCGTGTAGAGAAGGACATACAAAAGGCGGAGGGCAAAAGTCGGCACGATTTGGGGCGCGAGGAGCTCGTCAAACGAATTAACGCATTCATTGAAACTACCAAAGGAACCATTCAGACCCAAATGCGCGCTATGGGGGCATCCTTGGATTGGTCGCGCTACGCATACACGATGGACGAGCCGCGGTACCACTCCGTCATGACCGCATTCATACGTATGTATGAAGCTGGGCTGATTTACCGCGGACACCGTATCGTGAATTGGGATCCGAAGGGACAAACCACGATTTCTGATGATGAAATTGTGTATGAGGAACGCAAAGATAAATTCTATTATCTGAAGTACGGACCCTTTACCATAGGCACGGCGCGCCCCGAAACAAAGTTCGGCGACAAATATGTCGTCATGCATCCCGATGATACGCGATACAAGGAATGGAAACACGGACAGAAAATAGAAGTGGAGTGGATTAACGGACCGATTACCGCGACGATCATTAAAGACGAGGCTACCGACATGGAATTCGGAACGGGAGTGATGACGATTACCCCATGGCACTCGGTTGTAGACTTTGATATCGCCGAAAAACACGGACTGGATAAGGAGCAGATAATTGATTGGTACGGAAAGCTCCTCCCTATCGCGGGTGAATTTGCGGGCATGAAAATAGCGGACGCCCGCGAAAAAATCGTAGAGAAACTCGCATCAAAAGGTTTAGTGGAAAAAATAGAGGACTACACGCACAACGTCGCGACTGCGGAACGCACGAGCGGCATGGTGGAACCACAGATAAAACTGCAGTGGTTTGTGGACGTGAAGAAAAAAGCGAAAGACGGCAAATCGCTGAAGGAGATGATGCTTGAAGCGGTGGAGTCCGGAGAAACAAAATTCCTGGTTGAACGCTACGAAAAGACTTACCTGAACTGGGTACGGAATCTGCGCGACTGGTGCATCTCCCGCCAGATTTGGTTCGGTCACCGTATTCCTGTCTGGTATAAGAATGACGAAACAAAGGTGCAGATTGAAAACCCGGGTGCCGGCTGGGTGCAAGATGAGGACGTTTTGGACACCTGGTTCTCCTCAAGCCTGTGGACTCTTTCAACTTTGGGGTGGCCCGAAGAAACGGACGATTTCAAAAAGTATCATCCGACCGCGCTCATTGAAACAGGATACGACATTATCCCCCTCTGGGTGAGTCGTATGGTGATGATGTCAAAATTTCATACCGGACATGTGCCGTTCAAAACCATTTACATCCACGGCCTGGTGCGCGACGGGCAGGGGCGGAAGATTTCAAAATCTCTCGGCAACAACATAGACCCGGTAGATATGGCAGGCAAATACGGCATGGATGCCGTTAGAACCGCGCTCATCATGGGCATGGCGCCGGGCACTGACAGCCGTATAGACGAAAATAAAATCCGCGGATATAAAAATTTCTCAAACAAAATCTGGAATATTGCGCGTTTTGTTCTTGAGAACGCTGAGGGGCAGGATGTGAAAACAAAGCCTGCATTGAATGCGGATGATGCGAAAGACATTGAAGACCTGAACGCTACAATCGCGGAAGTCACGAAGCAGATGAACGACTACCGTCTGGATCTGGCGGCGGATGCCGCGTAT
>CAYHUW010000014.1:0-15256 GCA_964359685.1 uncultured Candidatus Saccharibacteria bacterium
TGAACGGACGCGTGATTTTGTATGCGGACCAGATGACCGGCTCCATGGAAAAGGCGATTTCTGAAACCAACCGCCGCCGCGGCATCCAGCTTGCATACAACAAAAAGCACGACATCACGCCGAAGACCATTCAAAAAAACATCAGGGATATTACCGAGTCTCTGCAGGCGGAACGCGAACGCGCTGTCGGGCTTCTGATGGCGGTAGACGTGGAGCGCGCGAAAGACCCGAAGGAGTTGAAAAAGCTCATTACCGAGCGCCGGGAAGCCATGGAAGAGGCGGTTTCTATTCTTGATTTTGAAACAGCCGCCCTCATACGCGACGAAATATACAAACTTGAAGAAAAACTTCCCGAGCCGTCCAAAAAGAAACGAAAGCCGGGACGCGTGTACATTGAAGACTAAAATGTGCTATACTTAGTATAGCACATTTTATACTCGTAACCTGTTTCCGGAGTTTATTTTATTTCAGATTTTTGAGTGCCGAGAGCGCCATAATGAAGGCGACGAGAGTCGTAAGCCACGAGAGCCAAATCGGAACCAGCCAGTCTCCGTACATGAGGTCAAAACCGCTGTACGCACGGTACCCGTGAAGGAGTGCCGCGGCGAGGAATACTATCCCCGCGATGACGTTAAAAAACGAATTTCCCATTTTCAACATGGAATTTTTTTAAAATACTAATACCGACCAGTATACGCGGATTATGCGGGGCTAGAGTCGCAAAGACACAGGTGCTACCATAGGGTATCCCGCACTGCGGGGCTATTTACGTATACACATGTCCAAAAAAGACGAACAGAATGAGTTTGACGCGGGCAAAATAGTCGTCAAAGGAGCAAAAACCCACCCCGGTAGTAGAACCGAGGACGGTTCACTACGGGGCAAGCAATCTCATGAGTCTCTTGGCGGTATTGAAAAAATCACTGTTAAGGGTGCAAAAACGCATAATTTAAAAAATATCACGGTTGAAATGCCCCGGAACAAGATGATTGTTTTTACCGGTCTTTCAGGCTCGGGAAAATCATCCCTGGCTTTTGACACTATCTACGCCGAGGGTCAGCGCCGCTACGTGGAGTCCCTTTCGGCGTATGCTCGCCAGTTTCTGAATCAGATGAGTAAACCCGATGTTGAAGAAATCACGGGTCTTTCGCCCGCAATTTCCATAGACCAGAAATCACGCTCCAATAACCCGCGCTCCACGGTCGCTACCATTACGGAGATTTACGACTACATGCGTATTCTCTACGCGCGTGTGGGGCAGCCATACTGTCTGAATCATGATGTGCCGATACAGAAACTCTCTAAAGAGGAGATTTTGAAAATTATTCTCCGTACGATTGAAGAAGTTGATTTGAAACAGGGAACGAAAAATGTCATGGGTGTCGCGTATAACGATTTGAAAATAAAAATACTTGCCCCCGTCGTTCTGGGCAGGAAGGGTGAGTACTATCAGATGCTGTACGACCTCTTAGGTAAAGGATTTGAAAAAGTAATTGTGGACGGCAAGGAGCATTCGCTCCGTGAGCGAATCACTCTTGAAAAAACAAAAGTGCACGACATTGATGTTTTGGTGGATGAAATCTACGTTACCGAGCTTGACCCCATTAGAAAGACTGCGTCTTCTAACGGGGCAGGAAAAGCGAAAGTGAGTGACGGTCGAGAGCGCCTGTCGGAGGCGGTTGAATTGGCACTCAAGGAATCAAACGGACTCGTAAAAATCATCAACCCCAAGGGAGAGTCGCGCATTCTTTCGGCGAAATTCATCTGCCCCGTGGACGGGTCAAGTTTCCCCGAAGTGGAGCCGCGACTGTTTTCATTTAACAGTCCGTACGGCGCATGCCCCGAATGTCACGGGTTGGGTACGGTCGGATTCTTTAATATGGACGAGTGTCCCGTGTGCCTCGGAAAGCGCCTGCGTCCCGAAGCCCTGCGCGTGTACCTCTCGGGGAAACAAGACGCAAGCGACAAGCAGCAAGAGACAGGAAACAAGAGACGTGAGACAGGAGGGAAGAAACAGGACATCGGAAAAAACGTGGTGGACCTCACCAGACTTTCAATCCTGGACGCGAAGGATTTTCTGGAAAGTCTGAAACTGAGCAAAAAGCAGGAAGAGATTTCAAAAGTGGTGGTGAAAGAGATTCTTGCGCGGTTGCAGTTCATGATAAACGTCGGTATCGGATACCTGACACTGGACCGAACGGCGAATACGCTCTCGGGCGGAGAAGCGCAGAGAATCCGGCTCGCGTCGCAATTGGGGAGCGGACTGGTGGGCGCGCTCTACGTTTTGGACGAACCGACCATCGGTCTTCACCAGCGCGACAACGACCGTCTGATACAAACCTTGCTTCGTCTCCGCGACTTAGGAAACACCATTATCGTCGTTGAACACGATGAAGATACCATCTATGCTTCCGATTTTATCGTTGATATCGGCCCCGGTGCGGGAGTGCACGGCGGAAGCATTATCGCGGCGGGGTGGCTAGAGCATCTGCTGACTTCAAAACGAAACGACACGGGTTCCGTTACGCTCTCGTACCTGCGCGGAGAGAAAAAAATTGAAGTCCCTTCGTCCCGGCGCGAAGAACAGAAAGGCGCACTGAAAGTCCGTCAGGGAAATATATTCAACATAAAAAACATGGACGTTGACGTGCCCCTGGGCAGGCTCAATATCATTACGGGCGTTTCAGGGAGCGGTAAATCGTCCCTGATGTACGAGATTCTCTACAAAAATTTGCGGGCACGGCTGGAGCGGAATTACCGTACGAACAAAATATACAACTGCGCGAGTTTTACGGGTTCCGAATATATCTCCCGTGTTGTATTGATTGACCAGTCACCGATAGGGAGAACTCCGCGCAGTAATCCCGCAACCTACACCGGTGCGTTCGGGCATATCCGCGATTTGTTTGCCGCGACTCCCGAGGCACGGGCACGCGGATGGAAAGGGGGGCGGTTTTCGTTCAACGTAAAAGGCGGTAGGTGCGAGTCATGCCAGGGCAACGGCACGGTGGCGGTTGAAATGCACTTTCTGCCGACGGTCTACGTGACGTGCGATGTGTGTAACGGCAACCGGTTCATGAAAGAAACGCTTGAGGTCACGTATAAGAAAAAAAATATCCACGATGTTCTGAAAATGACCGTTGAAGAATCTCTGGATTTCTTTAAGGATATTCCCGCAATTTCCGACCGACTTCAGTCGTTGATGGACGTCGGTCTCGGGTATCTGGAATTAGGTCAGTCCGCGACGACGCTTTCGGGCGGAGAAGCGCAGCGGGTAAAAATTTCTTCCGAGTTGTACCGCCGTCACACGGAGAAAACGATTTACCTTCTGGATGAACCGACTATCGGTCTGCATTATGAAGACGTCAAAAAACTTATTGAAATTCTGCAGACGCTGGTCAACAAAGGGAATACGGTTGTCGTGATTGAACACAACATGGATCTGATTAAATCCGCGGACTACATTATAGATATCGGTCCCGACGGCGGTGTTCTCGGAGGAAATATCGTTGCGAAGGGAACACCCGAGGAAGTAAGCCGCACAAAAGGCTCTTACACGGGACAATATTTGAAGAAAGTGTTATAATATAAAAGTGACTAAAAGAAGAGAAATGGGAACCGGTTTTATTGATCCGGCAATCGGGGAAGGTCCGTGTCCGCCTCATGATTGGGGGCAAAAATCCGATGTTGGTGCCGATGATGTCGCAGGAGGTATTAATCTCCCAAGACTGTGGCGTTGCAGTAAATGCGGTAAAGAGACGTTGCGACGGTTCAAACCAAAGCCAACAGACGATGATTAAATAAAACCCGCCTCTCGGCGGGTTTTTGAGTTAGGGGATGTATTCGGTGTTTCCCGTCGCGTCTTTTCTCGGAGTGAAGCGTACAAAGATGTAGTGAAGTATAAATCCGAGGCACAGCAGGAGCAACGCGCCCATGCCTATAACGTATGAGTTTTGATTCGGAGAAACACCGCCGAGCGGTTCCGCGCCGATTCCGGCAAGATTCTGTATACTCGCCGAATCGGGAACCCAACGCTCCATAATCGCCTGCTTGGTTTTCTCGGGCATTGATTCAATAACGTTGTCCAGAATATCCCGTAAAACCGGCATTGATTTCGGCACCGCAAACGCCAGCCTGACGTCAAAACCGGTATCGGCAAGTTTTTTAAGATTAGTCATGTTGTGTTCACGTGCAAGGTGCGACAGGGAAGCCACATTTATCACGCCGACTTCGGTTTTTCCCGAGAGTACGTTCTGCAGAACCAGGTAGTTATTCGCGACCGGAACCAGATGCATGGCGGAGTATCTGTTTTCCAGGTACTGATGAATGCCGTATTCATCCGCGACGGAGACCGAAAGTCCTTTCTCCACTATTTCCGTTGCGGTATCCACACGCATCCCGCTTTTCCCGACGTAAACAGTCGGAACGGTGAGATACGGACGCGTGAAAAGCAGATATTCGGCGCGGTCGCTCGTTTCCGTCAGGGATGCCAGAAAGCTGCTCTCGCCGGATTCCATTGCCGCCGTCAGTTCGCTTCTGGTTCGCGGCTCCCGCTCTTTAAAATCAACGGACAGTTGTTCTTGTATGTACTGCAGATAGTCGTTTGAGATGCCAAAAAGTGACCCGTATTGACTCCACAAAAACGGAGGATAGTCCTCAATCGGTGCGAAAAATATATTTTCCTGATTTTCCGTGAGCCACGTTTTCTCGGTTTCGGTTAGAGAAACCGCCTCCACAGTTATAGGAGAGAATACACCGCATAAAGTACCGAGGATTACAAGAAAAACGCCGCCTCGTAGTAGTGCGTTCATACGAAAAAGTATACACCAGGTGGTTGTGCGCCCCGGAAACGAAGTTGAAATGGAGCGGCTCTTTTCCACATGCGCCGGCGCCATTCCCTGCTCAAGCGCTATTATGTACATATGGATTCTGCGCCGCAGCATTTTTCGGGTTCGCATAAGTCATTGGTACTCTTTCTCCTCATCGTCATAGTTTTGCTTTTGGGTATCATCGGATACGTGGGTATGTACGCGAAAGATCTGGAGGAGCAGATAGTAACCCCGGAGGAGGCGCAGGCGATTATTGACCAGCTTCCCGACAATCCCGAAGCCGACGGGCTTTCACCGCAGGACAGGGCGCGTATTCTTGAGGGCCTCGTGCCGAACTGATTCCTTATTGCATGGGAGGTTTTTTAAAAAGATTTATCACTGAGAGCGCGCGGTTGGCGCTCGGCGTTTTGATATGTACGTCGGTCGTTGCCGGTGTTGCCTATGCAGCCAATCTGGTTGAGCCGACGGCAAGCCCCCCGGCGGGCAATATGTCCGCACCCGTCAATGTCGGAAGCGTGTATCAGGAAAAAACAGGAGATGTGGCGGTGGATTCTATCGGCTCCACAGGGGGTTACTGTATCGGTGCAAGCTGCATTACTTCCTGGCCCGCGTATTCCACAGGATCAACGTGTCAGCTGAACACCATGATTCGTGAGGACCACAATCCCGGTTCTATGGGCGCCGGCTGTGTACCTTCGGCGGCGGAAACGGCGGCAGGATGGACTTTGGTAAGTTGGGACTACTGCACCACGGTCGGGAGCGCGGACTGCCGCTGGCCGTATTACTGCGTGTATCAGCAGGTTTCATGTACCGGCAACGTGACCATTGAACCGGGAATTGTGACTTCACAGACATCCGGCAGCTCCGGCGGCGGCGGCGGAGGCACCGGTGGCGGAGTTAGGACCGTTCTACAATAGCGTGCGTATGAGCAACACAAAAAAACCACGTACCGTAACAATTTCTTTTGTAAGAGATGCCGCAGTACTGATTCTCGGTTTTTTTGCCGTTTTCGGCATCGTCTCTGCCGCGAATTTTACTGAGCCTGCTTCAACTCCGCCTGCCGGAAACACAAATGTTCCGTTGAATGTCGGTCTTACCGATCAGACGAAAGCCGGAGATTTCTGGGCTGCTTCAGTCGGAACCAATGACGGGTATTGTCTCGGCGCGAGCTGCATCAGCGCATGGCCGGCGGGTGTTACTCCGTCACTGTGTCATATTGAAACCACCAAGGTTGAAAATCAGGACCCCGCAAGCACCTACACCGTGGGGAGCGGCTGCACACTCGCCGCCGCTGACGTTGCCGCGGGTTGGATTGTCGGAAGCTGGGATCATTGTTCGGGCGTTTCAGACCGCGATTGCGCCGGGCCGAAATACTGCTCCTATACGCGCGTTGTCTGTTCAGGCGCCGTTACCATTGGTCCCGGGACGGTTACCAGACAATGATTATGCAGGAAAAAATTACATTTCAATCAGCCCCGCCGGATTTACTGCGCATTGCGCTCGCTATTGTACTGAGCCTCCTCATTCTTGCCCCCGCGTCTTTTGCCGCGGACTATTCTAATGCAACCGCATTGCCGCCGGGAGGCAATCCGCCGCCTTTGATTGATACAAGCGCCACAACACAAACAAAAGCGGGGAGTTTCTGGGCGGACGCGATCGGCGCGACCGACAGCTTCTGTATCGGTGCGAGCTGTGTGACGTCCTGGCCGTGGACTCCGTCACCCGCCACCTGTCAGCTGGACACCATGATTAAACAGGGAAGTGTCGGTCAGTCAGGACGCGATCCCGGTGACCGTTCTCCCGTCGGGAGCGGATGCGTTCTGTCCGCTGCTGAAATTGCCGCGGGGTGGATTCCGATGAGTTGGGATCACTGTTCGTGGGTATCAAGCGCCGATTGCGCAGGCTGGACGTACTGCAAATTTTCGCGTCTTTCGTGTACCGGGTCCGTTCTCGTTACTCCGGGCACCGTGTACAGAGGAACCCCGTATTACACGCAGAGCTACTACCAGAGCGGATACGAAGGCGGGTATGAATCCGCGTACTCTTACACGCAAGGGTATTACCAGAGTTCCTACTACGGTCAATCCTCATATTATGCTCAAAGTTACTACCAAAGCTCTTACTACGCTCAGGGTTACTACCAAAGTTCGTACTACGCTCAGAGTTACTATCAGAGCTCTTACTACGCGCAGAGTTACTACCAGGGAACATACGGCGGCGGCGGCGGATGTTTCTCGCCCGATACTCTGATAACGATGGCGGACGGCTCAACAAAAGCGATTGCTGATGTGCGCGTAGGTGATGCGGTTATGAGCGCCGACGAAGTAACGGGTGAAAAGACCGTAAGCACGGTCACAAAAACCTGGGAACACATAGGTTCGTACGACACGCTCCTCCTGAACGGCATTACGGTGACACCCAATCATAAGTTCAAAGTTTTGAGGGACGGAAACGGGGAATGGCTTCCTGCGTCCGACATCCGTATTGGTGATTCTCTGGTGAGCGCAGACGGCAGCATACCCGTCACATCAATTGCACCGAATGGGGCACGGAGTGCGGTGTACAACCTCACCACTATTCCGAGCCATACGTATTACGCGGGGGGAGTGTTGGTGCATAACGTAAAACAATAGCGGTGCATGAAAAATATTTTAAACATTGCACGCGGTAGATTCTTCTGGGGTCTGTTCCTCTTTGTGCTTCTCGCCGTTGCCGTGTGGGGCATCGTTTCTATGGCGCGTGCTGCCGCAACCGACAACCTTTCGGGGTACGCCTGGTCCTCAACAATAGGCTGGGTTTCAATGAACTGCACGACGGGCGGGAATTGCGGTACGTCAAATTACGGCGTGAAGATAGACGGGAACGGCCTGATGTCGGGTTACGCATGGTCGTCAAACGCAGGCTGGGTTTCGTTTAATACCGCGGATCTTGCGGGGTGCCCCACGGCGCCGTGCGAAGCGCGGTTTAATCAGACCACCGGTTTTGCAACAGGATGGGCCCGCGCCCTTGCGGGTACGGGCCCGTCGTACGAAATCGGCGGGTGGGGCGGCTGGCTGCATTTGGCAGGCACGGGTCACCAGGTAAAAGCGGTGGGATGCTCATGGGAAGGCTACGCGTGGGGCGGAGGTTCCACCGAAAATGCGGCTACCGTCGGCTGGCTTTCGTTCAAGGGCTCAAATTACGGTGTCATCGGTACGGGCGTCGCCTGCAGAACAACACCCGCGCAATGCAATGACGGGTTGGACAACGACAGCGATAGTTTGGCAGACTACCCGCCGGGCGATCCCGGCTGCAGCGGCACGGGTGATGATTCGGAAACCAACGGAGCAGTCGCACAGTGTGCTGATGGTGTGGACAATGATGCGGACGGGAAAATTGATTTGACAGTGGGCAATCCCGACCCGGGTTGTGTCAACGCCGCGGACGATAACGAGACGAATCCTGCGACGCCCGCATGTTCGGACTTGGCCGACAACGACGGCGATACAAAAATTGACTACGGCGGCGCGAACGCCGACCCCGGCTGCACCTACGCCGGCGATCCGACGGAGGAAAATCCGGCGCAGTGTGCGGACGGGTACGACAACGACGGCGATACTAAAGTTGATTATCCGGTTCCGCCGGGGGACCGCGGGTGCACGAGCGCGGCGGACAATGACGAATACAATCCGAAAGAGTGCGCGGACGGAGTGGATAACGACGGCGATACAAAAATTGACTACGGAGTGGGCCCGACGTTTGATCTGCAATGCAGCTCGTTGGAGGACGACTCAGAAGCTACGGGCAATGCTCAGCTGACTCTGTACCCGACGACGTTTACGGTTCGTCCCGGCCAGACGACCACTCTTACTTGGGGCGTCGTAGATGTTCAGGCGAATTCCTGCACCCTGGTCGGCACAAACGGCGATTCATGGACGCTCACCGGCACTTCGGGAACCCAAACAACGGCGGCAATCTCGCAGCAGACGGTCTACACTCTCTCGTGTTCCGATTTGAGCGCTCTCCCCGTGTCTCAATCAACGACGATAAAAATACTTCCGAGGTTTGATGAGTTTTAATTCCCGGAACGGTTTCTTTGCGGGGATTGTAAGGCGAGTATACTGTTCCTCGGTATGCTGCGCGCGGATGTTGATTTCAAAAAAATACCGGACGCTCCCGGCGTGTATCGTTTTTCCGATTCACGCGGCGCGGTTTTGTATGTAGGGAAAGCGACGTCCTTGAGGGACCGAATCAGAAGCTACTTCACATCCGACATCGGCGCGGTACGGAGCCCTCTGATTGAAAATGTCATCCGCGACGCCGTTTCCGTCTCACACGAAGAAACGGATTCTGTTTTGGAAGCGCTGATTCTGGAGGCGAAACTGATAAAAAAACTTGCGCCTCCGGGAAATACGGACAATAAAGACAATAAAAGTTTTGCGTACCTCGTGGTGACAAAAGAAACCTACCCCCGGTTTCTTATTGTCAGAGAACGCGAACTTTCGGGTGCATTCCCGCCCTCAAAAATAAAAAAACTGTTCGGTCCGTTCCTGAGCGCGGCACAACTGCGTGAAGGACTGAAAATCGTACGGAAAATTTTCCCGTTTTTTGACAGTGCGTTCTCTGTAAGTGGAAAACTGACGCCCGCGCAGGCGAAGCATCTCTCGTTTAACCGGGCAATCGGTCTTTTCCCGCAGACACTTGATGCGCGGGAATACGCGCATACCGTACGGTCCGTCATTGAACTTTTTGACGGCAAGAAACGCTCACTCGTGCGGACACTCAAACGCGACATGGCTCGTGCCGCCCGTGAAGAACGTTTTGAAGACGCAGAATTGTTAAAACGTCAGATATTCGCACTTGAACATATCCGCGACGTCACTCTCATAAAGGACGAGCACCGTGTTCCCGATACAGCCTCATTCCGCGTAGAGGCATACGATATCGCCCACATACAGGGGAGTGCGACGCGCGGCGTCATGGCGGTTGTGGTTGACGGAGAACCCGTTCGTGCCGAATATCGTACGTTTACCATAAGATCCGCAAAAGCGGGGGATGATATCGGCGCGCTTTCCGAAGTGATAGAGAGAAGAACCCGGCATCGCGAGTGGGCGTATCCGCAGGTGGTTGTCATAGACGGCGGGGCAACGCATTTAAAGCACGCAAAGAGTTTTTTAAAGCTCGCGGGGATGACGGATGCGGAGGTTGTCTCGGTGGTAAAAGACGAGCGGCATAAGCCGAAAAACATTCTGGGTTCTCCGACGGTGCGCCATACGCACGAAACCTCCATACTTCTCGCGAATGCCGAAGCGCACCGATTTGCCATAAGCAGGCATCGAAGGGCGCTCCGCAAACGGATGTGACCGGAGTGTGCTCTCATGAGTTAGAATATCTGTATGATAAAAGTGGCTGTTTTGCGCGGAGGTCCTTCAAGTGAGCACGATATTTCTCTGATTACGGGGGCAAACATACTGGAATCCCTTCAGAGAGAGCCGTACCGCCCCTTGGATATTTTCATAGACAAAGAGGGGGTGTGGCATGCGCGCGGGCTTCCCATGACGCCCGAGCGGGCACTTGCCGATTCTGACGTCGCGATAAACGTACTCCACGGTCAGTACGGCGAGGACGGCACGGTGCAGCGGATTCTGGACCGCATCGGCACTCCGTATACGGGTGCAGGCGCGTATGCGGCCGCCGTTTCTTTAAATAAGGATCTCACCAAGGAAATTCTGGCAAAAGAGGGGGTAAAAATGCCGCGCCACAAAGTGCTCCGCGTTTCTCCCGATTTGGAGAAAGAAGCACGCGAAGCATTCCGTGCATTTTCTCCGCCGATTGTGGTAAAACCGGCTTCCGCCGGTTCAAGTGACGGTGTCACATTGGCAAAAACTTTTGAAGAATTTTTGAACGGTGTAAAGAAAGCGTTTGAACTTTCTTCTCAGGTATTGGTTGAGGAGTACATAAAAGGAAAGGAGGCGACTGCAGGCGTCGTTGAGGGTCTCCGGGGTGAAAAAATATACAGCCTTCTTCCGATTGAAATCGTTCCGCCCGAAGGCAGATTTTTTGACCGTGAAGTGAAATATAACGGTCAGACACTGGAGCGTGTCCCGGGGAATTTCACCAAAGAAGAAACCGCGGAACTACAAAGATTGGCTAAACTGGCACATGAAGCGCTGGGTCAGAGGGGGTATTCGCGCTCCGATTTTATGGTAAGTCCCCGCGGCGTCTATTTCATCGAACTCAATAGTGCGGCGGGCGTCGGACTTACGAAAGAATCGCTTTTGCCGAAATCACTCGCCGCGGTCGGCATTTCTTTTGAAGAATTTCTTGATCACATCATTAAAGACGCTTTAGCCAACAAACGCCGCTCCTGAGGATAAATGATTATGATATATCATAATCTCTTCATAGAACATGAGAATACATCTAACGGATAAAAAGTGTGTTGCGTGCGAAGGAGGTATTGACCCTCTTACGCCCGGGCAAATAGCGGCATTAACCCCCGAAGTTCCGATGTGGAGCATAACTAGAACTGCTTCTAGTTTGCTCCGGTCCGAAGAAGTCGGAACGGCCGATGCTCCAAAGGAGCAGGCCGTAGGTGGGACAGTTGGCGGAGAAGGGTTGTCCATTTTTCGCGAGTTCAAGTTTAAAGACTTCAAAGATGCGATGACGTTTGCGAATAAGGTCGGCGACATCGCCGAGTCAGAAGGGCATCATCCGGACATGGAAGTCGGCTGGGGCAGGGTAGGCATTCATCTTACAACGCATGCCATAAACGGCCTTCACGATAATGATTTTATTGTGGCGGCGAAGATTGACGCGTTGTTGCCAAAATAACAAAAACATCTAGCGCGGTCTTGGGGCATAAATTTTGTGGGTCACACATAATTTCCTCGCCGTCGCTCAGAAATTTGTTTGACCACGGCTCGCGGTTCCGTCTGCTGACGGAACAACGCTCCGCCCGTCCACACAGCAAAAAACCTGCCGTAGGGCAGGTGTTTTTGTGGTCACGAATCACTAAGCGTATTGCTCGAAAGATTCGCAATCCGCTAAGTGTTCTCGACCCCGCCTCACGGTTTTACGAAGCGTAAAACATCGTTCCGGCTTCCACAAAAGCACAAAGTCCCGCGCAGGCGGGACGTCTGTGTCTTTTGTGGACCCTACCGGATTCGAACCGGTGACCTCCTCATTGCAAATGAGGCGCTCTACCAACTAAGCTAAGGGCCCTTTCGGGATTCTACTTTATATCACAAAATTCTATTTAAGGACCTCCTCATGAAAATGAGTGCTCTACCTGCTCAAACGAGGAGCGAATGAACGTTTACGTTCATATCGTCCGAGCGCAGAGCAGGGAAGCTTTGCTTACCGGACTCAAGCTAAGGGCCCTTGCTGTTCTACGGATTTGTCCGTGTCGGATGTTTATAGCATTATTTTCAGCCTTTTTCTAGAGCACGACGGTTACTTTTTTCCCGGTCCCTGGTATAGAATAGAGGTATGCAAACGGTGAAGGCGCTGACGTTGAATCTTGCGGACGGATGGGAGAAGAAAGGCTTTGAAATGAAAGACGTGCCGATGCCGGTTTTGGATGAGGCAAAAAATCCCGAAGACGCGCTCTCCGTTATATTGAAAGTTAAATACGCGGGTGTGTGCGGCTCGGACCGCGGGCTTTGGCACCGCACGGCTTTTAAAGACATGGTGCACGATTCCTTGGCGCGTGAAGGCAAAAAAATGCGCATCACGGGTCACGAATTCGTGGGAGAAATAGTTGAAGCGGGGTCAATGGTCAACCGTCTGTACTACGACCCCGACCCGAAAAATAAAGCAAAGGTAGAAGTAGGCTCGCTTGTTTCAGGAGATTCCCACGTAACCTGCGGTCGGTGTTATCAGTGTCGTTTAGGCGAAGGCGAAGTCTGCATAAACGAGGCAATCCTCGGCATTTCAATAGATGGAATATTTGCGGAGTACGTGAAAGTTCCCGCAAAAAACCTCTGGCCTGTAGATACAACGCGCGTACGGCCCGAAATCGCCGCAATTTACGACCCGTTCGGAAACGCAGTGCATTCCGCGACCGCGGTTGATTTGCGCGGCCAGCGCGTTGCCATATTCGGATGCGGTCCGGTCGGGCTTTTTTCCATTCTTTTGGCAAAAAATTTCGGTGCCGCAAAAGTAATTGCTGTTGATATTAATCCGGAAAATCTCCGCATCGCAAAAGAACTAGGCGCACACGAAACGATTCAGATAGAAAAGAAACAGAAAGTGAATGAATGGGACTCCGACCCCGAAGTTATCGCGCGCATAATGGAATTGACGTACGGTAAAGGCGTGGACGTCTCAATGGAAATGGCGGGTCCGTTTTCGTCCGTAAACAACTGTATTGATGCAACCCGAAGAGGCGGGAATGTGGTTTTCTTCGGCATCAAAGACGGAGATTTGGTTATCCCGAAGTTTTCGCGTGTAGTGGTGCGCGGTCTCACGATTCACAATATCATCGGACGGCAGATTTTCCGCACCTGGCAAATCGCACAGAGAGTATTGCAGGATAAAACAAACGGAATACAGGATGCAATCTGGAAAACAATTCTGAAAGAAGGGAAGGGAACATTGCTTGATTTCAAGTCCTTCACTCCGGAGAGTTTTGAAAAGGCAATGAATGAGAACCCGAAGATTCTTTTTAAGATACACGGCTGACATGTACGACGATTTGAAGCCGATTTTAGAAAAAGAACTGCAGGCAATCCGTGATGCGGGTATCTGGAAAGAAGAGCGCGTTATTGATTCCCCTCAGGGAAGAGAGATTGTTGTCGGCGGCAAGAAGCTGCTGAACTTTTGTGCGAATAATTATCTCGGTCTTTCGGGTACGGAAGAACTCTCGGTCGCGTCGGATGCGGCTTTAAAGCGTTGGGGTTTCGGGCTTGCGTCGGTGCGTTTTATCTGCGGAACGCAGACGATTCATAAAGAACTGGAGGCAAAAACCGCGGAGTTTTTGGGAACGGAAGACGCCGTACTCTATTCGTCCTGCTTCATGGCAAACGTAGGACTCTTTCAGACTTTTTTCACCGATGAAGATGCGATTATTACGGATGAGTTGAATCATGCGTCTATTATTGACGCGATACGCCTGACAAAATCCGAACGTCATATCTATAAGCACATGGACATGGCGGACTTAGAGGCTAAGCTGCAGGCAACACGCGACAAGCGATTAAAGGTTGTTGTGACCGACGGTGTGTTTTCTATGGACGGGCACGTAGCGCCCCTGAAAGAGATTTGTGATTTGGCGGAAAAGTATCGGGCGCTTGTTTTTGTTGACGACGCGCATGCAACGGGCGTTATGGGCTCTTCCGGGCGTGGCACGCACGAACACGCAGGCGTTATGGGACGCGTTGACTTTATAACGGGGACTTACGGCAAGGCATTGGGCGGCGCGGGGGGTGCGTTCACGGCGACACGAAAAGAGATTGCGGATTTTCTTCGTCAGCGTTCCCGCACGTATCTTTTTTCAAATGCGCTTGATACCGGCATTGCGGGCGTTTCTCTGTTCGTTTTGGATCATATCCGGAAACATCCCGAGATCCGCGAGCGTCTCTGGGAGAATACAAAGTTCTTTCGCGAGGAGATGAAAAAGGCGGGATTTAGCGTATCGGACGCGCAACACCCGATTACGCCTATTATGCTTCCTGAGGACCGCCTGGCGGCCGATATGGCGAAAGAGCTCATGGAGGAGGGAATTTACGTTATCGGCTTCTCGTTCCCTGTCGTGCCGAAGGGAAAGGCGCGTATTCGCGTTCAGATTTCAGCCGCCCATACGAAAGACGATATACTGAAAGCAGTGGCGGCATTTACGAAAGCAGGTAAAAAATTCGGAGCCCTATCGGGATAACGCATGGATATAAAACCCTACACAGTCGCAGGGTCTCTGTCGTTTCCTTTGGGACTCTATGAAAGCGTTCCTATAGCCGATGCCGTCTCTAAGGACGGCGATTCATTTATGGTAGTCGTCGGTCTTGACCGCCACATGGCGGAGCAGGTAAAGCATTATTCTCTGTCGGAAGACGACTTGGAACTTCAGGAAAACACCTCCGACAAAAAACGGTTCGGTGAAGGTTCGTATGAAGAGTGGTACTTAAAAGAAAGAACCCCGTTTGCGCTCATTCATGAGAAGAGCGAATCTTTGACCGCCATCTGCTGGTTCGGCCCAAAACCGCTGGGCAGAAAATCCATGAAGTACCTGACTCCCGAAGAGCGTGAGGCGGAAAAAAAACTGGATGCCGAAAATTGGCACACGATTTCTTACCGCAGTTACAATCCGTTCCGCGGGCGCGGCCACATGCGCGGGTTTGTGCAATTTTGCATAGATACATATCTCAAGGCGCATCCCGATGCAAAACTGTGGGCTATTTTCAATTCAAAAAATGAAGGCTCTATCGGGCTTGCACAGAAACTCGGATTTT
>CAYHUW010000015.1:0-959 GCA_964359685.1 uncultured Candidatus Saccharibacteria bacterium
CATATGCGGAAGATATCAAAAAGGGGTATGCGAACGCCGGAGATTTGGTTGTTGATATCGGTTCAAACGACGGTATCCTCCTTCAGTTTTTTGCCGATACGTGCCGGACCTTAGGTGTTGAACCTTCTCAGAATGTCGCTGAAATTGCCCGCGGGAAAGGTATTGAAACTCTGGACGGATTTTTTTCCACCGACATGGCAAAGAACATAGTAAAGACGCACGGCACGGCGAAGGTGGTCACCGCAAACAACGTCTTCGCGCACATAGATGACATTGACGAAATCGTGCGCGGCGTGAAGGAACTGCTTTCAGACGACGGCGTGTTTGTGTCGGAGTCGCACTATCTTTTGGACTTGGTTCAAAAAATGGAGTTTGACACGGTGTATCATGAACACCTCTGCTACTTTAGCGTGAAGCCGCTGCAACACTTGTTTGAACGATTTGATATGGAAGTTTTTGATGTGCAGCGTGTGAATGTGCACGGCGGTTCTATTCGCGTGTTCGCGAGGAAAAAAACGGGGATGCCCATCCATCCTCGCGTGCAGGAACTGTATGAGCTTGAAGAAAGTGCAGGGCTTCACGCAGTTGAACGATTCGCCGGTTTTCAGAAAGAGGTTGAAACGATTCGTGACAAACTGGTCTCTTTGGTACGGAGTTTTCGCCGAGAGGGGAAAACCGTAACCGCGTATGGCGCACCCGCCAAGGGCAATACATTCCTCAATTTCTGCGGTTTTACGGCGGACGATATCAAGTACGTAACCGACACAACGCCCTACAAAATCGGACTCATGACGCCCGGGAGCCACATTCCCGTCGTTTCCCCGGATATCCTGAAAACCGAGACGCCGGACTACATTCTTCTCTTAGCGTGGAACTATCGCGACTTTATTCTCAACAAAGAGAACGACTTGCGCGCGCTTGGGGCTAAGTTCATTATTCCTATACCCGAAGTGGAAATC
>CAYHUW010000015.1:969-14856 GCA_964359685.1 uncultured Candidatus Saccharibacteria bacterium
CGTATGACTGAGGACACAAATAAAGATATAGACATCACACCAATACTCGCGTGGCTCAAAGAGCGGCAGGATTCCTACCCGGTCACCGTGAAAGAGGTGGGAGTGAACGAGGCTGTGGGCTGGAGAACGGACCCCGTAAGCGGAAATATTACCCACGAGTCGGGCAAGTTTTTTTCCATTATCGGTGTTGAAGTGACGGGTGCCAGTGATCGCGAAGTGCCGTCGTGGAGTCAACCGATGCTGAAACAAGAGGAGGTCGGCATTTCCGGTGTTTTGATGCAGACGAAAGGGGGGATTATGCGGTATCTTTTTTATGCGAAGTTTGAACCGGGGAACATCAATACCGTGCAGCTATCTCCCGCGCTCCAGGTTTCCGAGGGCAACCTTTCTTTGGCGCATAAAGGCAAACGTCCGCGGCTTGCGGAATATTTTGACGGCACAAAGGGGACCCTGGTAGCCTCCGTGTTGGGCGTTGAGGACGGGGGCCGTTTTTACCACAAGCTGAATCGCTCCATGCTTGTTGAGGTTTCCGAGTCCGAAGAGGTGCCTGTAACTCCGGACTATATCTGGCTCACGTTGCCCGAGATCAAGAAGCTTCTTCGCGTAGACGCCACGGTCAATTCTCTTGCGAGAAACGTGTGTGCCCTGTTATGAATATGAAGAAAATTAGAGTCGGTATTTTAGGTGTCGCAGAAATTGCCGAGCGGTACGGCATCCCGGCGTTCAAATCCCTCGCTAACGTTGAGCTGGTAGCTATAGCAAGCAGGAGCAGTGAAAAAGCGCAGGCCGTTGCCTCTCGGCACGGTCTTGAAGCCGAGAATTACGAATCGCTGGTTGCGCGTGAAGATATTGATGTTCTCTATAGCCCGCTTCCGGTCGGACTTCAGGAGGAGTGGACACTCAAAGCGGCAAACGCCGGGAAACATGTGATATGTGAAAAATCCATTACGTACAGTCTTGAGTCTGCCCAGCGCATGGTAGACGCGTGCCGAAAAAACGGTGTTGCTCTGTATGAGAATTTCGTTCCCGAATTCCATCCGCAGCATGCGAAAGTGCTCGCAATAATTGAATCTGGGAAGATAGGTACGCCGCATGTATGGGCTGGGTATGACGGATACCCACCTCGCTCAAAGGACGATATTCGGTATCGAAGTGATTTGAAAGGAGGGAGTCTGAACTATGCTGGGTGTTATCCCGCATTCATGGCACGGAAAATCATGCGACAAGAGCCAATCGCCATTACCTGCAGGCTTTCAAATGACGGCGCCGAGGTAGACATTGTGGGCTCTGCATTTTTTGAGTTTGAAAACGGAGTTGCGCACATGTCGTTCGGTTCTGATCACTTATACCAAAATACCTATTCAGTGTGGGGCTCAAATGGAATGGTGAAGACCAACCGCGCATTTGCAGTACCGCCGACGTTCGCACCGACCGTTGAAATCATCACGAACGACGGCACCAAAGAGATGCGCGAAGCGATTGAAATTCCCCCGGCAAATCAATTCGCTGAAAGTTTTGATTTCTTCTGTTCCGCAGTTGCAGAAGCTAACAAAGAAAAGTTTGAAGATATGTACGACCGCATCCTCCGACAAGCGAAGGTGCTTGAAGCTATGCGCGTATCAGCGCAAGAGGGAAGGCGTGTTGAGCTCTAGCCCGGCATATACCCCTAATTCGCACGAATTAGGGGTATAACGGAAAAAAGTGCGGTGCAGGAAGTGAGACAGAGAATCAACCGAGTTAGGTGGAAGCTCGTCCTTCAAACCAGGCGAGCACTTTTTCAAGTTCACTCTCAACGTCAGCGCCGCGTTCTTCGGCCATGATAAGAATATCGGCGAGTAAGGCGCCGATGCGGTGGTTTGGGTCCTGATGCGCATGGTCGTCGCTTTTTAGCTCGCCTCGCTCCACCCGAAGTGCGGTCTTCACATCATCAAGTTGTTCCTGTATTGATTGCACGCGATCATATGCACCGGACGCGTTCCCGGGGAATTTTCTATCCGCCGCCGCTTTAAAAGCCTTTTGCCAGCCCGCAATAGTCCGCATACCGTCAGTATAGATTGTTTTTCTTTGTGTTTAAGGAGACACGAAATTTTCTCGCACGCGCGGCTATTTCGGTCGCGCCCACTGCGGCAAGCGCGATGATGATCGGGTCAACGGGCAGCCGGTAGCGGGGGTTGGTGCCGAAGGCGGCGATGGTGCTCGTGAGCGCAAAGTACCCGACTAAGAGCACAATGAGTATCGTCCGGGGGGTGCGTTTTGTGAAGAGGTATATACACGCGCCTACGAGCGCACTGATCGTTATTCCGATCCACACGAGCCGCGCCACAACAAGGAGCGGCAGAAAGTTACCGGGATTGTGTCCGATTTGTACGAGTAGTGCATAAAAGCCGTCATTGGTAAAAAAAGTAAAGAGTGATTTACCAACGACGAAGACAGTAGCGGTAGGATGTGCGAGTGCTATGTCCAGCGCTTTTTTTGTGTACACACTACCGTTTGCCGGTGTGATAACGTCGCCTTTGTACTCTTCCGGCGTAAGGAAGGCGTCTCGCTCATCCAGGAAATCACTCCCGTTTGCGACGCTCAATACCGCAGGGGCGAGGTTGGTATACAAGACGAACGGCGTTTGAGCGCTCAAAGAGGGGACATTGAACTCATCCACATTACGCAGTATCCAGGGCGTGAGTATCGCACCAATGAGAAGCACGTACACGCCGACGTGCGCGATTCCTTGCCGCCAGTTATTTTTGCCGAAGTGCCACAGTATGAACGGCACAATAATAAGCGGAATATATTGCGCCACCGGCCGCACCAGGATTGCCGCGCCGAGAAGGAGAGCGCTTGATACGAGTACGCCCGGACTTGGTTGTTTGAAATAGCGGAAGGTCAAGAGGAGCCACGGCAAAAAGAGGAGTAAAAAGAGTGTGTCGGTATAGAACGTAAAAGAAAGCGTGGTGAGTGTCGGATCAAGCGCGAGGATGACCCCGGTCAATATGCCGATACCGCGCGAGTCGGTGATTACGCGTGCGATATGCATGCCGAACACGGGAATTAGGGATGCGGCAACAAGCTGTATGAGTGCGGCTCCGA
The DNA here is from genome assembly GCA_964359685.1 of uncultured Candidatus Saccharibacteria bacterium. Taxonomy (GTDB): domain Bacteria; phylum Patescibacteriota; class Minisyncoccia; order Phycocordibacterales; family Phycocordibacteraceae; genus Phycocordibacter. Next base: position 4,054 of record CAYHUW010000015.1, read on the forward strand.
ATACTCCGCAGAAGGCTATCAATCCGGCAAGCGCGTAGCTGTAGCCGGGGGTGCGGAGGGGATTCGGCGCATAGGGCGCCTGCGTATCCCAGGAAAATCCGTTCCCGGCAAGGATATTTTCGGCGAGTTCATAATACCCGTCATCGGCGCGAACCGCAGTAAGTACGCTGCCGTTTGCCTGATGAGTTGCAAGTGCAAAAATGGCAAGGTGCACCCCGAGCGAGAGCAGAATGAGAAAAATTTCTATTCTGTGGGCGCGTATGAAGTTCATACCGAGTGCGGAGTATCTTCACGAAACACGAAATATTTGTACCCGATATAGCCGGTTACGGCAATGACGACCGCGGCGAGTATCTGCGCAAACAGGTACCACACGCCTCCCGACTCCACTAATACATAGACGAGTGCGGTGTTGAGTGCAAGATTTCCGAGAATCACCAGGAGGTAGCGGCCAAACTGCGAATGAATGTCATGCGTTTCCCGGTTACGAAATGTCAGGAATTTATGCAGGGTAAACGATATCGCCAGAGAAAAAATGAACGCAAGCACAGACGCGTACAGGTAGTATAGTTTGCCGAATTCCACCAGGAGAAAAAGCGTAGTGACATTGCTTGCCGCGGCAGTGCCGCCGGAGAATACGTACCGAATCAGCCGGAACACGCGTACGCCAAACAGCGACTCCATTTTTTGGTACAGTGTCTTAAGCAGAGTCATGACAAGTAGTGTAGCAACATACTAAATGCGTATGAAACAGAAGGTGAGAGAGTGGCTACGCACTATTACAAAGGAAGATGCGGCAGTGATACTCTTTGGAGCAAGTTTTTTTGTCGGCGTGTGGTACGCGTTCGGAATGGTAAATACCGTGACCGATGTATGGGCGTTCGGCGGCGGAGTATTGCGCGCCATGGAAGCGCACACGCTCCTTCCCGGGGGTGACGTCGGTTACGGCACGATTTCATTCTATCAGAGCTACGTACTCATGGCCGTTTCGCTTGCTTTCGGATACCTGTTCAGCGGATTTGATGTTGAAGCAGTCAAAACATTCCTTATCCTCAATCCGTCGTATAGCCTGCTGGTGCCGCGTATCGTCTCCGCGCTCACGGCCGTTGTATTCCTTGTTGTGGTGTATCGGTTCCTGAAAAGCGTGGCTCGCGAGGAGCGACCACACTTGGATTCTCTAGGACGGAGTACCGTCAAGAGAATCTCGGCGCACGTCTCTTCCGCCTGGTGGCGCTTCGCGCTTCTGGTGCTTACCTTCGGCAACGCACTCGCGGTTCTGTTGACCCGTTCAGGGAAGATGTGGATGCTTTCGGTTGCGCTCGGCGTCATCTCGTTCATGTATCTCTACCGCGCGCTCACTGAAGAGAGGGAACGCGGTGTTCCGGGGCGGCTGTCACTCATTTCCGTCGTTACCGCATTTCTTGCGACCGCGAACTTTCCCTTTGCCGCCGTCTTTTTGATTAACATTCCCATACTGCTTCTTTTCTTTTCTCGCACCGCGCACTCACTGCGCCGGCTTTTTTTAATAGTGGCCGGAGGTAGCGTGGTTTTTTTCGGAATCATCGCACTCAACCTGCAAAACACTGTTGAGCTCGTGTGGGAGTTCACGAAGAAACTTTTTGACCCGTCGCTACAGAGTATTTCAGGCATCCGGCCCGCGCTCACGCCTGTTGAGTCGTTTATCGTAAATCTTCGGCAGGCTGTTGAATCGTTCCCGCTTCTTTTGCTCGCGCTTATTCCGGCTTTTCGCGCACACATCCGTGACAAGACACTCGCCGTGCTCTCGCTTGTTTACATTATTGTGTATATTGTTGCCGTCTCTATTGTCTTCAGGGTAGATCACGGTCTCGCACTCAACGTTCGCCACATCTTTCCTCTGGGTTTCTTCCTCATGTTCCTTATCGCGGCGTATCATCCGCCCGGGAAGAAGATCGCCGTTGTTTTTCTGTCGGTCGGACTGGCGCTGTATGGGTACACAATGGTACTGCTCTCAGTTCCGACGACATACAATGCCGCTTCCGATTTTATTGTTTCGCATTACGCAGACAAAGAGATTCGTATTGACGAGAATATTTTTGAACTCACGCTTCCCATGAATAAAGCCTCGTATGCACTTTTTGCGGATGTGCATTGCGGCTCAACGTGCCGGTACCGACGAACGCTTGAGACTGACATTCCGTTCCGCCCGCTCGTGGTGACGAATGAGACGGACCGCGCGGTCGTGGGCACACTTCCTCCCCCCGACATTCTCGTTGTGGAGCGCATGATCCCGGGTTGCACATCGCTCGCCACATTCGGTAATGAAGTTCCCGATGACGAGGTGTTTGATATTGATATCAACCTCGGTCGCATGCTGATGCCGTCTTTTTATAAGCTCCAGCGGCTCGGCAAAAACATCTACGTGTACGATGCGACACTGTGTCACTCCCGCCCCGAAAGCGCTTTACCCTGAAACCTCCGCGTTTTGCGTTCGGTTAGATAGGGATTAGAATGCCCCACATGCCGAAAGCGAGAAAGAAAAAGAAGCGCGTTGTTGTCGCCGTATCGGGCGGATTTGACCCGATCCACATCGGGCATGTGCGCTATCTGACGGAGGCGAAAAAACTGGGAGACGAGCTCGTGGTGATTCTGAACAATGACAACTGGCTCAAAAAGAAAAAAAAGTTCGTTTTTATGCCCGAGAGCGAGCGCATTGAGGTACTGATGGGCATCAAGGCGGTTGACCGCGTTCTCGTCACTAATCATAAGCCGAATGATTCCGATACCAGCGTCTCCAGGGCACTCGCGAAATTAAAGCCCGATGTTTTCGCAAACGGTGGCGACAGAAAAAATGAAGAGGACATACCCGAGAGTGCGACCTGTAAAAAATACGGCATTAGGATGGTATTCGGCGTCGGCCCGGGAGGGAAGGTGCAATCTTCTTCCTGGCTCACGAATAGCATTGCGGGCAGCGGGGTCTTGGATGTGCGTCCGTGGGGATACATGCACACCTATAAGAAGGATAAGCATTTCTGGATAAAGACAATCAACGTATCTCCCGGCAGGCGCCTGTCTCTCCAAAAGCACGCGCACCGTGATGAATTCTGGGTCTGCATTGAGGGTACGGTCGTCGCCGAGATAGGGAAGAAAAAGAAAACGCTGAAACCGGGCGATTTCCTGAGTTTTAAGAAAGGAGTGAAGCACAGGCTCTCGTCCAAAAACGGCGGCGCGATTGTTGAGGTTGCGCACGGTCCGAACGTTCATGAGGAGGATATCATCCGTTTTGCGGACGACTTCGGGCGGGCGTAGAAGCTTTCCGACGGATGGTACTATAGTGTGGCTATGACTTCAGATTCTTTCCTGCGAAACACGATTATCGTTCTTCTGTGCCTCGCCACGCTCATTCCTTTTGTCGTCGCCAACTCCATGTTCTTCCCGTTTATTACGGGGAAAAACTTCGCTTTTCGCATCATCGTTGAAATTGCTTTCGCCTTGTGGGCGATTTTGATGCTCACAGACGCTTCGGTCAGGCCGAGGTGGAAAGCGCTTCCGGTTTTGATGCTCTCGTTTCTGGTTTCCGCCGGCATCTCCGTGCTTCTCGCGGTAAATCCGGAAAAAGCGTTCTGGTCTAACTTTGAACGCATGGAAGGGTGGATAGGCCTCGCGCACTCAACCGCGTATTTTTTCCTGCTGTGGTCGGTTCTCCAGACCGAAAAGGCATGGAAGTGGTTTTGGAATACTTCCGTCGCGGTTTCAATACTGATGAGTCTCTACGGGCTGCTTCAGCTTTCGGGGAGCCTGACGATTAACCAGGGCGGCCTGCGCGTCGACGGAACGTTCGGGAACGCGACCTACATGGCGGTGTACATGCTGTTTCATGTATTTATTTCGGCGTACTATCTGGTAAAAACCTGGAGCACGGCCTTTTTGATGCGCTTTTTCTATATATTCGGCATGGCGCTGCAGGTAGCAATGATCTTTTTCTCCGCGACGCGAGGCACGATACTCGGTCTCATCGGCGGCACGATACTCACCGGGCTTTTGCTGCTGTTTTTAAGCAAAGGAAACAAGGAAATGAAGAAATGGGGGGCAGTTGCTCTGATTGCGATTGCGGTAGCGGTGGGCGGGTTTATTGCCGTAAAAGATACGCCGTTCGTGCAGAATGACGGCGTCCTCTCGCGCCTTGCCTCCATCAGCATCGCAGATGGCGAGACGCGTTTCGCCATCTGGAGTATGGCGCTTCAGGGTGTTGCCGAGCGGCCGATATTCGGATGGGGACAGGAAGGATACAACTACATCTTCAACAAGTACTACAAGCCGAGCCTACACTCGCAGGAGCCCTGGTTTGACCGCGCACACAATGCGTTTCTGGATTGGCTGGTCGCGGGGGGTATCGTCGGGTTCCTCCTCTATGTGTCGCTCTACGCCGCAGCGGCGTGGGCGATATGGAAACCGGGCTCGTCTCTCTCCGACTTTGAGAAAAGCATATTCACCGGGCTTATCGCCGCGTACGGATTCCACAATCTGTTCGTGTTTGATCATCTGCTGAGTTATGTGTTCTTCATGTCCGTACTGGCATATATTTACTTCCGTGCGCATGCGGACACCGCTCCTTCCGCGGGTCAGGCACTGCCCGAAGGGATGCGCATGTTTGCCGCGCCCGCTATCGTGCTCGGTATGTGTGCGGTGTTTTATTTCGCAAATGTGCCCGGCATGGCAACCGCTTCAAATATAATCCAGGGGCTTTCTCAGCACGCGACGATTAACGAAAATCTGGAATATTTCAAGAAAGCGCGGGCGTCGGGTGGCTTGGGAAGTCAGGAAAGCGCGGAGCAACTCGTTCAGTTTGCGGTTCAGGTAAAAAGTCTTAATGCGGGTGATGCGCAATTCCAACAGGAAACCGCTCTCTACGCCGTCTCTGAGATGGAAAAGGAACTGCAGAAAACCCCGGACGATGCCCGACTCCACATGTTTTTGGGCTCGTTCTGGCGTCAGTTGGGGAATTATGAACAGGCGCTCAAGTCTCTGATGCGCGCACAGGAACTTTCTCCGAATAAGCAGCAGATTATGTTTGAGCTCGCGGTCTTGGAATTCAACCGCGGGAATACCGCAGGCTCGTTGGAGTGGTTTAAGAAGGCGTACGATTTGTATCCTTCGTATGAAACCGGCGTGGCGTACTATGCGTCAACCGCCGTACGCGCACATGAGGACGCGCTTGCGGAAAAGTTGATGCTGGAAAAGTGGGGCACGACGTCGCCGAATAGTGAGATTATTCTTCAGGCGTACCTTGAAGTGAAAAATTTCGCGAAAGTCGTTGAAATCGCAAAAGTGCGGGCGGATACTGATCCGAAAAATGCGCAGCTCCGTGTGCAACTTGCGGCCGCGTACCTTACGGCGGGCGACAGAGCCGCATCCGTGGATGCGATTAAAACGGCGATCTCCATTGATCCGTCGTTCAAAGAACAGGGTGAGTTCTATATAAAGGAAATAACCGAAGGGAGGAACCCCTAACAGGTTGCCAGGTTAGTAGACTTTTGGCGATGTGCCTGCTCGTGCGAAGGATGTTCGTGAGGCTTTGAGGAATATTTTTGTGTACACGATTGAGTGTTTTGGGTGTGCACCCGAGTTTCGCCAAAAGTTCACTACCTGGTTGCAAAATCGGTATTTTTTGCTACAGTAGGCGTGTGAGTGCTAGCTGAGTGCTAGTTCGACAAAAATCTGCGAAAGGCTCCCTGAAAAGGGAGTTTTTCGTTTTTCAGGAAGTTGTCTATTGTCCGAATATATATATGGGCGTACACCCCATGAGATATATCAACCCGGTCACGTTTCGTGCGGACATTTTCCTTGGGCTTCCGTCAGCACAGAGGGTCAATTGTGGGTTTCTATCTCACGGGGTACAGTAGTACTGTTGTCTGCGTCATGCGGCCGACGACTGCACTCACAAAAGATTTTTGCTTGGAGCTCGCACCCGTCGGTCGCATTGCGCAGATAACCCCCTCTTTCTCCTGTAATGAATCGGGTTGTAGAGTTTGACGTTACGGACCGTATGCTTACCATGATGCAGAATTTGGAAACAGAAATCGATTATTGCGTTACCTTCATACGCCTGTAGCAAGTCGCCCGAGGCATGACGCCAAACTTCACAACCCGATGAAAATAGAAGAAAACGTATCGTTGAGTTCTTTGACTACATTCCGCACGGGTGGCCCCGCGCGGTTTTTGGTTATCGTAGAAAAGAAAGAAGAATTGCCGGCGGCTGCAGCCTTCGCGCACGAAAAGAAACTACGCATCGTACCGATTGGGCATGGTTCCAATTTACTCGCTCCTGATGACGGGCTTGCCGCTGTGCTCCTACGGTATCTGCCCGCGTCCGTTTCTGAAGAACCAAAGGACGGAAACATACTTCTCACTGCCGAAGGAGGCGCGGCATGGGATGGCGTCGTCAATCACGCGGTTTCTCGCGGACTCTGGGGAATTGAGAATCTCGCGTCAATTCCCGGCACTGCGGGAGCCGCGGTTGTGCAGAATATCGGCGCGTACGGCGCAGTCATCGGCGACACACTTCTTTCGGTTGAAGCATATGATACGGAAACCGGTTCTTTTCGCGTATTTTCAAATACTGAGTGCGCGCTCGGGTACCGCACCAGTATTTTTAAGATGCATCCCGACAGATACATCATTGTTGCGGTTACATTGGCGCTTTCGGAAAACGGCGAGCCGAACCTGTCGTACCGCGACCTCACGGTGTATTTTGAGAAGAAACCGATTGCGCCCACGCTTTCACGCGTGCGGGACGCGGTTGCGGAAATACGAAAGAGCAAATTCCCCCCGCTCTCGGAGTACGGCACCGCGGGCTCATTCTTCCTGAATCCCATTTTTACTCCGACGAGCGTCGCTGCGATACGCGCTAAATATCCGCAGATGCCGGTATACGCGCTCCCTGAAGGAGGAATTAAAGTACCTCTTGCGTGGATTTTTGATCAGGTGTTGCATACGAAGGGGAGAAAGGTCGGAGGCGCGTTTATCTGGGAGAAACAGCCTCTGGTTGTCGCAAGCGAAGACGGGACAAAAACAAATGATATTTTGGAACTCGCGCAGAGTGTCGTAAAAGATTTTTTTAAGGAAACGGGAATAAAAATTACACCGGAAGTCCGGATGTTCGGAAATGACCGAGAGAAATTCAAATAATTTTTTCCTGTAAATGTTTTTACGTTCCTGCGTTATCCACACCCGATATGTTTTTTGTATTGAATGTGCGCACACCTCTATATACTGAATGTAAGCTTGTATTGTGACGCGGAGTAATGTTTGCACAACGCATTATTCCGGTCGGGCGTCGAACAAGAGATACAAGTCGCTAATCTCAAAACTAATATGGCAAAGAAGAAGAAAGCGGCAAAGAAAGCAAAGAAGAGCTCAAAGCGCCGAAAATAACTTAAGAAGTCCCGTTCACGCGGGACTTTTTTTGTACTTTGAAACGCCCGGTTCCACTCGTGGAGCCGGGCGTTTTTCCGTGTTTTGATTTATGGTACGATTACCGACCGATATGTTTGATCTCAATAAATTATTCCAGGGACAAAGCCCACTCCTCAAGGATGCGCACAATGTCGTGCCGAAAATTAATGCTCTGGAACCGGATTTGAAGGCGAAAAGTGATGAGGAACTGAAGGCACTCACCGCACGTTTCCGCGCGCGCCTCGAAGGCGGAGAAACGCTTGATCAGCTCCTGCCCGAGGCGTTTGCCGCAGTCAGAGAAGCTTCACGCAGAACCCTGAACGAACGGCACTATGATGTGCAGCTTATCGGCGGGTATGTGCTCCATAATCACTCAATCGCGGAAATGCGTACCGGAGAGGGAAAGACTTTGGTCGCTACGCTCCCCGTCTATTTGAATGCGCTTACCGGGAAAGGAGTACATGTAGTTACCGTAAACGACTATCTTGCAAGACGCGACGCGGCCTGGATGGGGCAGGTGTATTCCGCGCTCGGGCTTACGGTCGGCGTCATCAACCACGACTCGTCATATATATATGATGCCGCGCATAATGAGAAAGACAAAGAACGCGATGAAGTAGGCTCATTTAGAGTCGTGTATGATTTTTTGCGGCCGGTTTCAAGGAAAGAAGCGTATGACGCGGACATAACCTACGGTACGAACAATGAGTTCGGTTTTGACTATCTGCGCGACAATCTGGAGTATGAACCTGAAAATATCCGTCAGAAAAACCACTATTTCGCGGTCGTTGACGAAGTGGACTCTATTCTTATAGATGAGGCGCGGACACCGCTCATTATTTCGGGACCTGCCCGCGACGCAGGCGAGCTGTATAAAACGTTCGCAACTATCGCACGCTCCCTGAAGGAAGGAAGCGACTATACGCTGGATGAAAAGCTGCGGACGGTTATTATTACCGACTCGGGGGTTGAAAAAGCGGAGAAAGCGCTCGGTCTGGACAATCTGTACGCGGAAGGCGGTACGAAGTATGCCCACCATCTGGAGTCCGCCGTCAAAGCCCAGGCGGTTTATATAAAGGACAAGGATTACGTGGTTAAAGACGGCAACGTGGTTATTGTTGACGAGTTCACGGGGCGTTTACAGCCGGGGAGGCGCTGGTCGGAAGGGCTTCACCAGGCGATAGAGGCAAAAGAGGGGGTTTCGGTTCAAAAGGAAAGCCAGACATACGCGTCGGTGACCTTCCAGAACTACTTCCGCATGTATGAGAAAGTGGCAGGAATGACCGGAACGGGCGTCACGAGCGCCGAAGAGTTCCGGGCGGTCTATAACCTGGACGTGGTGGTTATTCCTACGCACCGCCCGATAGCGCGGAAAGACTCCCATGACCTCATATTTCAGTCGGAAGCGGGTAAATTTAAGGCGATTGTGAGGGCAGTCAAGGAACGACACGAGAGAGGGCAGCCTGTATTAATCGGTACGACCTCAATTGAGGTCAACGAGAGGCTCGCCACAGCCCTGCGTGCCGCGGGAGTTCCGCATCAGATGCTGAACGCGAAGAATCACGAGCGCGAAGGAGAAATTATCGCGCAAGCGGGCATTAAAGGAGGGGTCACTGTTGCAACCAATATGGCGGGACGAGGAGTTGACATTAAGCTCGGCGGGAATCCTACGACTCCCGAAGTGTACGAAGAAGTAAAAAATACCGGAGGTCTGTACGTTATCGGGACTGAACGCCATGACGCGAGACGTATAGATAATCAGCTTCGGGGAAGAGCAGGACGGCAAGGCGATCCGGGAGAGACGCAGTTTTTCGTATCACTTGAAGATAAACTGATGCGCATCTTCGCTTCGGATACCGTAAAGGGGATGATGGGGAGTCTGGGTATTCCGGAGGATGAACCGATTCAGTCCGGAATGGTATCGCGCACCCTGGAGTCGGCACAGGAAAAAATTGAGGGCGTAAATTTTGATTCACGAAAGCACGTCCTGGGTTTTGACGATGTTTTGAATCATCAGCGTACACTGATATACGGCATGAGAAGGGAAGTGCTCACCGGAGATTCCGGGAGGGTGGAAGAGGTCGCACGTGATTTTATTGCAAAGGCCGGTGGTGATGCGGCTCAGCTTGAGGAGAAGAAAAAAGAGTTAGGAGATTCTACGGGGCCGCTTTTGAGAAAGACCCTGCTTCATGCGTACGATATGTTTTGGATTGAGCATCTGGAAACAATGGATCATCTGCGCGGGAGCGTTAATCTGCGATCGTACGGCGGTAAAGATCCGTTTATTGAATACAGACGCGAGGGGCTCCGATTGTTTAAGGATTTGGAGCGTTCTCTCGCGCTCTACATTTCAGAGCAGATAGCGCGTCTCGGTGTTCAGGCGGCGGTACGCGAAGCAGTGCCGCGCATTGTTGTTTCAGAGCTGCAGAGTGTAAAAGACAAAATCGGACGTAACGATCACGTCACTATCACGAACGGGAAGGAGACGCGTGAGATGAAGTATAAAAAAGCCGAGTCGTTTCTCTCGCAGGGCTGGAAAATTGTAGAGTCAAAATAACTGGTATTCTATACACAGTACCTATGAACCTCATTGCTAAATTTCTCGGTACGGTCTTTGCCCTTCTGCTCGCGGCGTATCTTATTCCGGGGTTTTTTGTTGCAAGTTTTTATACGGCGGCCATTGTCGCGATTATCCTCGGGGTTCTCAATATAACGATTAAACCGATACTGATGCTCTTGACATTGCCTTTGAATATCGTAACGCTGGGTCTTTTTTCTTTCGTCATAAACGCCGCGTTGATTCTCGGGATCGCTTCTTTCGTTGAAGGTTTTGATGTGACCGGTTTTTACCCTGCGTTGTTGGGCGGGTTAGTAATTGCAGTTATCGGTTGGGTTGCCGATAAAATCGCAAAATAGTCTTCCGACATCGCTAGTTATAAAAGCCTTATTTTTCAATCTCGTTTATCCGAGATTTCTTTTTTATATCTTTGCGCATCCCGGTCATTCAAACACCGTTGGTGACGGTCGAATTAGACATTGCGTTGTAAGGATTGAATGGAAATTGATTGTGCTTGTCCGCCGCAACCAAAGCAATTGATGCACAGTTAGACTTTTAGAAACAGTCGAGGAGTTTCAACATCGCTTTGTAAAATATAGCTATGTTCGGAATTTCAAGATGAGCGACCCCCGTCTTTTTCCGGAGTATCCCGGCAAGGAATTCATCACCACAAGCGATGCCGCTCGCCTGGCTTCGGTCAGTCAGACCCATATCGGGAGGATCTGTCGGAGTGGGGACGTAGTATGTCTCCGGGTCGGACGAGAGTGGGTTGTAGAGAAGGATTCCCTTTCGGGATACCTGGTAAAACTCGC
>CAYHUW010000016.1:0-5344 GCA_964359685.1 uncultured Candidatus Saccharibacteria bacterium
CAAACCTACCCGAGCTCCGTGTGTCGCTTTTGGGTGATGCGATAAAAGACGCCCGTGCGCGCGCGGAACAAATTGCGAAAGCGGGAGGACAGAATGTGGGCGCTCTCAAAGCAGCTTCCTCGGGCGTGGTGCAGGTTCTTTCGCCGAATTCCGTAGAAGTAACCGACTACGGCTCGTATGATACGCAATCTATAGAAAAGGAGGTTATGGTAACGGCCCGCGCTACTTTTTTCGTCAGATAGCTCTGCGCCCCCGCCGTTTCAAAATCGGACGCACATCCTCGCTTGAAAGTTCACCACGTTTTATGGAATCGGAGTTGAGCGGGATTATTTTTGCCGCCAGTCCGAATTTAAGTGCCAGCGCGCGTCCGAGGAAAACGCGTTTATCCGTGACGAAACCCTCAATACCCTCCACTTGAAACGGGTCCTCTATGCCGTACTGACGGGCGATTCTTTTCCGTATGTGTCTATGTGCAGTGTCGAGGTATAGAGAGCCGTCATAGCGTATCGCCGCCGCGATTATTCGTAGTTCTCGGGCTTCTTTCATAGGAGGGCATCCTACACCCGCTCTGTTGCAACGACAAATACCATGGTGGTATACTCAAGCATGGGAACAATCAGGAACGGCATCTCCTATACCTTTGACGATGTACTCATTCGTCCGCGCGCGAGCTCCATGGAGCCCCGCGAAGCTGTCTTAACCACCACCCTTGCGAAGGGTTTTTCGCTTGATATTCCGCTTATCTCCGCCGCAATGGACAAAGTGTCCGACGACAAAATGGCAATTGCTTTAGGGAAGATGGGCGGGCTTGCTATCATCCATCGCAATCAGACGGCAAAAGAGGAAGCGGCAATGGTAAAGAAGGCAAAGAAAGCGGGAGTCAAAGTCGGCGCCGCCTGCAGTCCGTTTGATGCGGAACGCGCGCAGATGTTGATTGATGCGGGCGCCGATGTTTTGGCAATTGACTCCGCACATGGACACAATTTGAATGTTATAAACGGCGCAAAGAAAATTAAACAGCTTGCAGGAAAAATCCCCGTTCTGGTGGGCAATATCGCAACCGCGGAAGCGGCCGAGGAGTTGGTGCAGTTCGCGGACGGAATCAAAGTAGGCATAGGCCCGGGTTCTATCTGCACAACGCGCATCGTATCCGGCGTCGGCGTGCCGCAACTCTCGGCACTTTTGGAAGTCATCCCGATTGCAAAAAAAGCGGGGGTTCCGGTTATCGCGGACGGCGGGATGAGAAACTCGGGCGACATCGCAAAAGCGCTCGGTGCAGGCGCATCCGTCGCTATGCTTGGGAACCTGCTTGCAGGAACTGATGCCGCACCCGGAAAAATCGTCAAAATCGGCGGGAAAAAATTCAAGGAGTACCGCGGCATGGGGAGTCGCGCGGTCTTGAAAGAAGGACAGGCAAATGACCGTTACCTCGGGAAATCAAAGCGCATTGTGCCTGAAGGCGTATCCGCGCTCGTCCCGTACGCAGGAGCTTTGGAAGATGTGGTAAATACGCTCGTCGGCGGACTGCAGGTTTCCATGGGGTATGTGGGTGCAAAAAACCTTTCTGAATTCAGCGACAGAGTGGAATTCCAGCTGGTCTCTGGGAGAAGCGTGAAAGAGAACAATCCGCACTCTTTGGCAAAAGTTCTGGACTAATCCAAACGGCCTAGCGCCGTTTTTTTCTTGAACAGTTTATCTCAGTTGAGCAAAACACCAGTTCTTCAAGTCGTCTACGGTCTTCAAGTATGTCCTCCGGTATCAGCCAGTACGACATGGTGGTTTTTTGGTTTTTACCGCGGTCGTACGTGAACGGACGCGAGCCGAATGATTCGTATTCTTTTCTGTTCGTTTCATCTGTTTTTAAATACAGTTCCTCATCAACGATAATCCCGAAAATAATTCCGTCTTTGTATAAACCGTATCCGCCGAACATCGCGCGCGCGGTTACACCCGGAACGCCGGCTAGGAGGTCTTTGACGACGTATTCATGGAAATCGTTTTTTGCCGTAACTTTCAGTGTAGCAACTTTCGGATATACTGTTCGGATGATTGATGTGTTCGGTTTCTCGTTTCCGATTCTTTATGTCCACCTCGGCACCCTGGGTCTCGTGGCGCTTTTGGTTCTGTACGCGGATCACCAGGCGTTTTCCTGGGTCATGGGACACAAGGAGAAGCTGGACGGCAAAGCGATTTCTATGGTCCACTACCTCACGCTCGCGGCACTTACCGTAATGATTATCTCGGGCGCCGCGATGGCGTTTCCGCTTAAGGAATACCTGCTGACCGTACCGGCGTTCTTCATAAAAATGGGTTTTGTTCTGGCGCTCGTCATTAATTCATTCTTCATAGGCAAACTTCTCCATACAGCGGTCAATCATTCGTACAAGTCACTCGCGTTTTCGGAGAAACTCCCGCTCTTCATAAGCGGGGCTGTTTCGGGTATCAGCTGGCTAGGCGCTGTAATAGCCGCGTTCAATCTCGGTCTATAGGGGTATGAAGATAACGGTATTCGGCGCCACGGGGCACGTGGGAGGTTTGTTTGTGAAAGAAGCGCTTTCGGCGGGGCACGAAATCATCGCATACGTCAGAAATCCGAAGAAGTTGCGTATTGAGCACCCGAAAGTTTCAGTCGTCGTCGGAGATTTGGGGAACGGCGGAAAAATAGAAGAAGCGATAAAGGGTGCGGATGCGGTTGTGTCCGTCATCGGTCCTTTGGGTCGCCAGGACAAACTTATTTTTGCGCCCGCCTACGCGCACATTATTTCGTCAATGAAAAAACACGGCGTGAAAAGGCTGATTGCTTTGGGTACGCCCTCCATTCCCGATGCGAACGACCGGTTCAATTTTATCTATTGGTGTCTGATTGTAGGCGTGGGATTTTTGATACACGCGGGCTACACCGACATGAAAAACTTGGGGCAGGAAATCCGCGAGAGCGGTCTGGATTGGACCATTGTGCGCGTACCGCTTCTGACAAACAGACCGAAACGGGGGAAAGTCACAGTCGGCTACTTCGGAAACGGCGTTACATGGTTCCGGCTTTCGCGTGCGGACTTTGCGGACTTTCTTTTGAAACAACTGACCGACAAAACCTATATTGGCAAAGCTCCGGCAATCAGCAATTAAATAAAAAAACACCCCAATACGGGGTGTTTTTTTATTTTCTTGTTCCGACTAGTTATTAGTACGGAATGTTGAGGGCCACGTCATGGTCGTGTTCCCGACACCGTCAATACCCCGGACGAGGTAGTAGTAGAGCGTGTTTGCCTGCAGGTTAGAGACCATTACCGTATGGTTAGTCTGTGAACCGCCCGCATCAAGTGCAAGCGTTCCGCTGACGTACGGCTGCTGTCTCGGGCCTGTTGCTTCGTCCGCGCGAAGCGGGGAAGTGCTCCAGTAGACTTCTCCGCGGGTCAACTCGTTGGTATTCCATATAAACGTTGCCGTTGTATTGGTTACCTGAATTGTGTGAGGAGAAAGAACCGGAACGGTATCCCAGGAAACGTTACTGCCGGGACTCCCGCCCATAAGTGAGTTTATTCTGGCCAAGGTTGTCGGGCCGACGCGTCCGTATCCTGTTGACTCAGGAGTACCTGAGGTGACGATTCCCTGCGCGGTCTGGAAACGCTGTACTCCCGCCTGTGTCAGCGGTCCGAAGTAGCCGGTAACCAATCCTGACGGGTAGATGGTCGCGTTTGTTGCGAGATAGGACTGCAACGATGTAACGTCGCTGTTTGAATCGCCAAGATCAAGTGTTTGCGTCAGCATTGCCGCGCTTGCTGAAGCGGGAAGTGCAAACAATACTCCGAAGAATGCCGCTACAACTATTGCCGCTGCGAGCATTCCGTAGAGAAATGCGTTATGTTTTGTGCTCTGTATCGTAAATGTTTTATTCATAGATATTATTTAGTATGTGTAATGAGAAGTTAAGGCGTGGGCTACAGAGTCGACCTCTGAGTAATCCTTTGCTATAGAGGTCGTAGCGTGCGCTGAGATATTACAGTCTTCTGTAATTCCGTTTCTTATCGTCTGAGCGCGCGCACCACGGCAATGAGAATGCATGAGCCCAAAACCGCAACCCCGAAACTGTAGAGGTTAAATCCGCCTATTCCCGTGCCACCGAGCGTGCTCATAATCCAGCCTCCGATTACGGCACCCGCGATACCGACGATGATGTCCATGAGCGTACCCTGCTCCCCGTTTGTCTTCATAATCATGGAGGCGACCCAACCGACCAGCGCTCCGAAAATAATCCATATGATGAATCCCATAGTGTATGTGTCGTGTGAAGCGCAGTATTGTTACAGGATTTTTAAAGAGCGTTCCGTGCTAGAGTGACTCTACAGGTGCTTTCTCCTCGGTGTGCGAGTTTCGGTAACATCCCTGTAAGCGGGGAACCGCTCGGTTGTGTACAAAAATCATATTTTAAGCCGTGCATTTCCATCTTTCGCACACGTGTGTAACGGTTCTGTAATAGAAGCTCTTTCGCCGCGGCTGTACATATGATGACTCCGAAGCAGACCAAAGAGCAGCACGTTGCGCTAAGTACCGCCCACAGTAGTTTTCAGGCGGGTCTCAATTTGTACGCCCTCTTCAAACTTCGTGATCGTGCTCTCGGAGAAGATTTAGTTCAGGATACGTTCATGAAAACATGGAAGTATTTGGTGAAAGGCGGAAAGATAGACACCATGAAGGCTTTCCTGTATCACGTTTTGAATAATCTTATTGTAGACGAGTACCGGAAACGTAAAGTCGCCTCGCTTGATGCGCTTGTTGAAAAAGGTTTTGAGCCGGCCGACGGGGCTTCCGAACGCTTGATTGATGCGCTTGACGGGGAATCGGCCGTTGCAATGATTACGCGTCTTCCGGTTTCGTACCAGAAGGTAATGAAAATGCGTTACGTGCAGGACATGACTCTGGGAGAAATGTCCCTTATTACCGGGCAGTCAAAAAACACGTTGGCAGTACAGTTGCACAGAGGAGTTGCAAAACTGAAACAGATGCATAAGCCGATTCGGAGATAAGCCGTTACACGGGTACTGCGGTCACCCTAAGAGTAGGGCCTCATGCCTTCTGAGATATGTCTCTGTCTGCGGCGACGGTTTCCCTCACTTTCTCCACTAGCTTATTGATTGACCAGTCGGATTTCACCAGATAGTGCGCCAAGCCGTCTTCGTGCATCTCTTTCAGCATTCTTTTGTCGGCACTGCTTACGTTCGTAAGGAGGATTACCGGGACGTGCCTGCTCCATTCGTCTTTTTGTCTGAGTTGATGGAGCATGGTAATCCCGTCCACTTTCGGCATCATCATGTCCAAAAGGATAGCGTCGGGTTTCTCTTGTAAT
>CAYHUW010000016.1:5354-14768 GCA_964359685.1 uncultured Candidatus Saccharibacteria bacterium
AAACTGAGTCCGACCTCGCCGTCTTTAGCAGTAAATACCGTAAAACCTTCGCGAGCGAACTTGTCGTGTAGTGCATTACGCAGCGAAGCCTCGTCCTCCACGATTAAAACTTTGGTTTTTTCCGGCTCTGCGTTCATCTTATTTTCTAATTACGGCTATCGTTTTTTTTATGTCGTCCACGATTCGTTCCAATGTGTGTTCGGCTTTGACGTAGTAGTTATGCACTTTCTGTTCGGCATACTTCTTAACTAATTCAGGATCTGCGGTGTTTGAGACCACAAAGATAGGAATATGTTCCCAATGTCCGCCGTTCGCCTTCAGTTTCACCACAAAATCAAGGCCGTTTTCGCTGCCCAGTAAGTTGTGATCAAGCCAGACGGCATCAATCTTTCCCAAATCTTCCAAGTGACTAAGTGCCAGTTCTATACTGCTCATGGTTATACCTTTTGTGGCGTTGTCCTCAATATCTGCGCTAAATGCCTGATTGACGCTTCGGGATGTTATAACTTTTATTCCTTCCTTTTCCAGTTTCTCCCGGATGACCGCAAGTAACGGACGCTCGTCTTCAACGACCAGTACCATACCTGCGTGTTTTGTTTCGTTCTTCATAGAGTAGAAACGTTACCCTCCGCTTCAGTTGTTTGTAATTCCAGAAAGAACGTTGTTCCCCCGTTTTCTTCCGAGGTAAACCAAAGCTTTCCTTCTGAGTGATCAATAATGGTTTTTGCGATATACAGCCCGAGACCGGTGCCTTCCGTCTCTTTTTCCCGTACGTTGTCTGCTCTGAAAAGTTTGGTGAAAATTTGCTCCTGTTGGTTCTTGGGGATGCCGTATCCCGTGTCAGTAATGGTGAGGAGAATTTTTTTCTTGTCGGGAGCAAGTGCCAGTAAAAGAGCGATGTCGCCATTGTCCGGAGTGTATTTCACCGCGTTGGATAGAATATTTTGCACAACCATGCTCAAGAGCTTTGAATCGGCGTGAATGAGAGGAAGAGTGTCCGGAAACGTAGTTGCAATCTTTATTTTCTTTCGTTCAATATGAAACTGCTGTTCTTGTATAACGTTTTTAATGAGGCGGATGAAATCAGTCGGTTCCGGTTCAAGTACAAAGGTACCCAAATCCATACGGGAAACGCTGAGGAGCGCATTTACGAGGGAAACCATTCTCTGGCTTCCTCTATATATTTCCTTTAGGTACCTTTCTTGGTCTTCGGTGAGTACGCCCACATCTCCCGCAAGAAGCATTTCGGTGTACCAATTGATGGTGGAGAGAGGGGTGCGCAACTGGTGTGAGGCCAAGGATACAAATTCCGTCTTTGTTTTATCTATTTCTTTTTCCTTTGTGATATCTCTGAATGTCATCACTGCACCGATAATGCCATCCTCAAGGAGAATGGGGCTTACCGTAGTACTTATCGGAAACCGGCTCTTATCTTTGCGGACGTGATAAAACGGGTTCGTTAAATCCGCCACCACAATCCCGCCGGCCAGCACTTTTGACAAAACTTCTTCGTTGTACGAAACCTGCTCACCCTTTTCATTCTGCAATATAAGAGTATCAACAATGGAATTTCCGACGATTTCGTCCGCTGTCCATCCGACCATTCGCTCCAAAGCCGGATTTACGTACGTGATGATACCCGACTTATCCATGACCACCAGTCCGTCTCCGATGCTCTCAAGAACGGCTTCGTCAATTGCCGTCTTTTGTAAAATTTTCTTTGAGTCCCTTTTGTGTTCTTGGAGTGTCTGGAGAATCGTTGCCTGAGCTTTCTCAAGTTCCTTGATACCCTGCAGCTCTCTGTCTGAGTAAGGCTCGCCTGTATCGTGCACGGTATTTTTCACGTAATAACGCTCGTTAAAGCGGTGCGGTTATTTTCCGGTTGAATTTTGCAATGAGAGAGTTTCATATAGGTGTAGTCTTACCACGCTTTGGAACATTACCCTACGGGTTTTGACGTGTGGTTTTGTATCGGCGTTACCTAAAAAAGCGCACGCTGTTACACCGTAAGGCCGTATAAACGCCCCCGTGATTACAAAGCAGAGCTCACTTACTGCTTGGAAAGCAGAAGCTTCTTCTTGCGCGGCATGCGCTTGACTTCCGCTTCGCGTTTGGATGCCGCGCTTCTGTTTTTATGTTTTTCCGTATACAAAAGCCGCTTCGCTTTGCGTGAACGCGTGTAGCGGCTGCCGATTCCTGCTTTGTGCTCTTGCAGACGACGCTTCACGTCGGTTGTGATGCCGGTGTAGAGTGTGCCATCGGCGCATTGGAGGAGGTAGAGGAAGTACATCTCGGATTTTTTAAATAGAGTCTTTTATTTTCTTTTTCATCCCGTTCATCTTCTCTACTATTTCGTCTCTCATTTTTTTTGTTATGTCATCAATCTCCGCATCCATAACTTTAGCTACTTTGAGTGATGCTGGAGCGTTGTCCAAGATGATATTCCTGAAGTTTTCTCGGTGTTCAAGAATTAGTGGAAGATTTTCCTGGTAAGTTAGAAGAATTGGGTTTACGATATTTGCAATCCCACTTAGTTTCTCTAATAGCGTATTCCACCGAGTGTTCATTTCCGGGAAATATAAGTCAATGTAAGCAACCACTAACTCCATTCCGTTTTCGACGTCTTCTTTTGAAAACGAATTATTTAGGTCTTTAAATATCGCGCCACTATTCTTTACGGCAATACACGTCTGTGCAGTCAGTATGAGCTTCTGACTTTTATTTCGGATTACAAGTAGTTTGCCTATGATTTTAGCGCCTTTGTCCTCTATTGAATCATCCAATCTAATGTTGTAAGAATAACGTTTGTCTTTCACTCCTTGTATAAGGGTTAAAAAAAGAGCAATAAGTGTAGTAAAGCTAATAATAAAATTTGGATCCAAGTTCCTCTCTTCAAGAAAAGTCCTAAATTCAGATGAAAAAATATATAGGAGAAGTAGGACGCAAGTAAGGGAAAAGCCGATTGGTAAAAAATTTGCTTGCACGGTCTTAAGTATCTTGTTCATGCTTTTATAGATCTTTTAAGGAGTCAGGGGACTCGGTCACAAGTAAATTTCCTGACGGAAATTTCTCGCGACCCCGGCTCGGTATTTTTGCCTTGCCTTCGGCAAACAAAAATATACCTGCGCCTTTCGAGTCCTGACGGAAGCTTCGCTTCCTACCCGCATGATAGACGAAATCTGAAATAGCAAAAGCTATTCAGATTTCACTAGCTGCGGGTCAGGGACTCGAACCCCAATACCTTGCTCCAGAGGCAAGTGTCCTACCATTAGACGAACCCGCAATAGACTAATTAAATACCACGTTTTTGAGAAATCTTCTACCCGGAGCGGTCTTTAAATGACGCTCTCTTTTGACGGCACCTTCTTTTGTTTCAAACTCTTCCGTATATACGATTTTCCAGGGTTTGTACCTTTTTGTATATGCATGAAGACCTGAGTTATGTTGTTGCAGTCGTCGCTCTAAGTTAGCCGTATGTCCGACATACGATTTCTCAAAAACGTCTGACTTTAAAACATATACCCAAAACATTTCGGTCAGAACCCGCCCGTCTCGCTGAGGCAAGCTTCGCCGAGGCGGACAATCTGCCGAAGGATAGCTGAAAAACTGGCTTTTTTCAACCGCGAATGAAGTCCGCGATATCGCGGGGCGGGGATATGTTCTTGTGTACCGGCACAGGAGGTGTAGTATATGTTAAGTAAACTTAACAGTACTAAATTAGACAAATATATGACGGGAGTATGCGAGGTATGTACACATGAACACAAGAACGAAAACGGTTCATGTGAATGCGGATGCGGACCGATAAGCGCGAATAAAACCTGCACGATGTGCAATCACCAGCATAAAAACGCCGACGGCACGTGCGAATGCGGCTGTAAATAACGGGTATGTATCAGGATACGGAATGCGCGGTGTGCGAGCATAAGCACGAAAAAGAAACAGGAAAGTGCGATTGCGAATGTCCGGAAATCGTAAGCATGTGGCCTGCCATTTGCCCCGAGTGCGGACACAGTGAAAAAACAAAAGATCCGACATGCACCTGTGCATGCGGTAATTAGACACCGATGGACGAATGCGTATCAAATTGTGTGCACCATTTGCGGACGAAAGCCGGACTGACTCAGGAGGAGTTGGCGGAGAAGGTAGGGGTCAGCCGGCAGACGATTATCGCGATAGAGAAGGGCAATTACACGCCCTCGGTGCTTTTGGCTGTAAAGATAGGTAAAGTATTCAAAACTCCCGTGGAGGAAATATTTAAAATTACGTATGAAAAGTAATCTCCCGCACATCGCTGTCGCATTATTGGTCGCAGTGTTGCTGCTTCTTTTGACTGATCCCTTTATGTATTGGATGCCGCCGATGGCGGGGATGGCGGCTTTGGTGTTGGCGTGCGTCCTCCTTTTGGGCTGGGCAGGTTTTGTGATGTATGAGTCAGCGAGCGATGAACGCGAGGCAATGCTTCGTATGAACGCAGGGCGCGTGGCGTACCTTGCAGGGATTGCGGTTCTTACGATTGCACTTCTGGTCGAGGGTCTTTCGCACGCTATTGACCCGTGGATAGCAGGCGCGCTCGCGGCAATGGTTATTGCAAAGGTGGGCGCGCGCATTTTCTTTGATTCTCGCGGCTAGTTATCCACCTTTTGAATGTAAAGGTAACTTTACATTTGTTTCATGTCCCGATACACTTAACTTCGTTAAGAACTAAAATGCTATGAACACAACCAACATATTTACTGTCGTTGCGATTATCGTAGTTCTCGGCGGTGGGGTTTTCTTCCTTTCCAGAAACAGTGAAACAGCAGTGATGGAGAAACAAGAAGACGTTATCACCCCGAAGCAGTCCGAAGCGGATGCTATGGGGCAAGCGCAAGAAACAAGCGGGGGGATGGTGGAAGATGAAGGCGCGATGACGGAAAAGAAAGACGAAACCGCAATGATGAATAAAGGTTCATACGAAACATATGCTCCTGAAAAATTGGCAAAGGCACATGAAGGCGATGTGGTTCTTTTCTTCCGCGCGTCGTGGTGCCCTACGTGCCGCACGCTTGATGCGGACATACGGAGAAATGTAAATGCAATTCCGGCGGGCGTTACTATTCTTGATGTTGATTACGACTCTTTTAAGGAATTAAAGGCAAAATACGGCGTTACCTATCAACATACATTGGTGCAGGTGGATGCTAACGGAAACCTGATAGCAAAATGGTCCGGTTCGCCGACGCTGTCGTCTCTTCTTTCAAACATTAAATAAGAATGACACTTTTAATCATTTCATTCGTTGCGGGGGTGTTGACTGTGCTTGCGCCCTGCGTGCTGCCCGTCTTGCCTGTCATTGTGGGCGCTTCCGCCACGGGAAGAAGCAGGTGGACGCCGTATATTGTCGTCGGGTCATTGGCGTTTTCCATAATTCTTTTCACGTATCTTCTGAAGGCTTCCACCGCTTTCATTATGATTCCGCCCGAATTTTGGATGTATCTGTCGGGCGGCGTCCTTATACTCTTCGGACTCACGCTTCTCTTTCCGTCTCTCTGGGACAGTATCCCCGGTCTTTCAAAGTTATCTGTCGGCTCAAATAAACTTCTCGGCAAAGGTATAAAAAAGCAGAGTTTCTGGGGGGATGTTTTGGTCGGTGCCGCACTCGGCCCTGTGTTTTCTACCTGTTCCCCGACATATTTCGTGATATTGGCTTCCGTTTTGCCCGCCTCTTTTGCGCTCGGCACGCTCTACCTCCTGTCGTATACGCTCGGTCTTTCGCTCGTTCTCCTTATGCTCGCGCTTTTAGGTGAGAAGTTAGCGGAGCGCTTGAGCGGTTTTGCCGACCCGAAGAGCTGGTTTAAGCGCGGCTTGGGAGTTTTGTTTATTTTCCTCGGCATTATGATTGCAACGGGTTTTGAAAAAAAGATTGAACTCGCGATTCTGGAGAGCGGAGTTTTTGATATTACAAAAGTGGAGCAGATACTGCTTCAAAAAATAGAGCAATAACATGCAGCCGATTTACGTTATCGCGGGAATTTTATTTATCCTGGTCGGCGCGGGCTTAGGCGTTCTTTTTTCGTCGCCCGCGCCGACCGAGGCCGGCATGCCGCCGGTCTTTGGCGCGTCGGATGCAGACACAACGTCCGGAGCGGATGCGGTTAGACCGAAGCAGGACGGCAAGCCGTATAACGAAATCACCAAACCGTCGGGGTTTGTAAACACCCCTTCGACAAGCTCAGGACAGGCGACTCCGATTACGATAGGGGAATTGGTCGGCAAGAAAGTTATTCTCGTGGACTTCATGACGTATAGCTGTATTAACTGCCAGCGCACATTTCCGTATTTGAACGCCTGGTACGAAAAGTACAAAGACCGGGGGCTTGAAATTGTGGGTATTCACACGCCCGAATTCGCGTTTGAAAAAAATATAGAAAACGTACGCGAGGCGATGCGGAAATTCGGCATCAGGCATCCCGTTGTCCTGGATAATGACTACGGCACGTGGGGCGCGTACGGCAATCAGTACTGGCCCAGAAAATACCTTATTGATATTTACGGAAATATTGTGTACGACCACATCGGCGAAGGGGCGTATGAAACGACCGAAAAAAAGATTCAGGAACTTCTCTCGGAGCGCGCCGAAGTACTGGGGGAAGACAAAGAAATAAACGGCGATCTCGCGGCCTCAAAAATCCCCGAGCCGGACAACGCCTCGGGAAGTCCGGAGACGTACTTCGGCGCATGGCGTAACACTAACTTCGGGAGCGGGCTTCCGGGTATAGAAACAACGTTTACGTTCCCAGCTCCCGTATCCGCGAAGCCGAATATTCTGTACCTCCCGGGCAAATGGAAGATTACGCGGGAATACGCCGAATCCGTTTCCGACAGCCGTATTCTGTTTTTATATACGGCAAAGAGCATGTATCTGGTCGCCGGTGCGGATACTCCCGTTGAAGTGGAAGTCCGGGTAGACGGAACTTCCGTTCCCGAGTCAAAAAAAGGTGCGGATGTGCACTATAAAAACGGCAAAAGCTATGTGACAGTGGAGAAAAACCAGCTCTATAAAATTATAGAAGGAGATGCGCGCGAATCTCACACCGTTGAGTTCATTGTCCCTGAGGCGGGTCTCCAGGCGTTCGCGTTTACCTTCGGCTGAACCCCGCGTACCCTGGCTGTAAGAGCGGTATTGTCGGTTCGTCTCTAGACGTATGACAAACAAAATTCTTTTCGGTGTTATCGGCGTTTTATTGGCATCTATTGCGAACGTGGGGGTCGCCGTCGCTCAGGAGGAGCTTTTCCATTCCCCGGGGGAGGATGACCGTCAGTCCCTGTCGGACTCGCAAGTACAAGAAATATCGGACGATTCCTTGGATTTGAAGGATGATTCGGACGATGACTCAAATCGGGGGCAGGTATCAATTTCGGGGTCAAAGAGCGATGATGACGAGTGGGAAGATGAGGACGAGAACGAAGACGAAGACGAAGATGAAGATGAGGATTCTGACGATGATTCCCGTTCCTCGCGCACTTCTTCTACGCCCGCTTCTTCGGGTCAGTCTACGGTAGTCGCTCAAGCAGCGGCTTCTGCTCCGGCGACTTCGGCAAAAACATACACAATGGCTGAGGTGTCCGCCCACAACAGCACATCAAGCTGTTATACCGTCGTCAGCGGCTCTGTGTACGACGTGACGGGATTCATCAGCAGGCATCCGGGCGGTGCTTCTGCGGTTCTTTCGCTCTGCGGTGTTGACGGCAGTTCCGCGTTTATTGATCAGCATTCGGGGGAGCGGAGACCCGCAAACGAGCTTGCATCCTTTAAAATCGGAACGCTGGTGAATTAAACACATGCTTCCGTTCCATATCCTGTCGTTCGGCTTTGTCATAGGTGTTACCGCACTTGCCGACAAAGAGGCGTTTGACTGGGTGTCGGGCAAGAAAAAAATCCTTGATAAGGATATGTTGGGAAGGTACCACTCGTTCGTATGGCTCGGCTTGCTTCTTCTTATCGGCACGGGAGTGTTGTTACTGTACCCGCTCCGGGACATATTGCTCACAAACCCGGTGTTTCTCCTGAAAATGCTCTTTGTCGGAGTATTGGTAGCAAACGGAATTCTCATAGGTCGTCTGCAGCACGCCGCGACAGCGCATCCATTTTCGGAGTTACGCATGGGGCAGAAAATTGAACTGTTCGCGAGCGGCGTAATCTCTACCGCAGGTTGGCTCGGCGCGGGCGTGCTCGCGTTCTTCCTGTTCTGACCGCGTCATCCGCGGATGCATCAATGCTACACTTTCCGCGATGACCGAAGAGCGGAAAGGGGAGCTGTTTATCTTATCCGAGGCCGTACTGTGGTCGCTGTTCCCCGTTATCACTGTTCTTTCGTTCGGAAATTTGGCGCCGGTCACCGCTCTCGCGTGGACGACCATTTTTGCGACGGTATTTTTCGCGTGCGTCATGCTCGTGAAAGGGACATGGCGTGATTTGAAAAATGCACTCGTGTGGAAGTATGGGGTTCTGATCGCATTTTTTATCGGTGTTTGGTTTTACGGACTCTACTATCTGGGGCTTAAATATACGACGCCGGGGAACGCCGCGATTCTGGTGATGTTTGAGGTGTTTACAACGTATCTGCTGTTTAATATTTTGCGAAAGGAAGCATTTCCTATTGAACATAAAATCGGCGCCTTCTTCATGCTTATCGGCGCGCTTGTCGTTTTAGGAAAGAATTTTACGGGATTTGCCGCGGGGGATTTTCTGATACTTGCCGCCGCGCTACTCGCGCCGTTCGGGAATATGTTTACCCAAAAATGCAGAGAAATCGCTTCCTCGGAAACTATCATGTTTTTGCGGAGCCTGTTCTCGGGCTTCGCGCTCCTCGGACTCGCGATTGTACTGAAGGAATCTGTAGATATTTCCGGTCTGGTGCCGACCCTGCCGTACCTCTTGATAAACGGTATTTTGATCTTCGGACTTTCCAAGCTTTTCTGGATTGAGGGTATCCACCGCATATCGGTCACGAAGGCGATACTTCTTCAGAGTATGGCGCCGTTTCTGACCCTTGTTTTTGCCTGGCTAATGCTTTCCCAGGCGCCGACCATTTGGCAGCTTTTCTCTTTACCTCTTTTCTTGGTCGGGGTGGTGCTCCTGACCGGTCGATTTAGGGTTAAAAACGGTCATAATCCGCTTGATGCTGAGCCGCCGCTTGGGGTCTGAGGGGAAGGGTGGACATCGGAAAGATCGGGTGCTGTCGGTGATACGCTGTACGTAGATTATCGGCTTTTTCTAATAATAAACATATGCACTTTGCACCGCATAAAGCAGGTCTCGCGTTCGGCGCGTTTCTCGGCCTCATGCATCTTTTATGGTCCGTACTCGTTTTTCTCGGGTGGGGACAAGGACTTTTAGATTTTATTTTTAATCTCCACATGATTCATCCG
>CAYHUW010000017.1:0-13972 GCA_964359685.1 uncultured Candidatus Saccharibacteria bacterium
GTGATTGACGGCGTCGGCACTACCGCGCCGAAGACCGTTATGGGGGAGAGAAACACAACTAACACAAAAAATCTCGCCATACGCATCCTGGCTTCAGTATATAGCCCTCGCGGAGCGGGCTGGCGCATTATCCAGGAGTCTCCCGGTTCGCGCGTTCTTTGGCGATTGCGAGAAGTTGTGACGGGTCGGAGGTAATAATCTGGTCTTCGGTGTACGAGGCGACGATATTGATTGAGACGTGTTTCAGCCCCGCGAAGAAAATTCCTTCCCCGACGTTTGATTCCAACAAAAGATATTTTTCCTCGTCGGTCAGGTTGAAAGTCTTTTGCACCGCGTCAATTGACGTCGGCGATTGCTTTAAAAGTATCTGAATGGAAGAGTTCGTGAGCATGGGCCCGCCGTAAGGGCTTTTGAGGAAGTCCTCCACGTCCTGCGTTATGGTCGCGAGTCCCAAGTAGTACTTACGACCCCGTTTTGCCATTGAATAAAGGAATGACGCCGTATCCTCGGATTTCATCATCCACCACGCCTCGTCTATAACCAGGAGACGCTTTTTAAGCTCTTTTCTGACCGCGTTCCAGATAAAGTGCGTCACGATGTACATGGCGACCGGCTTGAGCTCATCTTCCATGTTCCGCACGGAAAACGCGACGAATTTTTTATTGATGTCTACGTTTGTCGGCCGGTTGATGAAGCCCGCCCAGGTGCCCTTCGTGTACTTCGTCAGACGCTGCACCAGAGATTCAGATCCTTCCATGCCTGCAAGCACGAGCTCAAAGTCCGAGAGAAGCGGCGGCTCCATGTTTTTGAAGTCCGTTTCTCCGGTGATGTCCTTCAGGGCGTACGTTTCGGTTATCGCGCGGTCCACAATGGCGTCTTCCTCGGGCGTCAGACTGCCGAGCATAATGCGGAAGAGGCCCACGAGGTTAATGATGTTTGAGCGTAGTACGTCCGCAGGCGACTCGTCCTCGCGCGGCGTCGGCAAGTCAAACGGGTTGATGTGGTTTTCGGAAGAAAGAGAGATGTTGAAGAATCGTCCGCCGACGGCATTCGCGAGGTACTCATATTCGCTTTCGGGATCTATGACGATGACTTCGGTATCAAACATGAGTGTTCGCAGTATTTCCAGTTTCGTAGCATACGATTTTCCGGAACCTGATTTTGCGAATACCACCGAGTTGTAGTTCTCAAGAGAAAAGCGATCAAACAGAATAAGTGAAGAGTTGTGTCTGTTGATGCCGTACAGAATGCCCCGGTCGCTCGTCAAGTCAAAGGAAATAAACGGGAATACGGACGAAAGAGGCGAGGAATTCATTTTTGAATTTACCGAGAGCACGTCTCTCCCGAGGGGGGCCACGCTCATAAATCCCTGTTCCTGCTGGAATAGCGCGGGTTTTACGTACACCAGTTTTGAATCAAGCATGGAGCGTACCTCAGACTCGGTTTTGTTCAGGTCCTCCGGGTTGTCACCGTAGATGGATATGTACAGACCGACATCAAAAATCCTCTCCTGAGCCTGTTGCAGTTGATCGCGAAGCCCTTCAATGTCCTGGTACGCCGTGTCCAACACAGGGTCGCGCACCAGTCCCTTTTCCTGGCGACTCATAATCTGACTTTCAACTTCAGCGACGCGTTTTTGGAATTTTCTCAGTATGTCCGCGGTGTCTATCGGGTGGATAAAGATAGACACGTCAAACACCTTGTCCAGGTTGATGATTGGTGAGAACCAACTTCCGGCGAGGTAGCGCGGGTATGAAATAACGTAGAACGTGCGGACGAGTTTATCGCCGAGGTTCATTTCGCGCGGGGTAATCTGCAGAGCAGACGGGGCGATGATGTCGGCGAAATCAAGCTTTGCCGACTCATATATGTCGCGCGGCAAAAACGGCGTCAGTTTCGGTTTCTCTTCGGCTTTCTTTCCCTGTATGAAATCAAATAAATCCATAGTTATTTTTGCGCCTGCTGCTGTGTCTGCTGGAGCACAATAGGTTTTTCCAACTCTCCCGGGTTGAATTCTTTGTAGAGAAGCTCAATAACCTCTTCGGTCCCCAGCTGAACGGTTCGCACTCCCGCACCGCCAAGACCGCTCATGACGACAGACATCCGTTGTTCAAGTTGCGTTCGGTGTTCTTCAAATCCTTCTTTTTTCACAGCCCCCGCCGGCTCACCGCCGAAAACCTTGCTTCGTAATTCTTTTTCCAGATTGATGACGGGCGGGGCGTACGATACCAGAACAAAAAACCTCTTTGACATGATTGTCGCCTGCTCCACGAACGTCTTGATGAATTCTATGTGTTCACGGACCTGGATTTTCATGAGCTCTTCCGTCTGCGCCTTGAGGCGTTCCTCCAAGAGGGCGACATATGGTCGGATATCCAGCTTTCGCGACTGAACGAAAATCTGCACGCTGAAATCCAGCGAGTTCAGAAAGTTTTGAAACTGCCCAGTGATGGCGGTTTGCTCGTCGGTCGATTTCAGCGCGAAGTTGACGGATGACGCCAAAAGAGTCCCCACCAGGGTTCCGTCTTTCATTATCATGACGCCGCCCCGCACTTCTTTGACGGGTACGAATTGCTGCGCCGCAGCACTTTTCTTCTTTTGGTTCGGAGGAGGCATAGAGATAGGGTGTAAGGGTTAGGGAAAAGGGTTTAGGGGGGGTTAAGGAAATAGCGGGGGCATTAGCGTTTTGTGTTTAACGAAGAAATACTCGCTGACAACATCTTCCCCACCTCAGTAATCAGCGATGCCGTTTCATTATAAGCCACCTTTTCTATGAACCCCTGTCGCAGGGCTATTTCCAGTTGCGTATCAAGTTCCACCGTAGAACCTAACGCGATGTGCAAAAAATGAACGTAATCTTTTGTTGTTGTCCGCACTCTCCCTTCGGCAATGTTTGAGGGTATAGAAACAGCGCAACGTCGCATTTGAGCTGTGAGCCCGAATTGTTCGTTGGCGGGGAAATTTTTAGACACTTGGTATATAACGTCCACCAAGCTCATCCCTTTTTGCCAGACCACTAACTGTTTATGTGAAGAAATTACTTGTTTCTCTTCAGGCATGTATATCTATGCAGGGCTCTCTTTTCTCTAACCCCTATCCCCTAACCCCCGCTCCCTATCCCCTACTTTCTCCTGCACGTCCAGACTCCAGGCGAGATCTTTGATGCGGTTCCCTGTAGCTGCGGGAGCAAATTTCGCAGGATCATTCTCTCTCTCCGATGCCTGTTCCGCGGGGGCCACTGCGTTTTTATGTTCCCAGATGTACAAACGCGACTTCATGAAGTAGTTAAACGCCGCCTCAAGAACCTCCAGCAGCGGCCGGTCATTTATTCTGTAGAACGCGAGGGCTGCTCCAAGCGCCGCGACGGGCGCACCGATGAGAATTGCCGCCCACAAAGGCAACAGAAGCCACATTGCCGCGGCAAACCCGCCGCCTCCGACCAGGTAAATAAACTGCGTCGCAGTCAATGGACCGAATATCTTATCTTCAACCTCTATGAATTGAGGGACCTGGAATTGCATTCTTTAATTGTAAACCACAAAAACCACATGCTCGTTCTTTAGTCTTGCTTCGGTGTTGTGTGTCTTTGTAATCGGTTTTTTATTTCTCTGAAAATATGACTGTCTACTTCCGAAACCAACAGGTCTTTCTGCGACTGCGAAAGCGCCGCGAGCCTCTGTTCTACGGACTCGCGGAACGTTGACTCAGGTTCCAGCCCGCAGATAACCGCCGTTACCGCGTCGGTCAATTCCGCAATCCCCCACAAGTTTAATTTGCCGGCGCTCCCGATATTGAGAATTGCTTTTTCAAAGTCCGGCGACCCCAGGAAAGCACGCACCGACTCCGGCAGTTTCGCTTTTGCTTCTTGGATTTCTTCAGGGGAGTAGCGCGATGTCGGCACGGTAGGTGTAATGTGACTTGCGTTAGTCCAGCGGTTCGCGGTACAGGTCTGTTTTTTGAAGCGGGGTCATTTTTTCGGATGGCTTTTCGGCGGTCCGGGTATTAGCGGCAGAGGGGTCGGGGACCGGCACAGAAGATATACCGGAGCGCCCGAGTCCCGTTTCAATCTGCGCCTGCCCCGTCTGCTGTATGGTTGGTGCGGCAAGTTTTTGCGTTGCAATGGGAAGCGGTTTTGGTTGAGTGTTTAAGGCGGGGGTCGTTAATTCCGGGGTCGCCAGCATGGTGGTAGGTGTTGCGGGTACGGTAGTCGCAGGAGCGGGAGCCGCCTCAACGGAGAGAGACTCACCTTCGGAGGCAGCCGCAGCCTCGTCTGCCGCAAGAGCCTCTTCGGGAGTCGGGAGCCCGCGCGCTTTTTGGGCTGCGGCGTATTCCGCATCTTCACGGTCCTCGCGTTCCTCTAGAAGTATGATTTTTTCTTTCGCCAATTTTTGCAGCGCTTCGTCCGACATATAGTGTTCTGGCCACCGCTCGGAAACTCTGCGCTTCTCAATCAGTTCAGGGGTTGGTCGGGGGCCGTGTTCGCGCTCGTCCCAGTCATATCTTGGTTCAGTGACGTTGTGCTCCTCGCGCCTTTTTGCTTCTTTGAAAATCCTGTCACGAATATCGGCTACCAGTTCGGCAGTTTTCTCGTTTGAGAGTTCGGGGATTATTTGATGTATGTTCGTTTCCAACGCACTTTCCGGCTCCAATTTGACAAGAGTAGCGGTTATAACGTCGACAACAAGACTGTTTTGTCTGGAGTCCAAGCCAAGTTTTGTTCTTATGCCTTCAATTATGGCGGCTATCGCGTCCGAACCAAGGAAATCATTTACCGGGCGCCCCAGTTGCTGCTGCGCGCTTGCTATTTCAGTGTACGAGTATTGTTTCATTATTTGTTATTGCAGAGATACCATGGCCTTACAGACATTGTCAGGATACGACTCAGGCGGGCGTGGGTTTTTTCTGACCGAGTCTAATCTTCAGTGTATCAACGTCAATCCCCGCTCTTATGCAGGATGCTGTCAGACGAGCTTCGTAGTCATTTTTTCCTTTTGACGTATTGGTCATATGATTCAGGATACCCGCGTATCTCGCCAGAGCTTCGGGGTTATCCTTTATGTAATCACTTTGTGCTAATGCGACAAAGTTATCAACAAATGTATTGATGTAAGGAGGATCTTTTTTCCCCTCAAGGTCAAGTATAGAGTCCACAGTGGCAGAAGCGGCAAAAACTGGCGAAAGAAGAAGGTCTTCGTGGGTTTGCGCGGCGAACTCGTGTCCTTGTTTCCCGAGGTTGAATTTAACCATCGTTTTGACCGCTTTTGCGAAATCTGTTTCCACAACATTCCCTGACGCATCTTGCGTCTGCAAGGCGATTGCTGCGTTTATTTCTGTCGTGGGCATATTGGCAAATCTGTTCCAGCTGCTTTGGTCACTGGGGTCAAGATACAAAACGGGCTTTCCGTGCAGAGGGGAACCATCTGTGTACCCCACAGCGTCCGCATTACCTTTTTGCCAGACGCGTTTGATTATTTCTTTCTGCGCGTCGGGGATTTCTGTCGAGTCTAAAATTGCCATTTTTGCTCCGTTTGTCATACCACCATCCAGAAGAAGTGAACTAGTAGCTAAGTCAAGACTGTCGTGGTGGTGCTGCATAAGCCCCACGACGTCCTCCGCCTTCATTCCGCTGTATTTGAAGTGGTTAAAAAGTTTTTGTTGTAGATCCGCGTACGCTTTGGTTCCTTTGACAGCGGCAGTGCCGGTTTCTTCGTATACATAACCACCGTTGGGGTTGTGTATAGGCATTCCTTTTTCGTCCACTTTTATTTTCTTTCCGTTTCCTTGCTGTAATAACGCGACAACGTCTTTCATGCGCTCGTCTTTCAGGGCATTTCGTATAGTTTTCGGTATCTCTTTGTCGTGGGAAAGTCTCTTGAGCGTGGCACTAGACATAAACGGGGCGAGCCTAATGAGCGCCCTGGGGTCACGTTTTTTAAGTTGTTCAAAAGCTTCTTCCGGTAAGTCTGCAAAGTTTTTCTCTATATTGGCTTTCGCCGCCAAGTATTTTTGGTATTTCTCTTCTTTCGCCTTTTCGTCTGTTTCGTTTGCGTAGTCAGAAAACGCTTTCTCCATTTCTTTTGAATCCTTTTTTACGGCATTTATCGCGTGCTCTCTTTCGTTGATAGTATTGAGTTCCCCTTGCCGAGCCCTTTTGCGGTCGCGACCTTCAATAAATGACTCCACTTTCTTGCCGCCAAACTTTGAAGACGCCACGCCCTTCAAGACGAGTTCACCCGCTCGCCCGAGCGGGCTTCTTTTGAGGAGCCCTTGTGCACTTTTGGCAAGGAAACCACGTACACCCTTACCCTTTAAATCTGCCCCCATAAACTGGTTGTAGCGATCAAGCGTAGCCTCGGCCGCCCAACCAAGTGTTCCCGCCGCAAACATACGGGCACCCCCCAGCGCGGGTCCCGTCATGTATTTCTGCACGCCGCCGTACAGGTCTTTGAACCGCCCCGTTTCCTCGCTCATTTTTTTTGCGGTTGAAAGCGCGACCCACATAAAACCGACAACCACGGTAAAGAGCGCAGCAACCGGGATCATCTGTTCAAGGCTTTGGGTGAGGCCAAATTGTCCTGTCTCAAATGTCTGCTGGCTACTCAGCTGCCCTCGGAACGAGTCCAGTACCTTAAATGAGATACCCGCCAATACAAAGTACACAGGGGCGAACATCGTCTGGCTCCACATTGCTTTCCACCACTCGTCCGCGTAGCTCTTGAGGAGCGGCACCGCCCCGCCCGCTATCCCTATCGGGGAAGTAATAAGAAGAAATATGAGAGCAACGAACCGCGCGATTAAAAGACTGACCGCCGAGAGAAAAACGAAAATCGTAATGCCGATGAAAACAATAAGGAGGACGTTATACGTCGCCTGCCGGGAAGGAGAAAAGGCTCCCGCAGTATCTCTGGAGCGGTTGTTTACTCTGACCGTCCCTGAGCGTTCCCCTGCCGTATTCTCTCTAATAGTAGTAGCGCTCTGTGCATCACGGCGCGCCACCTCGGTTATAAACGGAATATTTATTATTTCTGCTACTCTCCCTGCGATGCCGCACGAACCGTTTTCTTCGCACCCGGGCTGATAAATCAAATCCTGGTATGCGGCTTTTGCCGTGAAATTAGAAAAATCTATAATTGCTCCCGCGAAGAAGTAACTGAAGTTCACGAGGAGTGCCGCCAGTATGAGGCGCGCCAGCGTTTTGCTGACGCTGTAATTTCCGACGCCGACAATGGTGCCGATAGCGGTTGCAATTAACCCCGCAATAATACCTATGTTTGCAAGGTCTCGGACAACAACCCATGCCACGCGGACGCCGTCCGCGTTTGAGGCCGTTATGTACTTACCCATTTCAATAACAAATTCCCGGACAATAAAATCAAAAAATACGCCGACGATTGCCAGAATCGCCGTCAGCATCCACACAAATATTTCACTGAAGAACCATATGATTATCGCTACTGCTTCAAGCAGAACTCCCGTCAGGAAGTTGGCGGTCCCGCCGAATATTTGTGCAAAAAGTCCTTGGCGACTGCCGGCGGTTTCGTTCTGTGCGTCAGGCCGGGCAACAGGTGCTTCGTCCGATATTTCGCTTTCGGAGACCGATGCTCTTGGTTTCGGAGCGCCGGTTTCAGTGTCGTAGACGATTGGTGCGGTAGCTATGAACGAAGCAGACAAAGTCCACGTCCTCCCGCCATTTTCGGAAGTTGAGAATAAACATGCCCCGCTGGTGAGACAACTGCGCGCCCAAAGTTGTTGGTATTCCGTATCACCGGCCCTGCAGCGAAGCGTGTATTCTCTGTCTGCCGACACGTTCTCTTGCGTCCTGGACAGAACCTCCGCGGGACACGCAATCCACCGGGCGGTGTCGTTGACCGGGCTATTAGATGTGTAGGAAGCCGCGTCTGCTTGAAATGGTACCGCTGATGCGAGTAAGACAAGAGCTAAAAAGCTGAATCTTAGAAATCTCGTTTTGTTGTTTTCAAGAAAAAAAACAACCGTTCTCTTTACGCCTGAGTACGCAAAAAAGAGCCGGCTCATATTTTTTTGCCTAGCCACCGATATATTCTACCTCGTTTTTTGCCCCGGGAATCGCTAACGTGTATTCAAAGTTCTTTGAATTCTTTTGTGCGGCTCTAATTCTTGCGCGAGGGATTTTTTATACATTAATTTTTCAGGATTGAAGCAACGTGCGCTAGAACCAACGGCTGAGGCTTCTCAACTGTATAACCCACCCGGCAGATTCGCCTATTTTAAATATCCTTCTCAATTATGCACAAGCCATAAGTCATGTCTGTATCAGTAAGTACGCTAAAATACGAGACGATTATCCTCAAAAAAGCAGTGCACAATCTCCCGATTGTCCCGATTTCAATCCAATAGACTATTCAGCAATATTTGCGCGTCTACCGGGATACCGCAGGCTTCGTTCTCAGCTCTTGCGAGGGGGTTAGCTTGCGGATTGTTGCGGTCAATATAATATTCTACCCTCCATCGGTTGCCCCTTCTATCGCGGCAGATGGTCACTTGTGTTCCTTGTTCGGCTTGTTCAAACGTGTACGGCGCACCCCTTTCTGCGGGCACTGTCTGGCTGTGCCCCCCGGTATTTTCCGCACGGCTTCGGTTCAAGGGTTCAAATAGACCGGTTAAAAATACTTCGGCCTGGCCGCTAACATTAGTGGTCCTTTCCAAATACGCCCCCCCAGCTCCTACCCCGAGTACTGTTGCTACCGCAAAAGCAGCATCACTCACCAGATGTTTCTGTTTCTTTTCTGCAGGATGCCCATGATCAAATGCTACAGCCACGATTTTAGTGTTAGACTATTAAATAGCCACTTTGTCAATACATAGTATCTTTTTTTCATCGCGGTGTCAATAGGTGTTTTTTATTCTGTGGAAAAAACTGTGCACTAAAAACGCCCCAGAAGTGAAGCGTTTTCGGAGTTATGCACCGTTTTTGATTCTTAAATAGTGGGCGGCGGAGCTAAAACAATAGAGGTTAATCAGTTCGGCCGACGGGTTCCTCAACCTGTGCATGACCGCCCTGTACGCGGTCTTTACCTGTGAAGTGGTTATACATACGCTCCCCGAAGTAAGCTCCGGAAGCGTATGTTACGGCAACAATAGAATACAGCGCGTATTTCAGTGCCTTGCTCACGGCGTTCTCAGGGTACACTTCCGCTTCCTCCTGAATGGTACGCGCGGCACGAGGAGCTTTGAGGGGAACTTTTTGGAACATTTCTAATCTAGGCATATTTTTTAGAAACCAAACCAGACTATTGAGTAATTCAATTGTCAACACACAGTATCTTTTTCTGCCCCCCTGTCAAGTGGGTGTATTTGATTCTTAAATAGTAGGCGGCGGAGCCGTGTACGCCTGGCACTGTGCCAGCTGTGCCTCGGCGTCCTGTTGCGCAAGAGAAAGTGACGAAAGGAAGCGGCGGCTGTCGTCTATGAAGAACTGTACGTCGGCGTCCGACCGCAAAAGTCCGACCGAACCCATGCCGTCGTAACTGTCCGCGGTCTCGTTTATCTGCGCGGGGGTTCTGCCGGCGCGGGCTTCGTCAAGAAGTATGCCGAGATCCCCCACGACACCCCGTGAGTTCAACAGATTTTCCTGGTGTGCCGCAAGCTGCGGCCGCAACAGATTGTTTACCGTTGATGAAGCATTCGCGGCGCGTGCGAGCGCGTCTTCGGCGGTGATGCCGCCCGTCGGGGTGCGCCCGAGATCCGCGTAGCATGCGTGGATGTCTTCAAATGTTCCGACGGCCGTAGTCAGACTTCTTATTAACGTATTCGTTACTTCCTGATATGTGGTTTCGGTGCCGATTGAGTTGGCGATATTGGATGTCAGATACCCGCGCCCTTGTTCCTGGGTCGGCGCTCCGCCTGAGAGGCGATCCAAGTAACTTCCTCCCGAGCGTCCGCTTGAACCGGACACGCGTCTGCTGATAAGACGTCTGAGGCCGCTTTCCGTCTCGTCTTCAACGACGGTAAATATTTCTTCAAGTAAATCCGCAACCAGTTCGTTCGCCGCTTCACCTATCGCGTCCGCATCTTTTTCAAGGATTTGTCGCTGTGCGACCTGGCCGGTGGCTTGTATGTCTGCTCCCGGTACTGCCCTTTTGAATGTGGTTGGACAAAGTGTTGCGTCGTTTTTAGCGCCCGCATTGGGACCGTCGGGACCGCAAACTCCGAGATCGCGTATTGCACCTGCGGTGCTGAGTCTTTGGAGTCCGGCCCTACCCTCGGCTCCGGCTTTCTCAAGGTTGTTGGATATTATTGCGGGGTTTGTGTTTGCGGTGCATTGTTCGTTGTTAAGCAATTTTTCCCACACAGTGGTTCCGCACGAAGGTCGGGCTTGTACTCCTCCCTGTTGCGTCATAATTTGAGTTGCGAGCCTCTTTTCTTCCGGGTCATCCAGGCTGTCTATGTACGCAATTTTCGCGTTAAGTTCGGCATCCTTTTCCGCTTGCGTCGGGTCTACCACTAATTGTTCAGCCTCAGTCCTAAGAGCGACCGTCGCCGCCTTGTTTGCCATTTGCTTGCCAAGCACGGCGACGGTCGGATTTGTGTTGCAGACGAGGTCGGTTTGTGTGGTCAGTCTTTGCTGCGCGATTGTGCTTTCCCGCAGATTTTGCTGGGCCACCTGCAGAAGGTCGTTATATTGAATGGGAACCGCACTGCCGAGAAGCCCTCCTATAATTCCTCCGCCGCCGAAAAGTCCACCCAATTGAGAAATACCCAACTGCTGGAGCCCCGCATTAATAAGGTTGCCGCCGATTCTCTCCACCTGACCTTCCACAAAATTACCCACCAGGTTTCCGACTCTCCCGCAGATGCGCTGACCCAAAGAGGAATCACCGCACGCGCCGCTCAGCTGGTCGTCCACAAAATCACCCGCGATATTCCCCGCGTATCCCGACAAATCCTGCCCCGCTCCGCGCAGAACATCTCCGATTCCCGCTCCGCGGATAATGTCGCCTGCTCTCCGTCCTATTTCTCCTTGTCCGGAAACCCCGGCCGCTATGCCTTCAAGCGCGGCATCACCCAAGCGGTCGCCGAATCGTGCGAGCGCTCTCTGGAACGCGCCGCCGTTTGGCGCATTGGTGCAGCCCATTTCTCCCGCGATTTCCGCGGCGCTTACGCTTTCGGCGTTCGCTCCGAAGGTTCCCGGCGCCGTGTTGGCGGGGGTTGCGCCCTCAATACTCGCGTCAAGTGATGTTGCAAGGGCGCTGCCCGGCACACACAAAAGGAGAAACGCGGCAGAGAAGAATATTTTTTTAATCATGATTTATTTAAATTTTTTGAAATTTTTTCAATCAACACCCCGATGCTCGTTTCTATTCTCGGTTCGTTTGCGGTAAAAGCTTCAACATATGCAATGCCTGCGAACGGATCTCCGCTCCATGACCCCATGGCGCCGACGATATTTGCGAGCGTTCCGACGGCATTCACCAGCTGCGCGTGTTCCACCGCGACGGCGGGGGGCACCTGCATGGCGATAAGTGCGGCTTCAATTTCTTTATACGTTCGGGCGGCGTCTTTTAAAGCGGGAGTCCCGGAGTAATTCTGGGCCGCGATTGTTTTTCTGAAAAGCGCAAGTTCCGATTCGCGGACAGTCGTGGATTCTCTGAGGATTTCGTACACGATTTGAGCGTACAGACTCATGGACATGCCTTCGGTTACGCGCAAATCGGTGACCGCTATATTTTCATCAAGTTTCGGGAACCCCACTTCGTTCGCAAGCGAGGATATTGCCGCCTTCACTTCGCCGTCTGAAGCCCCCGTCTCCAATGACATCTGCGTTTTTGCTATACCTGCGGCGATAATGTTCCCCGGAGTTTGCCCGTCGCGCGTCTCAAAGGGATTAACCGATGTGTTGGCGATAGTGGGGCTTGCCCCCGCCTGTACCTCAGCCCCATCAATCACGCCGTCTCCGTCCGTGTCGGCTTTCGCGGGGTCCGTTCCCCAGGCGAGTTCTTCGGCTGTGGTGAGGCCGTCCCGGTCGGCGTCGTTCGGTCCTCCGACCTCAAGCCCTGCGTGTTTTCCGTCTTCAAAAAGATATGTTCCTGCTGCGACAGCGATTGCCAAAACGGCAAACACGCCTGCCACAACAACCGTTCCCCAGCTTTTGCGGGTTTCCATTGCTTTTCAGTATACCCCGTTCTCTTTGTGAAGCGGGTCGCATGCGTTCAAAAAGTGAAAAACCATAACGACGGTATGACATACTGTTCGTGTATGAAGTTTTTCCGAGGCATGTTTGCGCTAGTGTTTCTGGTTGCGCTCTGTGTGCCCTACTCCGCGCACGCGATTAACGTTGCGGGGGCGCTTTCCGTGCCGTTCGGTGCAAAATCAACGCTCATGCTGCCGTGCACGTGCCCCAGTCAGCTGGGCAGAGTCTACATCGGACGATTTACCGGACCGAGCGCAGGCGTGTATGTCGTCTCATTGACCGCTGTTGTCCAAAAGCCCTATAAAAACAGGATGTGGATTATGCCCGCGGTGTGGCATTTGGGCAAGGCGAGCTACGCATTACCCACTGACTGCATGGAGTATGTGGGCGAGGCGTGCATCCCGCACTATCTTCTTGCCGACCCCACAGGACTTTCGTTCCCCAAAAAAATAAAATTCAGCGGGACATCGTTCCCCGGACTCAAATAAAATCATGACACGCGTCATTCTCGCAGCACTTCTTTTTCTATCGGCCGGCTTTCTGCCGATCGGGGCCGATGCCGCTACGGCAGCTCGGCTTGCCGGGTCCATTATGCGGGGGACGGTCACGGATCAGGGCGACTGTACCAACATAGACGGGAAACTCCTTGCGCTCTACCGTTCGCCGACATCGGAAGGGGTCGCGTTCGTCTTTGATAACGCAAGAACGCGCGTGATGCCGAGATGGGTCGCGCCCGCCGACGGGCAAACTGTCTTCGTTGTTTTGGGCGGCACGGTATCGTGCGTGAAAAGTAACGGATCTTCACGTGAAGAACGACGCGCCGTTTACTACAGCGTGTCAGGAGCGCACCGCGCGGCGCAGACTATTCAAGAGGGCGGCGGCAGGGCGGCGGGTTCTCCGGGGCAGACAAATCCGAGTCATTCGCGCACGGAACTTGAGCGTCTTTTTCCGTCTAACAACCGCCACGGCGTCTCTTCGCCGTACCTGCACAACATGTTGAACATCGCCCCTTCCCCCGGATTCGGCGGCGGGCTTTTCATGAATCAGAATTTCGGCGGAGTGAACCAACAGGTTATTGAAAACGCAGACGTATCCGGAAGCGAATTTACCCGCACGCAGGCGCAATAGTGCTACGACAGTTCGTGCGCCAAGGTCAGCCATTTTGAAAGCGGGAGGTCCTCGGCGCGCGCTTTTTCAGAAATCCCGGCGCGCGTGAGCGCGCCGAGGGCCTTCTCTCCGAATACTTTCTTCAAATTACTCCCGATTGTTTTTCTTTTTTGCGCAAATGCCGCTTTGAGTACTTTGAAAAAAGCCTCCTCAGTCATATCTGCGAGATTTTGTCTTGAAATGTTTTCTATAACGAGAACCGCCGAGTCCACGTTTGGCGGCGGATTAAAACTGCCCCGTGAAACTGTTTTCACGTACCGCGGACTTCCGAACACTTTGACCGAGAGCGAAAGAAGCGACTCTTTTTTTGACCGCGCAATGCGTTCCGCCACTTCTTTCTGTATAAGAAGAGCGATTGTTTTCGGCTGGTTCTTTGATGTCAGCGCGGTCTTTATCAGCTCCCCCGTGATGTAGTACGGAATATTTGCCGCGACTACGTACTCCCCTGTTGGGTACACCGCATCGGGCGAGAAATCACGGGCGTCGCCTTCAATGAGCGTTAATTTCTTTGTTCGTATCTCCTCCGCAAACGTGCGCCGCAGAATTTCAACCATAGCAGGGTCTTTCTCAACCGCGGTTACGACTCCTCCGAGCGTGAGCAGTTCTTTGGTAAGAATTCCCTTCCCCGGTCCTATT
>CAYHUW010000018.1:0-13306 GCA_964359685.1 uncultured Candidatus Saccharibacteria bacterium
CATACTACCCTAGCCCACCCCCGTAGTCAACAAGGACCGAGCGAGACCCCCGGTGGACAACAAGTGGATAATTTAGTGCTATATTAAGCCACAGAAACAGGAATATATGTTCGGTTTTGACGACAAAAAGTCCCCTATTACAGTCATATCCCTCGGCGGGTCCATGGTCGCCCCTGAACTCCCGAACGGCGCTCTGGTAAAGCAGTTCGTAGACGCTATCACCGCCCGCACCAAAGAAGGGCGGCACTTCGTCATCGTGGTCGGCGGCGGGAGAACCGCCAGGAATTACTACGAAGCTCTGAAGGCGACCGGCAATCAAAAATCCGAAGACGGCGACTGGATAGGTATTTACGCCACACACCTGAATGCGGAATTGGTGCGCCTCACGTTCGGTGCGCTCGCGCACAGCGAGGTTAACAAAGACCCGACAAAAAAAATGGACTGGAAAACGCCTGTTCTGGTTGCGGGCGGCTGGATGCCCGGCCGTTCTACCGATTACGACGCCATTCTGCTCGGTAAAATGTACGGAGCAAAAAACGTGGTGAACATTTCAAA
This sequence comes from uncultured Candidatus Saccharibacteria bacterium, assembly GCA_964359685.1. Lineage (GTDB taxonomy): Bacteria > Patescibacteriota > Minisyncoccia > Phycocordibacterales > Phycocordibacteraceae > Phycocordibacter. The sequence continues at coordinate 556 of CAYHUW010000018.1, forward strand.
CATTGATTACGTCTATACCGCCGACCCGAAGAAAGACCCGAACGCAAAACCGATAGAAAAAATAACCTGGGTACAGCTTCGTGCAATGCTTCCGCATGAATGGAGTCCGTCTATTTCCGCGCCGTTTGACCCGATTGCAGCAAAAGAGGCGGAGGCGCTTAAAATGTCCGTTTCAATCGTCAACGGCGCCGATCTTCAGAATGCACTCCTTGCAGTGGACGGAAAAGAGTTCAAAGGGACGATTATTGCGATGTAATTTTACGATTTAGGAACCGCGCGGTTCAACAGCCGAACGGAAAGGGAGTTTATCATCACGGGGTTTCCATCCGCCACACCAACCGCTCACAAGGCAATTAGTCGGGCATGTTCCTTTACTTACTTTGCTCCGACACTTACTGTCGCCGAAGTTACGATTACAATCCGACGGAATAGGATGATGCTCCCCGGGCACCAACTTCTTTAACTGAATGAGAGGACCTTCTGCCATCTTTATATTATACTATATAAAATGAGATGTGTCAAATCCCCGTACCGGGCATATCTCATCCGTCCAAATAGTGTATACCGTTTGCCGCAACCAGCGGCAGACTATCCGAAGAAACGACTATTGCTTCCTGGGAAGTTTGTACGGCGGGGCGTGCTTGAGCCGCTCCCCCACTATCCCCGCGTATCTTTTTTTAAGACTCTCGAGTGAGTGCAGAATATCCTTCCTCGTGGTGCTTCCTTCCGCAATTTCGTGAAATTCATTTCCGACGAACCTCGCGTCTAAAAGCGCCTCAGTCCGACGATCCTTGAGAAACCTTTGTTCGGTTGCCTTCTGCACCCAATTCAAAAGCGAGCGAAGCTCTTCGTCGTTGCACTCTCTGTCCCGAGCAAGAGTAATCATGGCGCCGATAACGGCATCTGTGTATGGTGACTCTTCGGAAATGCATTGCCCGATAAAGCCGACCCTATCGGATACGGAAACGCGTACCGGATGTTTCGGCCGCAACTCTCTGATAAATGCGGACGTCATAGAAAGATTATTTCTTCTTTTTGTCCGGTTCGGGTTTCTGCTTCTGCATCTTTTCCAGAGAAACCAGAAGAGGCGACCCGAGGAACACTGACGAGTAGGTGCCGGCAATGATGCCGATAATCAAAGCAAGCACGAAGTAACGGGACACTTCGGGACCGAAGAAATACAGCGCAAGGAGCGCCAAGACCGTGGTCAGGGAAGTATTGATTGAACGCGAGAGAGTCTGCCCCACCGAGCGGCCCACTACTTCCTCAAACGGTTCTTTCAGATTCTTTTCCTGATTCTTCTTCAGGTTCTCGCGCACACGGTCAAACACCACGATGGAATCGTGGACGGAAAAGCCCAGGACCACGAGGATTGCAGTTACGAAAAGCGTATCCACCTCCGCGCCGAAAAATTGCCCCAGGAATACGAACGCGCCCAGAGGGATAATGACGTCATGCGCCAAAGCGAGAAGCGTTACCAATCCGTACTTCCAGCTTGCGACGGGTTTGGAGACGTGGCGAAACGCGAACATAATAAAGAGCGCTATCGCAATCAAAACCGCCGCAATCGCCCATACGGACTTCGTCTGAAGCTCCTCGCCTATAACGGGGCCGATGGAATCAAAACGTTTTTCCTCAAACTGCCCTACCATGCCGAGCGCGGCTTTTGCACTTTCGTATTCTCCTGAATTCAGAAAAGGCGTCCGTATTAAAAACCCGTTTCCTTCGGTCGGCCGGACCGAAGAGCCGTGAATCCCCGACTTTGCGAGAGCGTTCGTTATGTCCGAGGTCGCGGGAGTATTCACCGTATACACCACCTCCAAAAGCGAGCCTCCTTTGAAATCAATGCCAAATTTTAAGCCCCAGACAAACAACGCTACGATTGAAACGATCGAGATCGCGATTGAGATGCCGTAGAAAATCTTTCTGTGTTTAACAATCCACATGGTTAGATTTTGTTCGCGAGTCCGCGAGCGTTAGAAAATCTTCCACCCCGCCCTCTAAGCGTCTTGGGCTTAGGAGCATAGAGGGCGGGATCTAAGTAAATAATAGTCGTCATACTCCTTTATTTACTAAGACCGTGACCGAATAAGAAATGCGCCGCTTTTGAGTGCGCGAGTCCGAGTGCCATGAGGAATGTGCGGGTCACGGTCGTTGCGGTAAACATTGAAATTAAAACTCCGATAACAAACACAAGCGCAAACCCTTTGATGACCGCGGTGCCGCCGAACCAGAACAGGATAATGCCGGTGATTATTGAGGAAAGGTTTGAATCGCGGATAGAAGACCACGCGCGGTGAAATCCTTCTTTAATCGCTTCGGGGAGATCTTTCCCGCCTCCAAGTTCTTCTTTCGTTCTCTCAAATATAAGAATATTCGCATCAACCGCCATGCCGATAGAAAGAATGAACGCGGCGAGGCCCGCGACGGTGAGCGTGACCGGAATCAGTTTGAAAATCATGAGAGATATCGCGACGTACATGAGAAGCGCGACGACCGCAATCAGACCCGGCAAGCGATACCACAAAACCAAAAACAAAGCGACGAGCGCGAAGCCCCACAAGCCGGCCATAACACTTTGCGCGAGTGCGGTCTGCCCCAAGGACGGACCGACGGACTGCGAGGATACGAGTTCAACAGGCACGGGGAGTGCGCCGAAATTTAAATCGCGCACCAGTTGTTTTGCCTCCTCCGGCGTGAAGCGCCCCGTAATCGTCGCGGTACCGTTCGGAATCGCTTCCTGAATCACGGGCGTTGAGATCGGTGCCCCGTCAAGGAAAATCGCCAAGACCTGGCCTATGTTTTCCGTGGTGATTTTTCTGAAAAGTTCGGCACCCTCGGTATTGAAATTCAAGACGATAACGGGCTCGTTGGAAATCCCGCTCGTGGAATTTCCTGCAAATTCAAGCGACGCACGCGACAGAAGCGCACCCGTAAGCCCCGTATCAATGTAGGCGATGGATGAAGTACCGAATGTCTGCTGGAGTTTAAATTCCAACACGGGGGTTGAACCTATAGCACGCACGGCGTCCGAGAGGTTGCTGACCCCCGGCAATTCAACAATGAGACGATGCTCTCCTCCCCCGAGCCCGCCTTTCTCGGTCTGCACCAGAGGTTCCGAAACGCCGAAGATGTTCACTCTCCTCTCTACGACTTCGCGGAGGGAATCCATAGCGTCCTGCGGGTCGCCCTGCACTTTTGAGATGTCCGCTTTATAGAGCAGGTGCGTACCCCCCGCGAGATCAAGTCCGTATTTAAAGGGTATGTCGGGAGCACCAAAAACACCGGTTGCAACCCAGCCTATGCCCGCTCCCGCCAAAAGGAGAATAGCCGCCCAAACCCGAACTGCCGTCATTCAGAATAGTATGCCTTTTTAGAGGCCTTACCGCAACGGTATAAACGACCCGAACATATCGTCTTCCCTGGGTATGCGCATTTCCTTTATATCCGTATTTCCAAAAACAACAGGGGCGTTTTCAACGACAGAAAGCGGGTGGCGCTCATTTCCCTCGCCCATAGTGAGCATCGCGGCGGTTGCGAGGGAGTCTGCAATATTCGCGGAGGCAAACTTGAATTTTCGTCCGAACAAATCTTTTTTTCCTTTGTAATCGCGCACGCCCTTAAAGCCCGCGTACCCGAGGGCAATACCCACTACCCCCTTTCGGCGAGGCATGGGAACGCTGTCCGCAATAATGACACCAAGTTTTTTTATCTTGAATTTTTTCTTAAGCGCCGCGCGCAGACGCGCGGCGGATTCGTAGCTGTCTTTCGGAAGCAAGATTAATTTTCCGTTTCCGTTTGACTCGTCAATCCCGGCATTCGCCATGATAATCCCGTCTTTTTCCGTGAGCCATACTTTCTTTGTTTTTTTTGCCCAGTCGCTCTCCTTTTGTATCAGACGCACCCTTTCCTTCGGATGTGCCGTCCGCCCTTCGGAAAGAGAAACAATCTTTGAGGAAACTACCACCACCGAACCGTCCGTAAGACGGGAGAGGTGCGCAAAAACAAAAGCACTGATACTGCCGCCTTCTCTGAATACCTTAGTTTGTATCGGAGTGATTTTCATCCTTCTCTTTCAGGAATTTGATGCCTATGTACGAGAGTGGAGTGTACAAAAATCCCATCGCTATCTTGTAGAGCCACCACGGTATTGCAATGCCGATAATGACGTTGAGCGGAAGGACTCCGACATAGGCAATCGCCATGAAGAGCGCCGTATCAAGAAGTTGTGACCACACGTTTGAGAGCGTGGAGCGAAGCCAAAATCCCGCCTTCGCGAGTCTTTCTTTGAAGAAGAAGAACGCGATGACGTCCTGATACTCGGCAACGAGGAAGGCTACCAAAGACGCTATTGCAAAACGGAGCGAGAGGCCGAACACATCATTGTAACTTTCCATCGGAACCGGCAAGCGGTGTCCCCACGGCATCGCCAGGGAGAGGAACGAGAAAACAATAAAGAGCGCGGTTGCGACGAAGCCCGCGAGAACGAAATATTTCGCGACTTTCTTGCCGTACACTTCCCCGACGACATCGGTCATCAGGAACACAAACGGGAACATGAAGATGCCCACTGAAAGCTGGGTGTCAAAGATAAACGGCATTAACTTCGCCCCCAAGGTGTTGGCGGCAAACAAGGACACCAGGTACACCGCAAGCGCGATAACCAGTTTTCTAAATGCTTTTTCTGAGAGTTGAATCATACGCACGTAATTACGAGTGAAATAATCGGAATCAAAACTGTGTGCGTCGTCAGATCATGGTGTTTTATACTTCGCTCGCATACGAGGGTTCGTACTGCTTGGCAAGCGCCACAAGATTTGCAAAAATTTCAACGACCACAATCGGACCCAGGCCCCCGGGAACGGGTGTAAATATGGAGCATTTTTCCGCGCACGCAGGGTCCGCGTCTCCCACCAGTTTCCCGCCCAATTCGGATGCGCCCGCGTCCATAATAATCGCCCCCTCCTTAATCATGTCGGGCTTGATGAGATGCGAAACGCCTGTGCCGAGAACGATAATATCCGCGTCTTTTGTGTTCGCCGCTACGTCGTCTCCCTTCTGAAGCACTTTCGTTTTCGCGCCCAGACACTTGAACATGACTTCCGCGGGCTTCCCCACCAATCTCCCCTTGCCGACAATCACCACGTACTTCCCTTTTAAATCTACCTTATACTCCTGCAGCACATACCGCATCGCGGCGGGCACGGGCGGGGTTGCGAGAAAATCGCACCGCTTCAGCTCCGAAAATGACGCATCGCTCATGACATCAACATCCAGCATGTGCGGAATCGCGTTTTTTACCCGTTCCACATCAAGCCCTTTCGGAATCGGAAGCTGAAGAATAATACCGTTATGGATTCTTGCTTTGTGTATAGCGGCGATAATATCGTCTTCGGTGCACGTTTCGGGAAGGCGGTATTCGGTTACGGAGATATCAAGAGATGCGGCCGCTCTTTTTTTAATGCCGACGTACGATGATGTCACTTTGTCGGTTGTCGCAATAATGACACCGAGTGACAGGTCCGCGAGATGTTGACGTTCTTTCCAGATTTCCTGACGTCTCTTTTCTGCCAGTTGTTTTCCGTCAATAATCATAAAAATGAAAAAGCGTCCCGGGGGACGCAAAAATCATAGCACGTCAGACACCGAAAAGCTTCTTCAGCTCCGCAATCCCGTCTTCAAGAGCAACGGTGGGCTCCCACCCCAAAAGCTCCTTCGCCTTGCGGATATCGGCCAGCGAGTCTTGCGCCTCTATGCGGGGCGGAATATGTACGGTGGGCCCTCCGAAGAGCGAAGCGAGGTAATTAATTGAGACGTTGCGACCCGCACCGACGTTAATAACTTCCCCCGTGCCGACCTTTCCGCTCGTGGCCGCGAGTATGTTCGCCCGAACCGCGTCCGAAACGTGGGTAAAATCGCGGGTTTTTTCTCCGTCCCCCGTAATCGTCAGGGGCTCATTCGCTTTTTTTTGTCTCAGGAATATGCCGATGACGAGCGCGTATGCGCCCTCCGGATTCAGTTTCGGTCCGTAGATATTGAAATACCTCAAAGAGACTGTTTCCAGCCCGTAGACTGAAGAAAAAATCCTGCAGTATTCCTCTCCGATCCATTTCTGGAGACCGTACGGGTGCATCGCCTTCGGCGGCATGGTTTCGGATAACGGCAGAGTCTCCTGGTCGCCGTAGGCGGAACTTGAGGCGGAATAGATTACGCGTCCGACTTTCGCATCCTTTGCGGCGACCAAAACGGACAGTGTGCCGTCGGCGTTCGCCTCGTGCGACTCCTGCGGATAATCAATGGAAAACGGAACGCGCGGCAGTGCGGCGAGATGAAAGACGAACTGAGCGCCCTGAAAAATTCCGCGTATGGCATCGGTGTCATTGATGTCCTTCTCGTGAAAAACGGCGTCCGCGGGTACGTTTTCGCGCTTTCCGCCCGACAGGTTATCAACGATATGCACTTCGTATCCCTCTTTCAGAAGTTCTTCCGCAAGGTTCGCTCCGATGAAACCTGCACCCCCGGTGACTACCGCCTTCTTTTTTTGTCCGCTCATGGTTGTTTAGTGTACCTTATTTACCCGCGCGGGAAAGTAATATTTGAACCGTCCGCAGAATGATAACAGAATCAAGAATAACCGAGCGCTTCTTCAGGTAGTAAAGATCGTACGATAGTTTGTTTCTGGTCGCCTCAATATCCAGTTTCCACTTGGGCGGGCTGGCGTGCTTTATCTGCGCCCAACCGGAAATTCCGGGCGACAGCTGGTGGCGCGCGCTGTAGTACGGAATCTGTCTTTCGTATTCGGCGACCAGAGAAGGTATTTCGGGCCGGGGTCCTATGAGCGACAACTCTCCCATGAGCACATTCCAAAATTGCGGCATCTCATCTATCTGCGTTTTTCTCAAAAACGCTCCGAACACAGTCACGCGGTTATTCTTCTGCCGCTCGGGATCTCCCGCATCGTCAAACAGCATGGTGCGGAACTTAATTATTTTAATGAGACGGTTATTTTTCCCGACGCGTTCCTGGAAAATGAGCGCGTTCCTCCCCTCACCTGCTTTGAGCAGAAGCCCGACAACAAGAAAAACCGGAGACAGAAGGACCAGTGCGAGAACGGACAAAACGACGTCAGTCACCCGCTTCAGTGCTGAATAGAAAAAAGACTCCGAAAACTGAAGCATTCGCTCGTCAACCGACGCAAGCGACACGCGGTCAAAAAGCTCTTCATACACATCAGCCTGGTCAATAAACTGCACGCCTCCCCGCATCGCTTCAGTGCGCGCCTGCGCAAGCCCGGGGTCCTTAAAGATTGAAAACGGAATAACCACTATGGCCGCACCTGAGGAAGAAATCAGCGAACGCAGTACGTCCTTTGTGAGCGGCGGTTCTTGCCCGATATGGTAAAAGCGGCTGAAACGGATTGAATACCGGGTATTCCCGTTGATTTCTTCGTGCATGTTTTCCGCTTCCTCCCCCTCTCCGATGAGAACAGCCGGTTCCGGCCGGCGAAGCGACAGAAGGGGGAAAAGGTACATCCGCCAGAATGAAATGAACGCCACCGAGAGCAGGAGATATATGAAAAGGAATCCCTTCGGCTGAATTTCAAAAAACGGGGCCAGAAAGAAAAAAGCGGCGGCAAGGATGATGTTCGCAGTCTGCGCGTACAGAATCGTCGCCGAAAGACTCTCTTTCACGACCAAAGTGTGTTTTTCATACAGACCCGCAATAAAGAACACGAGCGTGGAGGCGAGAAACAGGAACGAAAACGGTACGAAATGAATGGAAAGGTAGTGCATATCCGGCAACTGGGAATACCGAACGACCAGAGTCGCGTAGAGGGCGATACTGAAGAACACAATGTCACCCAAGAAAAGGAGGGGCGCTTCGCGCCGTTCTGAAATCTTCATTGGTTTCCACCATACTACCCGAGGGAGGGTAAGCTGAAAAGCGGCCATAGTACTGCTACCATTCCCCTACCTACGGGGTTACATAGGGACGCTTGCCGGGTTGTAGATTTTGACGTTGTGTTTTTATGCCATCCTGCGTATGCGACAATCCGTGAAGAAATACACACTATGAATACACCTGACTCCGACACCCAAAAACACCAAACGCATGACGTCAAAATTCACAACCCGGTGAAAAGAAAAATCATCTATCTCATCACCAAAGCGAACTGGGGAGGCGCCCAAAGATACGTGTACGACTTGGCGACGAACCTCCCGAAAAGCGAATATGCCGTTTCCGTCGCGTACGGAACTGAAGGACTTTTGGCGAAAAAACTGCAGGAAGCGGGTGTTACTGCGTTCCCCCTTGCTTCTCTACAGCGCGACGTCTCCATAGGTGCCGACCTGAAGAGTTTTTTAGAACTTCTGACTCTGTTTCGTAAAGAAAAACCCGATATAGTACACCTCAATTCTTCAAAGGCGGGAGGCGTCGGGGCGCTCGCGGCGCGGATTGCCAATGTGCCAAAAATTATTTTTACCGCACACGGGTGGCCATTCTGGGAAAACAGAAACGCGTTATCACGTGCTGTAATTTATTTCTTTTCTTGGATTACTGCGCTCTTATCACATAAAGTGATTGTCGTCTCCGATTACGACTTAAAAGTTGCGAAAGAAATGCTTTTCGTCGGCCACAAAGTTGTGCGCATTTATAACGGCATAGATTTTAACTTTCAATTAGGCCCTGCGGATGTGGTTCGGCATTCATTCCCGAAAGGAACAAAAATTACAGGCACCATCGGAGAATTAAACAAAAACAAAAATCAAATCGCACTCATTGAACAAGCGAAAAATGACCCCACTATGTACGTGGCGATTATAGGTGACGGCGAATTGCGACCATGGCTAAAAAGCAAAATTGAAGAATATGACTTAACTGCGAGAGTAAAACTCTTTGGGTTCATGGAAGCGCGCGGAGTACTAAAAGGTTTTGATACCTTTGCGCTCCCCTCACTGAAAGAAGGACTGCCGTACGTACTTCTGGAAGCCAGGACTGCGGGGCTGCCTATTGTTGCAAATCGCGTCGGCGGCGTGGGTGAAATACTGGACGCAAAAGACATGAGCGAATTCTCCCTCGCGCGCATGCTGGAGAAAACTCTCGCCGTATACGGGGGCTGACGCCCGAGCCACGCGTCACTAAGCGTTTTGCTCGGAAGACTCGTAAAACGCTAAGTGCGCTCGGCCCCACCTCGCCGCCGCAAAGCGGCATGGCTCCGGTTCGTCGCTGTATACAAAAACAGCGTGCAGACGCTGTTTTTGTTCAACCGACGCCGACTAATTCATGCCGCTCGCTGTCTGCGACGGTTCTGCTGTACTGCCGCATTGCATTGATAATCCCCAAAAGCGCATACCCTGTGACCAAGTGTGAGCCCCCGTAGCTCATGAACGGAAGCGTAATGCCGGTGACGGGTAATAGCCCGATATTCATTCCGATATGAATTGTAGTGTGAACCGCAAAAAGCACGGCAACACCCAGAATAAACAGCGACTCAAAATTAGTACCGCCTTCTTTTGCGTTCTCTATGAGCCGGAAAAATAATACCGCGAACAACGACAACAGAATCAGCGTCCCGATGAGCCCCCACTCCTCGGCAAATGCGGCGAAAATAAAATCGGTCTCGTGTTCGGGCAGAAACTGAAGCCGCGACTGAGTCCCATACCCGATTCCCTTCCCCAAAAGCCCGCCCGAGCCGACCGCGACGGTTGACTGAAACGCGTTGTAGCCCGCACCCGAAACATCCGAGAGCGGATGAATAAACGTCATGATTCGGTCTTTTTGGTACGGCTCAAACGCAAAAAACCACAAACCCGCAAACGCAATCGCTCCGATGGCGAGGAGCCCCAACAAATGCCGCACGGGAATCCCGGCAATCAGAACCATCCCCATCCAGACACCGGCGACGATGACCGCGGAGCCGAAATCCGGCTGAAAAAATAAAAGCGCGAACACCACAAACATATACGCGCCCGAAACCAGCAGGTGCCGCAACTGGGCGATTTCAATGTGACGACGCGAAAAATATTTCGCCAAAATTAAAATCAACGCAAACTTCGCGGGGTCAACAGGCTCCACCGCAAAAAAACCGAGGTCAAACCAGCTTTGCGCCCCCTTAAACGTCGCGCCGACAATAAATAAAAGAGCCAGGAGGCTGACGGCTATCAGATACAAAGCCGTCACAACGCCGGTTCTCCTCAGAAACCGAAAGTCAACGAGACTAAAGATAAAAAAAACAATAACCCCCAGGCACAGCCATATCGTCTGACGCTCGCCGAACGTCGTCCCCTGCCCGAATGCGTACATGGATACCAACCCCGCCAATGAAATCAGGACCGCGCTCCCGAGCATGAGCCAGTCGGTGCGTCTGAAAAGATCCATAGCCTAGCGGGTGCGCGAGGTAATAACCGTGCGCACAACGTCTTCGGAAAACGGCTCCTGCCAGGTAAAGACCGCCTCCACGTCCTTGCGCGGAGGAATCTCGGAAAGAATGGTCTGTGATGCGGCGATGACCACTTCGTCTTTCCCGTAGACGAGAGCGGTCAGGATAATCTTCGGGACGGCATTGGGAGTCGTATTTGAAACGCGCGCGGTAAGCCTGCGGTTTTCAACATCAAACGCCTCGGAATCTATAACGACCGGACTCGCTGTGCGACTCCCCTGGCGCCACACCGTCTGCCCGAATTCAACAAATGTCTTCGCGGGAACGCGTTCACGCGTCACGATGTTTGTCTCCAAAAGCGGCACCGTTTCTCCCGGATCAAGAATCATGGAGCCGCTCCTCTGTGCCACGAGAATATTGTCCTCGTCATAGAGAAAGAACGTGTACGGAAGATTATTCGTGCCCGCATTCGTAGCGGGGTTCCTGACCATAGCAACCGCATGGTACACACCGTCCGCAACCTTGACCGAGCGCGACCACAGCGCCGATACCGCCGGCGCTTCACACACTTTTTTGCATACTCCGCCGCAGTCTATCCCCTCTTCGTCCTGGTTCATTTTTCGGTCCGCGCAGGTGGGGGTTCGGTAGAAAAAGGCGAACCACAAAACGAGAACGGCCACGAGCAGAACACCGAGCACAATAAGCGCGTAAAAGAGCTGTTGCTTCGTAGCCCACTGCATAGGGGCATGATATCAAAAATCCCGTGCACCGGAGACAGATAACTATTTGGTGCCTTCGTCGGGAAAATTCACAACCGCGGCTTCAAGTGCCCGATGGTGCGGGGAAACGACTTGTGCAAGGTGGGCTTTACCTCCGCGCACCGCATCGGCCAAAAATTCTTCGGCAATTGTTTTTTGCTGCAGCAGGGTCTCCCTGTACTTTCTAGCGGACTCGAGACACATTGCTTTGGCTTTTTCGCTCATTCGGCGATCAGCTAGTGCGGTCTGAGACTCAATATCAATACGCGCTATTTCATCGCGATATTTTTGGACAATACCGGCCCGGTACGTAATCCAATATGTCTTTACTATAGAATCGTCCTCTGCCTGGCTATGCTCGCTACTTCCTGAGGGCGGTCTTGCCAGCGGAGTAGTCTCAACAAGCTTAGAAACCATTCCACCGAAATAAGCATCCCAATCTCCCGGGTTTTCCTGCTGTTTCCGGGTCCACTCTGCCGGAGTGACTATTTTCTTTTCTCCTCCTTGCTCCGCTGGTGCGACATTTTTATTTGTAAACATATGACTATCATCCCACTAATATTTATGCCGTCAATAGTTCTGGCGATCGCCTAGCGGCTAGCGAGAGAGCGAAATAGTGAGCTTGCTCAACTATTTCAGAACGAGCGACGCCGGTATCAATTCGGGACTGCCCGAATTGATACTCTCCCAAATTTTTTGGGAGAGGCGAATCGTCCGCGCGAAACGCCCAATACAAAAACACCCGCCGAGAGGCGGGGTTGAGAGTGCTTAGTCTTTTTCGATTGTATGAAGCAAAAAACTAAGTGATTCGTGAGCTGGGGCGGGTTTTACTAAATTGAGGTAAGCTATCTACCGAAAAAGAAATAAAAACTAAGTATGGGGACAAGGGGTAAAAAAATAAGTAGGAATCTTACATCTTTTCTCATGTTTGGTTTAAACGCGGCCACTGCCCCAGCGATAAAAATAACGGGTCCAGCTGTATATAAAATATAGGCCCAAAAATCAGAGAGTGATTTTACACATCCGTTAGGATCACCACAAATCTGAATTAGAAACGCAAAGAGTGCTGAAGGGACAGATAAAATTGCCCAAAGAATTCCTAGTAACCTAAAATTATTAGTCTTCATAAGAAAATCTTACCAGGCCCAACGAACCGTCTAGGAGCTAACGAAGCTGTTTAAAATAATAGATACTGGTACCAATTATGGCAAGCGGCAGAATGTACGCCAGAACACCACCAGAAATGTATCCAGCGGCACCGAGCGTTGCGTTATGGACATGAGTTGCAATAACCGTGATAATGTAAAGATATAATCCCCATTTACGCATTTTCCAAAGCCCAAAAAATGCTGCCAAACCAAGTACACCAAGAGAAAAAACAACAGATAAGTTGACTATTCCGACGAGTTGAAATCCGGGCACGAGAAAGATTCCAAAAACCAACAGTCCATTAGTGACAAAACCAAGAACGCAAAAAATAGTTAGCGCGAGTGGTCTTTTCGTCTGATCCTCCATAAAAAATATAGTAGCACACAACCTACCGGCTAACGTGAGACTGTTGTTCTGGCGCGCCTAGGACCTAGTGAGCGAGGGCAATGGAAAGCTTGCTTTCTGA
>CAYHUW010000018.1:13316-13868 GCA_964359685.1 uncultured Candidatus Saccharibacteria bacterium
TTGTGCGCGTGGCCATTTTATCTCTTTTTTTTTTATTGCCGAGCGAACGAAGGCGGTATGAATTTTGGCTCTGCGAAATTCATACTCTCCCGAATTTATTCGGGAGGTCGTCGCCAGAACAAGAACAATCAAAAATCCCCCGACCTGGGTCGGGGGATTTTTGTATTGAATACTTTGTTCTGGCGATCGCCTACTCTCCCCTTACGAGTACCATCGGCTCTGGTGGGCTTAACTGCCGTGTTCGGAATGAGAACGGGTGTGGCCCCACTGACAAACCACCAGAACAAAACATTCAATTCTAGAGTTTTGTTCGGGTTAACCTTCTTTCAAACGAGCGAGCGAAATGAAAAGTTTTATTTTTTCATTTCCGAACGAGTGATGAAAGCGAGCGCGAAGCGCTCCGAACAAAAATCAGATTCAATTTAAGACGTATTTCACATAGAGAACATCGAGCACAAAACAGGGTTATGGATTTTCATGCTTCCCCGCAAAAATCGGCGAATTAGTACTCTTCGGCTGAATGTATTGCTACATGTACACCTTGAGCCTATC
>CAYHUW010000019.1:0-7544 GCA_964359685.1 uncultured Candidatus Saccharibacteria bacterium
TAACATAGCGGATGGCCTCCTCGTATGAGGAAAACGTTTCAGACTTCGCGGTCGGAATGCCGTGCGTTTTCATAAACTCCTTCGCGAACGCTTTGGACCACTCCAGACGCGACGCCGAGAGAGTCGCACCGAACGCGGGAATACCCGCCGCGGAAACCGCGTCAACGACGCCCTGCGCGAGGTACTCGTCGGGCCCCACCACGACCAGGCCGATATTTTTTGTTACGGCAAAATCCACAATTGCCTGATTGTTTTTTATGTCCAGCGCTATATTTTCACCGAGCTTTTTCGTACCCGCGTTCCCCGGGGCTATGTAGAGCGTTTCGCATTTCGGCGACTGCCTGATTTTCCACGCCAAAGCGTGTTCCCTGCCTCCCCCGCCTATGATGAGAATATTCACAGTCGTATTATACTTTGAGAGTTATGAATCCCGTTAGAGGTAAAAACTGTGGGTAGAATTGAATATATGTCTATACAATCACACAGAGAAGGTCGAAGTTTTACCATGTTAATCAGGTACGGAAACCTCCAGGTTTCCTACCTCTAACGGGATGAACCAGAAATCCCGGGAGCTGGAGGCGCGCCTGGCGGAAGGCTGGACGCCGACCCGCATATTGTCCCTGACCGACAACGTATTCGCCTTCGCGATGACGCTTCTTATCCTCAATTTCATCATCCCGTCGGATTTGCCTTCTGAAAACCTGCAGCAGCTGTTCCTGAACCTGTGGCCGCAGTTTCTTACGTACTTCATGAGCTTTGCCGTTTTGGGTACGTTTTGGGTCGGACACCACAACCTTTTCTCTCTCATCAAACATACCGACAGAAAAGCGGTATGGATAAATATTGTGTTCTCCAGTTTTGTGGTCCTGATTCCTCTCACGACCGCGGTTTTGCGCCAATACTATACGGACCAGATTGCCGTTGTCGCATACGGCTTTAACATGATTATCTGCGGCGCGGCCGCGTACTGGCTGTGGGCGCATACCGTAAAACACAGACATCTCAAAGACGGAATTGACGAGGAAATGATTTCAATAATGCACCAGCGTATCGTGGTGCCTGTTTCGGGCGCCGTCCTGATTACCGTTGTCGGTTTCTTTGCGCCTATGGTAAGTCTCTTTCTGTTTGCCGCGCTTTTCCTTCTGGTTACGATACCCACCGTAAGCGACACTATCGCAGGATTCATAGCGGGTACGCTCGGCGGGAAAAAATAGTGCGGAATTAAAAGGAGGATTCAAGAAAATCTTCCATCTGTTCCATTGAGGTTATTCTGACCACCTTTGACGGATTCCCCGCGAGCTTCAGTACGTTTTCAATCTGCGGACGTTCAAAGCGGAAAAAGACCAGAAAAAATCTGCGGAATTTAAAATGGTCGCGGGATTCCTTCGGCAGCTCCGGCCTCGCCACTTCCCTGTGTTTAATCCAGCGCTCTACATAATGCGCGGCCGCAAGCCAGCCCGGATAATCCAGATAGACAACAAGGTCCGCCTGCCGCAGGCGGTCAGCCGTCGCTTCAGATACTCCGCCTTCAATAATCCACCGTTCGTTTTCTCTGAGAATTTTGTCGTGCGCCTCAACGTATTCTTTCTCGGGAACTTCCTGCCACTCCCCGCGCCAAAACAATGCGTCCATGTGAAAAACCGGGAATCCCGTTTTCTTTGCGATGCGCCGGGACAGCGTGCTTTTCCCCGCACCCGTAATCCCGAGAATTGCTATTTTTTTTGCGTCCACTTTTTAAAGATACACCATTGAAGCCCGCAAACAAAAATCCGCCCCTACGGGCGGATTTTTGAGGCGCGAAATTTTAGAACCACTCGGCAAGCCAGTCTTGCATCATTTGCATCTCATACAACAGGAAGGCGAACCTTGTGCCTAAAACTATTGCACCTTGAAACTGAGCATCATCCCCGCCTCCAGATGTTCCGAGATATGGCAATGAGCCATCCAGATTCCGGGGTTTGAAGTGTCGAGCACGATATCAACAACTTCTCCGGCTTTTACTAAGACAGTATCCTTCCACACGAGATTTGTCTGCGGAACTCCGTCGCGGGCAACAACGAGAAATCGCTGACCATGGAAGTGAATCGGATGTTGCATAGGATGCATTGAAGTTGAAGGATTCTCTATGCGGATTTTGACCGGCTTTCCTTTTTTGAATACCCAATCAATATCCATGTTTTCCTTCCCCGTATTTTGGTCAACCAACTTCCATTGGATTGAATCGGTGTTCGACATCTGATTCATCATTTGGTTGCTGTCGTCCCACTCAATGCCGTCCGGACTACCCGACATCATTGAGCCATTCATCATGGTGCCGTCCGGCATTATGTGGCCGCCATGACCCATACCTTGCATATTCATCATGTTCCCGCCCATATCAAGGGTAAGTACAAGATGTTTCTCCGGTCCTGAATCAAAGAGAGCTCTGAACGGATCAATGCTTTGAATGACTGATTGGTTTACCTTGAGAGCACCGTACTCTTGCTCATACGAAACCTCCGGACGGTCACTGTCCGTTAAAATCTCCCCGAGCAGATATGTTGTCTCCGGGGTCATGTGTTGCATCTCGTACACACCTGCGTACGGCATAGACACGTCGACAATTACTCTCTCGGACGGACCGAGAATCACGCTGTCCACGAATGATGCTTTTTCATATCCACCGCTGTCCGCTCCAATGAGTTTCAACTTCAATCCCCTGATGGCGAAGTTAAACGGACGCGCATTAGCTGCATTCACGACATAGAGGCGTACCACTTCTCCGGCCTTTGCCTTAAATGTGAACTTCTCTTCTCCGTTTACAAGCATCACATTCCCATAGTGACCCATGAGCGAATGGCTCGTCGTATCTTTGTTGAGCGCGATCGCACCGTCCTCTATGGGAAGGTCCGAGAGAAAGAGCGGTACTTCGCGATTTACCGGCGGAAAGTAGGATGCATCACTTGGCGTAACGACAAACGCTCCGTAGAGCCCTAACCCCTGGCCGTAGACTTCTTTTGCGTGGGGGTGATACCAGTAAATTCCGGCATCAGGAAATTTCAATCTGTATGAGAACGACTCGCCGGGTTTCATCTCTTCCTGTTGCAACTGCGACCCGTCAAACGCGTTGTCCATACGTACGCCGTGTGCGTGCAGAAGCGTTACAATATCGGTATCATTCTTGAAGTTGATCGTGACTTCCGCTCCCTGTGCAACGCGAATTGTCGGCCCCGGTATTGATCCGTTGTATGCGAGCATTGTGCGGGGTTTCCCTGCTATCGTTTTTGTAACGTACTCTGCGGTGAGGTTATACGTATCTCCGTTTTTCAATTCAACTGTCTGATTCTGCGTTGCGCCGGTAATCGGTTTCCCCGGGTTGATGCCGCTCATGACCAGCGCGGCTATTCCCCCGATGAGCAGGAACGCGGCCACGATATAGAAGTTTTGTTTAGTCATAGTGCAATTCTATAATATCCCCGTCACGCATCATGTAGTTTTCGTACTCGGTACTCTCCGCACCGTTTACTGTCATGCGCATGTTCTCCCCGAACGAACGCATATCACGGCCCCACATAGTGAAGAAATTGCCCATTTTAAGATCACTTTTCCGAACCGGGCCTCGCGCGAATTCAAGGTGGACAATGGGCATATCCTCGTGTGTGTGCATCGCGCTCATTTGCATTGATGCGTCGTATCCGGGCATACCCGCATGCGCCGGTCCGATACCGACGTTTGCCGGGATCGGGATTTGCGCTCCTTTCGCGTAGATCATGAGTTGCGGATGCCAGTGAATACCGCCTTTCGAGATGATATTGGGGTCATCCTCTTGAAGGCTTTGTGACCCCCAAACCCCGCCGACAAGAACAACAATCGTGAGTCCTGCGATAAGAAACAAGTTTTTCATACTGAAGATATTAGTTTTTGAGTGCATTTTCAATAATTTGTTTCACCGCCTCGTACGGCTGAGCGCCTGAGAGCGGATATCTTTTACCCTTCTTTGATATGACAATGCTCCAGGGTGTTCCTTCTCCGCCGGTTTTGAGTGCGTTCTGGGTGTCTTCCTCCACATAAGCCGCGTACTTCCCGCTCTCAAGACACACGGTAAAGGAGCGGGCATCAAGACCCACGTATTCCGCAATGCGAGGAAGTTCCGCGAGATCAAGACCGTTATTTGACGGCGTGACCTCAAAGAGCCGATCAATATATGTCCAGAAGGCGTCATTTCCGCCGAGCTCATTCGCACACTCAAGCGCCTCGGCTTCTTTGTCTGCTTTCGGATGAAGCTGGTCCAGGGGGAAATGACGGTATATCCATGCAACAGTGCCTTTAGAACCGTATTCTTCCATCACTTGTTTCATTGTATCGTGGAAGCGCTTACAGAACGGACATTCGGTATCGGAGTACTCTACGATTTTCACGGGGGCGTCGGGATTCCCACGGATATGATCAGTATCCCGAACCGATGCCATGGCACCCAAGTTACCCGAAGCTTGCGGTGTGGCTTGCGGTTGTTGCGGTGTATTTGTACCTGCCGGTCCTGTCCCGAAATAAAGCGCGACTGCGATCAAGGCGCCCGCGATAACAATCGCAATAGGAGTGGCGAGATTGATTTGTTTTTGTTCAAGTTCCATATATATGTACGTCAACAGATAAAAGAAATAAGACTCGCGGTTAAAAACTACGAGTACGGTCGTACCGGGAAACGAAAGCTAGTATGATTTGGGATTTAAAATACCGTTTGAAAAAAGTTCCTGAAAAAGAGTCGGCCGTTTGGGAATACGTTCCAATACTCTGTATCGGACGGTTTGCCGGTTGTCTATACCGAGAGAATTTCTAAAACCTGAAACATATGCAATGAAAATGAAAAGAAGCAGTATCTCTGCGGTAATCGCCAGAAATGCCCACTTGAAATGGAAGAGATGTTCAAACCCCGTAGCGCACATCACGGTTTCTCCCAGCATCAAGGGGCAACCCATATCGTGATCCATCGGGGCCGCCATCACCAAAGAAACACCGACAACGGCAAAAATAACTAGAATCGCAACGAAACCAACAATCCTCTGCATATCGTCATTATAGCAAGATACCAGACAGGAACTATATACGTATGCCGCCTACCTTCAGCCACTCTTTCCAATAAAAGTAACCAAGTACAGGAAAGACAAGGGCGGTAATGAGACCGGGGTAATACCCACCCGCTTCAAACGCTGAATAGAAGTGATGTAATTCGTATAAAAATACGAACCCCGGTATCGCTAAAGTCCACAGTGCTAATCGTCCGCCGGAAATAAGAGTGTACGAAACGATCAGAGTACACCAGAACATGGCCTGAAAAAGCAAGAAACTTGCTTGAAGAGGCATCATGTGTTCGGTGAAACTGAAAACGAACCGTACGTGACTATCAACCGTATAAATGCCAGTGAAATATTCTTCAAGTCCGTGTGCGACAAAAAGTGGAACTGAAAAACCGAAAAGGGTTTTTAACTTTTGGGAAATCATGCATTATAGGTTGTTTAATATAAATTCAACCCGCTCTTCGGGCGGCAGCACAAGAACGTGGACGACAGGAAACGACAGTGACTCATACACGTCGGACAAAAGAGTATGGATCTTCTGTTGCGCTGATTCATCTTCTGTGCGGGCATAGTCTGAGACTAAAGGAAGCGGATCCAATATGAAAATCTTTTTGTAAGAAACATGTTTCAATGCTTCCGTTATCTTTGCGTCTTCCGGCAACCCGAGAAAGCGGTAGTAGGCGAGCGCATCCGGAATCGCGCGATCAAGAAAAACGGTCTCGTGAGGAGGAAGTGACTGCTCTTCGGCAATTTGCATATCAAGAACGCCGTGTTGGAACGCAGTCTGATTTGCTCTGATTTCGCTGACCGTTTTCCCTGTAATGCGCTGTGTATCTATGTAATGCCGCGCATGCTCTATGGTCGTCCTGTATCCACGTTTTTTAAGTAACTCAACCGTTGTGGTCTTGCCGGAACTCGGACCACCGGTGATGACGTACCAGTTACTCTCCATTTAGATCCACTCGCCTTTCTCCTCAAGCTTTATGTGATGAATGGTGCCGAGGACAAACCAAATTGCCAAGAGTATGAGAATGGCCGCGCAGGCAAGAGCGTCCATTTTCGTGACGCCAAAAACAGACTGTGCGTCACCAAAAACTGCAACAAAAAACGACAAGGCGCCGGCAAAACCTGCAATAACGCTCGCGACGTGAAAGATTTTTGATAACTTCATATGTATTCTATAAATTATTTTTTATAAACGTTGTCCGCGCAACAACACGGCATTGATCGCCACAATGACGGTTGATGCTGACATAAATACCGCAGCAAGAGCCGGTTCAAGAATAATGCCGTAACTGAAAAGCGCGCCGGCCGCCAGGGGGAGCGCGACAACGTTATACCCTGTCGCCCAGAAAAGATTCTGAATCATTTTTGAGTAGGTCAGTTTGGAGAGCGTAATAATTTTCGGAATATCGCGCGGGTCGTTCCTGACCAGAATAATTCCCGCGGATTCTACCGCGACATTCGTCCCCGCACCGACCGCAATGCCTACGTCCGCCTGCGTTAACGCGGGTGCGTCATTTACCCCGTCCCCCACCATAGCGACTTTCTTGCCCTGTGCCTGCAACAACTTCACTTTCTCCACTTTCTCCACGGGAATAACGCGCGCAAAATAATCGGTAATCCCCAATTGTCCCGCGACCTCTTTCGCCGCTTCTTCCGAATCTCCCGTAATCATGGCGACGGATATGCCGAGGTTCCTGAGTGATGCTACGGCTTCTTTAGCTTCCGCGCGCGGAGTGTCCGCCACTCGTAGTGTCCCCGTTTTTTTCCCGTCCGCCTCAACCACCAGATCGGCTCCGCCCCGATGCCCCACAAATACGCGCACGCCAGAAACAGTCGCTTCAGCACCCGCACCGGGAATCCGTTTAAAGTCAGTCGCATCCGCGATAGACAAGTTGCGCCTCTCTGCCTCCATTACGATTGCTTTGCCTATAGGATGTTCCGAATGTTTTTCCACGGCAGCGGCAAGCGCGAGCGCTTCGTCCGAACTTGAAAACGTTACCGAAAATTTCCCTTCCGTCAGCGTCCCTGTTTTATCAAACAAAACGACGTCCACGGTGCGCGCCGTTTCAAGCGCGAGGCGCTTCCGCACGAGAAATCCGTTTCTTGAGGCAAGCGATGTTGAAATCGCCGCGACCAAAGGCACCGCGAGCCCCAGGGCGTGCGGACAGGCGACGACCAAAACCGCAACCAACCGCTCCACTGAAAATGCAATGCCTGAGCCGACCGAAAGCCATGCGACCAATGTGAGCCCGCCCGCGCTGACGGCAATAACCGTGAGCCACAGAGCCGCGCGGTCGGAAAGAATCTGTAAACGCGATTTGGAGCTTTCGGCTTCCGCAATAAGGCGCGTTACCCCCGCCAGAAATGTTTCAGTGCCGATTTTCGTAATCCGTATCGTCAGACTTCCGTCGCCGTTTATGGAGCCCGCAATGACGGCATCCCCCGCCCGTTTCAGAACCGGGTTTGATTCTCCCGTGAGTATGG
>CAYHUW010000019.1:7554-13338 GCA_964359685.1 uncultured Candidatus Saccharibacteria bacterium
CAAGATAACAAGCTCTACAGACCTTGTATTTATTGAGTATGGATTCATTAAGTTCCGACTGCCCTTCTGCAATAACGCCGTCCGCGGGCACTTTCGCTCCGGGCGTAACCAAAACCATATCCCCCCTTTTCAGCTCCGCAAGCGGAACCGTTACTGCTTTCCCGTCACGGATCACATCTGCGGTGTCGGGGAGCAGTTTCGCAAGTTCTTTCAAAGACCCGGAGGCACTCGTGACCGCTTTCATCTCAATCCAGTGGCCCAAAAGCATGATTGCAATAAGCGTCGCCAACTCCCACCACAATGCTTCTTCGTTCGCAAAAGTCGCATATACGCTCCACGCGTACGCGGCGGTAATCGCGAGCGCAATCAGAGTCATCATTCCCGGAAGTCGGGCGGAAAGTTCCCGATACGCGCCCTGCATAAAAATCCATCCGCCCCAGAGATACACGACGGAACCGAGCGCAAGCAAAAGAAGACTCACACCCGGGAACGCAGGTAAGGTATATCCGAATGCGACATGAAAAACTTCCGAATACCCGAGAATGGGGGCCGTTAAAACAAGTACGACCCAGAACTTCTGCAAAAATGAATCCGTCGTATGCCCCGCGTGCGTACCGGCGCCGTGCGGGGGTGAAGCAGTGTGAGTGCTATGATCCGCGGATACTTTTTTATCTTTCGTCGGGACAAGATTCATCCCGCACTTCGGGCATCTGCCCGGGCTTTCTTGAAGTACTTCAGGATGCATCGGACAGATATACATATACCCCTATCTTACCTGCCAACCATCTTCCGCGTTTAATACATCGGTTACCTCCTGCATATATCCGTTGACCTCCTCGTCGGTTAAGGTTCTTTCCTCGGAGAGAAACACCAGACGAAATGCGTAGGATGTCCTGCCGTCCTTGGAGAAAGTATCAAACTGATCAATTCGCTTCAGTAAATCTCCGGCTTTTTCGCGAATCCGGTTTTCAACTTCCTCGGAGACAATGCCTTCCGGCGTCCAGACGGCGATATCGCGCGCAATGAACGGGTACCGGGAGAACGGCGCATAGCGGATATGAGGAACTGAAGGAAGCGGTTCATACGCTTTCGGTTCCGGAAGTTTCTCAATCCACTCGCTGAAATCTACTTCAACCACTCCTTCAGTTTCTTTCATGGGAACAGACCCTCCGAAATCGGAATACATTTTTTCCAGAGTCGCTTTTGCCTCTTTTTTAGACGGGGCAGTGCCGAGCGCCAAGTGCCAGTTTTCGCCTTTTTTTGAAAATACTTTTCCGGTTTCAAAAACCTTTACTTCCGAAAGCCCCAGAAGCGGCCTATTCAAAGCGTTCGCCTTCACGCTCTGAGATACACCCGGAGTGAGTGACTTCCGCAAAAAGGGTTTGTCGCTGTCCACTTTATTTGACACCTGCCGCTCCCCTTTCTCATTCGTAAAGACCGACGTGTAGATTTCAGAAAAACCTATATCCGTGAGATATCTGCGAACTTTCTCCGCATAGTAGAAATTTTTATCTATTGCCGGTTTGCCTGCAGTTTTCGGTAATTCCTTGGGTTTAATTTTGTCATACCCGATAATGCGCCCTACTTCTTCCGCCAAATCTTCTGGAATCCGAATATCAGAGCGCTCAAACGGCGGAGTAACCGTAAATGTATCCAGTACGCGCGCGTAGTCAAAACCAAGCCGCTTAAAGGCCTCCAACACCTCCGTATCGGTAAAATGCGGACCCAGGATTTCCTGTATTTCTTTAAGAGTGACGGAAACGGGAGGATTTTCTTTTTGAGGATCCGGATATATGTCTAAAACCCCGACAACCGTTCCTCCGGCAATTTCGGTAATAAGCTGCAACACGTCGCGCATACCGTATGCGGTTAACTCCGGCGACGGCGCGTTCTGGAATCGCTGTGAAGCATCGGTCACCAAGTGCAGACCCTGGGACGCCCTCCTCAGAAGGCTTGCGTTATAATTCCCCGCCGAGATAAATAGGTCGGTTGTTTTTTCGGTAACCCCCGACTCAAGTCCGCCTTTTATGCCCTCAATATCAAGAGCTTTTCCGTTCCCTGCATCAGAAAAAACATAGATACTTTCCCAAAGCGTATATTCTTCGCCCGAGAGAATGGTGACTTTCTCATTCAGTACGGCTTTACGGATATCAACTGCCGTCACACCGTTTTCGCGGGAAAGCTTGCCCGCATCAAATGCATGATTCGGCTGACCCGTGTTCAGCATCACGAAATTTGAAATATCCACGATGTTGTTTATTGAGCGCTGGCCGACGGACTCCAGAAGGTTTTTGAGCCACTCGGGCGAAGGCCCTACCTTGACGCCGGTAACGAGTGCAGCCGTATGCCGGTTCACGTACTCGCGGTCAATTTCAACCCGCAATTTGTCGGTTTTAGGAAACGAGAGGACGGGCTCGGCGAGCGGGTCCTTGGCAAGCGGAATCTGTAAAATCGCCGAAAGTTCTTTCGCTATTCCGCGATGGCTCATCGCGTACCCCGCTCTGTCGGGAAGGACTTTCAAATCAAGTACGTCGCCCTCTACCTCTTCAACCTCAAACGCGTGGAAAGTGAAAGCGTCGCGAAGTTCCTCCGCTTTTGGGAGCGGTGCGTCAAAAAATCTCTGGAGCCACGCGCGTGAGACTTTCATGTTAGAGATTATTAGCGAACAAACGTGAGCTTAGAATCTCTTGCACCCCGCCCTCTAAGCATCTTGATGCGGGGAGCATAGAGGGCGGGGTTAAGAACCTGTAATTCGCTTTGCTCATAACAGCTTCTAAAATTGATTGATGAACCGCAAATCACCCGAATGCATAAGCCGGATATCATCAATTCCCCACCGTAAAAGTGCCACGCGGTCCAATCCCCCGCCAAAAGCGAACCCCCGCCAGACCGACGGGTCAAGACCGTAATTTTTTATTACGTTCGGATGCGTCATGCCCGCACCCATGACTTCAATCCATTTACCGCGGAGTTTTTCGGGAACCGAATCCCCCGTCACGCGCATATCAATTTCCACGCTCGGCTCCGTAAACGGAAAGAACGACGGCCTGAAACGGATTTCGGCTGTGCCGCCCATCAGCCTGCTGTAGAAATGCTGAAGCGTACCCTTGAGGTGCGCCAAGGTAATCCCTTTATCAAGCACGAATCCGTCCACCTGGAAAAACTCCGCCTCGTGCGTCACGTCGGTTGCCTCGTTTCTGAATACCTTACCGAGAGCGACCAGGCGATACGGAGGGTCATTCTGATTCTTAAGCGCCTGCTCTATATACCTGGCATGCACGTCCGTTGTATGGGTGCGGAGCATATTTTCCAATTCTCCCTCCATAAAGAAAGAGTCCTGCATGTCGCGCGCGGGATGATCTTTCGGGAAGTTGAGAGTGTCAAAGTTATTAGCGATTGTCTCTATATACGGACCCTCTTCAACAGTAAAGCCCATTTCGGAAAAAATATGCGCTGATTCTGAAATGACCCGGGAGAGCGGATGAACGTGACCCTTCTGCATAGGGCAAAGTATACCGAAGATAGTGCGGTTCTAGAAACCTGAAATCTCGTACAGTGTCTTGCCGTCTTTAACGATAATCTCACCGTTTATGATACGGAAATCGGCACCCGGACGGCTGTACACCGGCACCGTGAGAGGTACGGGACGCACATCATTTTCCGCTATAAATACACCTCCCTCCTTTGTGGCGTACACGATTCCTCCGAGAAAAAACTGAGCGCTTTTTACCGTCTCTTTCCCTTTCTCTACAAAAAATTCCTGGACGCACGATGAGGGCTCCGCGCAGAACGAACTGGGGACTGTGCGCGGTTCTTTTGACCAGCGGGCGATCAGATTTCCTTTCTCAATAAAAAGCTCCACCCCGGCGCGGGTAGCCACCGGAGTTGAGGTTGCGGCCGGTTTCACGGAAGCGGCTGTTGTGGTTGCCGTAAACGCTTTCAGAAATGTGTTGTACTCGTTTCTGGATACCGCGCGTGTTGTTGATGAGACATCTTCTTCGTCTGTTTCAATTGCTATTTCCCGGATAGACAGCGATTGCGGAACGAGAAATACAAACACATCAGTTACGATGCTCGTTTCTACCTTCAGTTTTTTAGCCCAGGGATAATAACCTTCGCGCGATACCTGCACGCCGTACCAGTCCTCCTTCAGATTATCAACGTAGAACGACCGGACGAATAGACTCGTTTTTCCTTCCTCTTTACCGTTAATGGACACGGAAGCGTCGGGAGCGGAAACGGCGACGTACAAACCGCCTGTTTCAACCAGCGCAAAATCCTCAAGACGGTACCCCGACGCATAAAAAACAGCCACCGGAACGGTAAGCATGAATGCGGTAACGGAAAGCGCAAGATATATGAGCCGCCGCTGCATGGAAACAGGCTTCATAAGAAAACAGTATATCCCGCCCTATGCGGTCTTTGACTGCATTTCCTGATGTCTGGTTTTCGGAGTGACCCAGAACCCCAGATACTTTCCGGTCATCAGGCGAATCTGCGCATCAAGGCCGGGAATCGCGCTGAAAATAACCATGGTCAAAGGAACCAGTATCCACTGCAAAGCCATGACGATACTTCTCCCCCAACTGAATGCCTGCGGCCGCTCCGGAATAAGGCGCATGTAGAAGACGGAAGACACCACAAGCCCGAACATCGCAATCGTCAGAAACCACGTGGCGACAATCGGCAGGTTATAGGAGAGCACTGAAGCGTTGAATTCGTGACCTCCGATAAATATCGGGAGCCATCCGACCGCAAACAAAATCAGCGGGTGTGTGGCTAGTGACCAGAACCCCTCTATCTGAATAAATGCCTGTTGCCACTTCTTTCTAAACGGAATGCGCGGATTTTTGATGAAATTAAACAGAAGATACGCGACATTTTCCGCGCCGTACGACCACCTGCGGTGCTGTTTGTAGAGGGCACCGATGGTCGCAAGCCAGTTTTTTGACACATTCGCATCCATGGAAACCGGATACGAAATCGGCACGACGCGGTAATCGCCGTCGTAATGCATGAACAGGTTAAAAAAAATACGGGAATCCTCCGATACGATATTCCTCTGCCAGTAGTCCGCCTCAACCAAAGCGCGCATTGAAACCGCGTGCGAAGAAAATGTCGTGAGGCGCTCCGGCATTTCCTGCTGAATCATCTGCCAGAACGTTGAAGAATACGCGAGAACTCGTGAAAGAATAGGTGCACCCCAGATGTTGTTGTTATAGAGAGGTACGGGCTGAAAGGAAGCGCGAAGCGGATTATCTTCGGTCAGGAAATACCACGTCAGGCACGCGAAGTAATCGGGATAGATGACGGTATCGGCGTCAAACGCGGACACAAGAGTCCTGTCGTAGCTGCCTCCGTGTGCGTCAACAATGCGGACACGTGCCTCCTCGGCGGCATATGAAATATTGGAGCCTTTGCCCGGCAGCTCTCCGGGTGTCCCCGAAGGATGCACGGTAATGATGAAATCTTTGAAAACTCCTTTGAATTCTTCCTGCAAACGATCGGCTGTTTTCCGCGCTTTCTCCCCCATGCGCTCTTCGGAAGCCAGGACAACGGCAATCTGCTTTTTCGGAAAACGCGAATTCGCTAACGCAACAATGCTCTCGTGCAACACCTGATGCGGCTCATACGCGAACGGGAAAATAACAACATGGAGGACATCCCGGGATTTCAGGTTTTCAAGTTTCTGAAGCCAATCAGTGTTCATATTGTGCTTCAGGCGTCTGAAGTTGTGACCCAGGTGTACGGAAAGAAAAATAGTTTTATATACCCAATATCCTG
>CAYHUW010000020.1:0-8356 GCA_964359685.1 uncultured Candidatus Saccharibacteria bacterium
TCATTGATGCGCTCCTCGCGCAACTCCTCACGACGATGTTCCGCCTCAAGCTCGGACTTCATGACAAATGCCTTCAAGGACTCCCGTTCTACAAACCAGGACTTACCGACCCTCTGCGCTACCACTGAGCCGTTACGGCACAAACGGGAGATATAGTCCGATGAATAGCCGAAAAGCTGTGCCGCTTCCCGTGCGGACAGATATTCAGACCCTTGCAGGTTAAGACTCATGTGATTGCCGAACTATCTATAGTTTATTAGCCAGTTCGGCAAACCGACCGCGCTAAGAAATCAAATTGTGGACGCCGAACGGAGAATTATTGGCGTATTTTGCCACTTTTTACCTGCCGTCCGTGCTTTGCGGGCTTTCAAAAGAAAGAACCGGCAGATCCCTGTTTGCACTCACAAGGATGGTCCTGGGTTCTGAAAAGCCGACTCGCCCCGTTAAACAAAGGCGAACAAGAAAAAGAACTCGGGCATCCGAGATTAAAAAAGGTCGCGGACGAAATCAAGGCCGGTTCTCAAAAAAACACCGAAAGACTCGGTCAAGAGGTTCCAAAATGAACGGAGTGCCTCAATACCCCCATCTAAAATACGCGCCTCTTTGAGGAGGTCAAAAAAATCAGTTAACCCGTAAAAAGTAGAGGCTGTCAATACTGCGGGATTACCTGCCGAAATATTCTTTATAAAGAAAAACGAGGCAAAAGAACCGAAAACCAGAATGAAAGCGGCAATCGCCGTCGCAAAACTCCCTGCGGACCAATGAACGGAAACGTTTCTGCGCGCGGGCGGCCTAGGCTTTTTTTCCTCCGTTATTTTTTTTATCTGTGGCGCAGCAACGCGCAGCACGGCAGAGCGCGGACGAATGCCGTCTACGAGGCTGGCGACACGCCTTTCAACCGAAGCCTTTGTCCTGGTTACATGTACGGACACGGGAACTTCCGAGGTCTGTTTCGCCTCCTGTTTTTTCTCGGGAACCGCTTCAATGACGCGCGGTGTAATGACCGGGAATAAATCGGAAGTATCTTCAAAATACTGAACACTGCTCCACGTCTTCGGCAGAATCCCGGGCGTAATCATGTGGTGAGTCAAAAGCGGCTTCTCGGCTTTTCTGTTCGGAAGTACGACCGGCTGTTCCGATATCTCGGATGTTTCCTGAGTTACGGTTGCGGGGACGTCGGGCACAACGGATTTTCCCGCGTGACGCAGAATCTCAGACTCCTCCACATACCAAGCCCGCCCGAAACGGGTGCCCGAAACCTTCCCTGCCCGTAAAAGCTGCCCTATGTAATCCTTTGCATAGCCGGTCAGTTCAGAAGCTCGTTTAGACGAGATGTACTTTTTACCGCCCACATCAAGCTCATCCATGCGCTCAGTATACGGTCAGGCGCGGACATCAGAGAGATTTCGGCGCGTACCCCTGTGGAGTACCTCGGTTTAGAGACCGAGCTTTTCTTTGATGATGCGTTCAAGTTCGGCCGGATTTGCGGAACCTTTTGACTTCCGCATCCCCTGCCCCAGAAGGAATTTCATCGCCTCCGCCTTCCCTGCTTTTACCTCATCGGCTACTTTTGCATGCTCTTTAAGAATTTCATCGGCAAGTGCGCCGATGGCATTGGCGTCACTCACCTGCAAAAGTCCTTTTGCTTTTGCAATGTCCCCAGGATTACCGTCGTTCCCGAAAAGTTCCGCGATAATCGCCTTTGCGCCCGCGGAAGAAATCTTTGCTTCGGCAAACATGCGGGCAATTTCATGAAGACCGCCTGCAATGCGGCCCAGCACTTCAGCTGAAGGATTCTTCCCGCGGACGTCATTCAGAAGTAAATTGATTGCGGCACGACGGATTTTTTCATCCTGAATCGGTTCAATTATTTTTCCGTAGAGCGCGCTGTATGCCTCGTCCGCTATAAAAACTTCAACATCCTCCGATGCAATACCAAGCGACAGCAGTTTTTTCCTTCTTTCCCACGGCAATTCCGGCAGCGTTTTCCGCACCGCACCTTCGGTAAATTCTTCCAAGAGCGAGAGTCTGAACTTCGGAATATCCGGATCGGGGAAATACCGGTAATCGTGCGAATCTTCCTTCAGCCGCTGGGAGTATGTTTCTTCTTTTTTCTCGTCCCACCCGCGCGTTTCCTGGACAACAGTACCCCCTTCTTCCAAAAGAGCGGTTTGACGTTCAATTTCATACGCGATTGCGCGTTCAACTGATTTAAACGAGTTCAGATTCTTTACTTCAACCTTTGTGCCGAGCTTGTCTGTTTTTGAGACTGAAATATTCGCTTCAACCCGCATCTGTCCCTTCTCCATATTCGCCTCCCCCGCTCCGAGTGAGCGCAGAAGAAGCTGCAATTCTTTTGCAAATGCGCTTGCGGTTTGCGCGTCGTGTATCACGGGTTCCGTAACCAACTCCATCAACGGAACGCCCGCGCGGTTGAAATCAATAATGCTGTATCCGTCTCCCGTGTGCTGGCTCCTGGCGGTATCCTCTTCCAGATGAATGCGCGTTACTGAAACGCCGTTTACTTCTCCGCCTGAAATAAGCGGGTACTGGTACTGGCTGATTTGATAGCCCTTCGGCAAGTCGGGATAAAAATAATTTTTCCGGTCAAATTCCGTATAGTCCGCCAGCGTTCCGTTAATCGCCGCACCGACCCGCAATACGTGTTTGACCGCTTCGCGGTTCGCCACAGGCAGAGTGCCGGGGAACGCCATGCAGACGGGACATACGTTCACGTTCGGGCGCGTCTCCTCGGGGTCATTCTTTGACCCGCAGAACATTTTCGTTTGTGTTTTAAGTTCCGCGTGAATCTCAAGTCCGATAGTGGGAGTGTATGTGTTCATGCAAATAAGGCGCTTGCCCCGTAGTGAATGCGAAGCGTTCTACTACCGGGGTGTATCTCAAGTCCGATGGTGGGAGTATAGGTGCTCACAGAACGTGATAATACCAAACTAGTTCTTCTCTAGGAAGTGCACGAGGGTATCCCCCACGGTTTTCATACGGGCATCGTCTATTACCGACACGGGAATGACATTCGGATTTTTCTCCCTAAGGAGGGACACTGCACGAAGAAGTGCTTCTTCGGAAACGGCGTCCGCTTTCGTCAGAAAAACAATCTCGGACTTGCGGGACAGAATCGGGTCGTAGCGCTCCAACTCGGACCGGACGACATCATAGTCGGCTCCGGGATTCACGGAGTCCGCGGGGACACAGTGAATCAGGGCGCGGGTGCGGGACACATGCCGCAGAAACGCATGCCCCAGTCCCCGTCCTTCGCTAGCGCCTTCTATCAATCCCGGAATATCGGCGAGTATGAATCCGTAAAAAACACCCAAGGAAGGTTCAAGGGTCGTAAACGCGTAGTTGCCTACTTTCGCGTGCGCCGAGGTCAGTGCATTGAGAAGGCTGGATTTCCCCGCATTTGGTAAACCGATGAAGCCCGCGTCCGCAATCAGTTTCAGCTCTATGACAAATTCGTCTTTCTCCCCCGGCGCGCCGTCGGTCGCCTGTTCGGGGTTCTGATTGGTTGAAGATTTAAAATTCGCGTTTCCTAAGCCTCCGCGGCCTCCGTGGAGCCCCACTGTCGTGTCACCTTCATTCAGAAGCTCAAACGATAAGCCGCTTTCAACGCGGGTAACTACGGAGCCTACCGGCACATCAAGAACGGTATCAACTCCGTCCTTACCCGCCATATTTTTACTTTTTCCGTGTTCGCCGTGTTCGGCTTTAAACTGATTTTTCCCCCGATACTTTCCCAACACGTTAATATCGCGGACCGCCCGGAAAACGATATCGCCGCCTTTTCCTCCGTCGCCGCCCGAGGGACCCCCGAATTCCTTTGACTTCTCATGAAGCCATCTGACGACGCCGTTACCGCCTTTCCCCGCCTCGGCGCGTATGTGTATCTCGTCAACGAGTGCCATTTATCTCTACGGTAACACACGGCACATCGGAGTCTAGAAACGGAGATACTTTCCGGCTATGACCGCGAGAAGAAACCCGAGAACCGCGCCGGCGGCTCCGTATACGAAATTCCACGGCATGTCCTGATTTTTCTGTCCGTTTGATTGCGGAACGACCGTCATGGGAAACGATACTTCGGCTAAGGGTCCTTGGCTGTTTTCGTATCTGGCATATACCGTATACTCCCCTTCTTTCGGAAACGCGTAACTCAAACGCGGACCGCCGAATGCGGGATTATAAACCCCAGTGGCAAGTACCGTCGTATCGGCAGATTCTATGCGCACCCACACATTGGAAAACTCCGTATCAATGCCGGGAGCGGATTCGGCGGCGCTGATTTTAAAGTCAAAAACCACCGACTCGCCCGAGACCGGCGCGGGACTGCTGTAACCGACATCAACGAGAAAATTGCCTACGGTTTCTTCGTACGACGCCCCTTCTCCGTGAGCGGAGGCAAAAAACGGCACCGACAAAACGGCGCACAAAGAAACAAGCACCACCGCGGAAATATTGTTCATTCTGTTACGGTAATCACACCGGTAAAATACGGAGCGAGGTGGTCATGATATTTCCACTCCCCTGCTTTGGTAAACGTAAAACTCCACACGTCGTTGGGCTGGATCGGTTTCTGCGGATCAAACTCCGGGTACACCAGATGTGACGGATGCAGGTTTGACGCCGGCCAGAATAGCTCACCGCCGATTGAGCGGAACGTAACGGTGTCCCCTGCTTTTACGGAAAGTTGATCGGGCGAAAAACCGTCTTTGCTCAGGGTTATGACGACGGCGCCTTCGGGAATTTCAGCGGTCGGTTTCGCTTCAGGCGCGGGGACATTTGTATCGGGAGAAAAAAACTGATACAGAAGGAAGACCGCACCCGCTACGACAAGCGCCAGAAGAACGAGGATTTCCTTTTTCATGAAAAATAGTATATCACTTCGGGCAATACGCACGCTCCTCGGAAGTCACTTCTGCGCATATGGAGCGGGCGCGGTCTTTGGAATACCACGTATCCGCGCTTCCTAAGGCGGCGAAAAGACACGCATCGCGCTCAACCGCGCTCAGGGA
This sequence comes from uncultured Candidatus Saccharibacteria bacterium, assembly GCA_964359685.1. Taxonomy (GTDB): domain Bacteria; phylum Patescibacteriota; class Minisyncoccia; order Phycocordibacterales; family Phycocordibacteraceae; genus Phycocordibacter. Next base: position 5,031 of record CAYHUW010000020.1, read on the forward strand.
GGACATGCGGCAGAAACTCAGAACTTTTTTGTATTCAATCCCGGGGCTACCGTGTTCCAAGAGTCCCTGGGCGAAACCTCTCACGCACGGCACCAGGTACGCTCCGGGCAGACGTCTGCACTCTTCAAGCACCGCGGGGAACGATTCCTCATCCATGTTGGCGACCGCATACAGACTCGCGAGATACTCAATGGATTTGTCTTTGTACCGGTCGTCGGGAATTGTAAGAAGCTCACGACTTGCACTGAAAAGGTCATTATCGGCCGCCCACAGCACAACCGAATTCATATTTCCGTAGCACGCTTCTTTGTATTCTTCTTTCTGGACCGCACACATAAGAAGCGGGTTATCCGATTTGACGGAAAGTCCGTATGCGCCGTTAATATACAGATTCGCGACACCGTTGTAGATACCTGACACGCACCGATACCTCTCTAATACTCCCTCCGACGCCTGCTCACAGAGCGTAATCGCCTGTGCGACAAATTCGTCCCGCGTGCCGAACGAACCCGACTCGGCCACGGTCGTTTCAACCGCACCGTGTCCTAATCCATGGTAACACTGAAGCCGCGCGCCGGGTGTTTCCGCCCCCAAACGTTCTCCGATCTCGTCGCACAGACGCGCCGACCCCGCGATATCGCCGCTTGCTCCCAAATATCCTTCCATGAAGCCGTGGTAAAACCCCGCGGCGCAGACAATTGCTTTTGGCGAGAAAATAAAATTATGATCGGTACGGTAAAACTGATAACTCGCGAGTCCTATATTGTGTGCGATTCCGTGGCATGACTCCGCAAAACCGGGCGCTTCATTGAAGAGCCTCGTGACGGCGTCGTATGCGGCATCAACTCCGTGCTCCGCGAGCGCAAAGAAAATTTCGTTCTGCCAGCATTCAAACTCTCCGCCCTCCTGCATGCAATTCTCCGGGACATCTCCGTTTTCGTCCGATACGCGGATAATGCCGAAGTAGTATGCCGCCAGGTGATCGTGATATTTATAGACGCCGGGTTTTTCAAATGTAAACGCCCACGTGTCTTCCGGTGCTACGGGCTTTTTTGGATCAAATGCGGGGAAAATGGTATGCGTCGGATGAAAGTCGGACGCGGGCCAGAAATACTTTCCCAAATCGCTTCTAAAAGTAACGGTTTCGCCCGCGCGTATGTTTAAGACACGCGGATGGAATCCGTCCTCTTTGAGCACAATTGTTCCCGGCGGAACAGAGAAAAAAATCTGATAGACTGCCGCGCCAAGAAACACAAGGAGCGATACACCAATCGCGACCGGCGGAAGATTCTTTTTCATTGTTGCACTGATTTGTACCATATTAGTAATCTCTTTTATCAATCTGTATTTTCGTTCCTTCCCCATCAAAACATTTCGTACGCCAAGGCTCGGGCAGCGACCCGCAGAGCGTAGTAAATGCCTCGGAATCTTTGTGGAAGTTATAGGACGAATAAAACAACAGTTCGTCGTAACAGCGGTCTCCTACTCCGTGCTCTTTTGCGATCTCGCACAGACGTACGGCGTCTTTGACGAGACGGTAATCAGTCTCAATAAACCGGGACGCGCCATTCGCGAAACACTGAGCCATGCGTTTTTCGGAAAGCCCTTCGCATAAAGTGATTATTTTCGGGAAATCAAAATTAAACTGCGCGGTCAATACGTAAAACATCGCGTTAAAGCATATCTTCACCGACGCGGGATCCGGAACCAGGGAACAAAAACTCTCCAGAGCGCCTTTTTCATTGATAAGACTTTCCCGGTAGAGAGGCCAGGATTCGCGGTGGCATGCGGCGCGATACTCTCCGAAAAACGTATCGCAGTATGCTTCCGCATCAGCCCTGGTCTGTGGCGCGATGTCCGCGACCAGGGCAAAATCCTCCGGCTCAAGCGGCTGAAAAATCTGCATATAGGCACCTTCGTAGCAGGTCTGTGTGTAGTCCTGCCCATTTTCTTTTTTAGCGATCTCATCACACACGTCGGTGGCCGTTTTGATATCCGCGCCCGTAATGTACATGGTCAGATGCCCCAACGAGTGGTAGCAGCTCGCCTGCTCCAGACCCGTATAATCCCTTCCGTGTCCCTGCTCGCAGATTTCCGCAAGTTGCGGAATGAGTGCGCGCACTTCCTCCGGCGGCAGCGCATCGTCGCGGAACCTCTCCTGCGCCGCACCGTGGAGGCACCCGTTGCTGCACATGCCCGCGGGACAGCGGGCCACGACCTCCGTCCACTGTGACGGATCCTTCGCGGTTTCTTTTGCGGAGAGGTTATGCCCCAATACGTGACAATAGAAGTAATTTGAAACCTTATTCTGAATGACCGTGGTCACCCCGAATGCTTCCTCCATGGAGAGCCCCTTGTCCATGAGGAGCGGAATTTCTTTGTCGTAGCATGACGGCGGATAAGAATCTTTAGAACACGAAGCGATAACCCCGTCCGCAAGACGTTCAAGTTTCTGTTCGGACGACACGAAGAAAAAATTCCCGGACATTACTTCGGACACACCGAAAAAAACAGCGAGTACCACAACGATAACGGCAAGCTGGATATACGGATTTTTCATCATTGCGGGAAACTGCCTAAGCCTTCGGTTAAATCCGCAAGAATAAGGCAGCGGGAGGTTTCGGCGGCATCTTCCATTTCGCACGCGGCAAGCGTATTTTCGCGGTGCACGGGGTCGGTATAAAATCCCCACGATACGCCCGCGTAGCACGCAGTTCTGATTTCTCCCTTGAACACATCACATACCATACGAGACTTCAGCATATCGTACCCCAAAGACGGGGGTACGGATGCGCCGAATCCGAGCGCGCAATACGCGCCGTATCCGTCCGGCGCGCCGACGCAGAATTCTTCGGTCTTTTCGTAACCTCCGGGAAATACGGCGTGAAGCCACCCGCCAAGCTCAAAATAACAGGACTTCTTATACTCATCTCCGACGCTCTCGCACGGCACGTACGGGGTTTTTTCTTCCAGAGCGCGAAGCGAGGGAACCAGGCCGTCGCTGATACCGACCAAGGGCGAATTGTATTCCATAAATACTCCCGAAACGCAGCCCAAAAGCGGAGTTCTCCGCGTCGTGTTTCCGCACATCAAAAGCGCGGAAGAAATATTCTGATAGCCGACATATTCCAATACTCCGTGACCGATTCCGTGCTGGCAGCCGGTCCCTAAAGAGCCGAACTTCTCAACGCAGATGCGGTCAAGTTCCCGGATAACGTCCTCCCCTTCGCGCGAGAGCGCCTGCCCGAAAAATCCGTGGTAGCAGCCGAAACCGAAACTTGCGTCGCAGACGCTGATACCCGCAACTCCTTCGCTCTCAAAAATCT
>CAYHUW010000020.1:8366-8702 GCA_964359685.1 uncultured Candidatus Saccharibacteria bacterium
TGCGCGGAGAGATGCCGTTGATTCTCCTCCAATGACGCGTTTTTTGACTTGAAATCCGCGTACGCCGCTTCCGCACCGCGGGACTGAATCTGCTCTTCCCAATATGCGGCATTCAGGGCAGGATCGGACGTGCTGTACTTAATTGGGGTAAATTCCCCGAAACGCACCCAGAGAAATAGTCCTCCCAAAACCGCGAGAGCGAAAAAAAATGCCGCTACGTGTAAATAGTTCCGACTCATATGTTTCCGCACCAGTCAGCCGCTTCGGTGCCTGCATATTTGATGCATGCGTTGTGAAAATCGGGAGTGTTGCGGATAACCGCGTTTGTGCTCGTCA
>CAYHUW010000020.1:8712-13095 GCA_964359685.1 uncultured Candidatus Saccharibacteria bacterium
CTGCTTCTTCCATACAATACGCGTTCTGTGTTTGGTCGGTCAGTCCACCGCAAAAAGGCAGTGCCACTTCATACGTCTTTTCAACCTGCGTCGCTTCGCGAAACCCCTGCAAAACGCCGTCAATGCAAGAACGGTTTTCTCTTGTGTCGCGTAACCCCGCACAGGAAGCGGAAAAAGCTGCTATGTCCAGGTTATACATACTCCGCTTTGTTTCATCGCCGAAATAATTAAAAAACTGCGAATACCGGACCGCCTCCTTCAGGCCTCTGACAAACGAGAGTGCGGTTTCTCTGTCCATATGCTTCTCGCGTATATACCCGGTGCCTATCTCTCCATAGCAGTTTTTCTGGTAGAGCGTTTTTTGTTTTTCGCAGAAAACAATCGGATCAAGCCCGGAAAATGTGATGTCATAGTTCCGCGCACTCAGTGCGTTCGCGAGCGAGTTATAAACACCCGACGCGCACTGTGCGAGTTCTTCGTCTTCATGCAACACGTTCTCACAGACCGCGAGTGCGGACTCCGACATGGAATCAACCGACCCCCACGTAGAGCCCGGCAGGGAGTCAAATATCGCATGGCCGATGCCGTGGAAACAGGGTCCCGCGGCGGAAGGAGAAATCTCCGTCCTGAGTTGCGCACAATATTTCTTGACCGCATCAAAATTTGAATTCCCGTTCTCAACAAGCATTGTCTCTATGAAGCCGTGGTAAAAACCGTACCCGCAGTACGACGTGCGTTTTTCCGCAGTGACTACCGGATCATTCTTGAATTCTCTGAACGAAGCAGCACCGAGAATATGCATAACATCATGGCAGTTGCGTCTGAACGCGGGATCTTCCGCATAAAAAGAATCAACGAGGGCGAACGCCGCCTGGAGACCGTCTTTGGACAATGTGTCCGTCACGTCGGCTTCCCAGCAAATCGGCGCGAGTTCGGTTTCTTTCCTCTGCTTCAGGCACTCGGCTCTTCCCTCTCCCGGTTTCCCGCGCACAATAATCTGGCCTGTAAACCGGGAATCCAGGTGATCATGAAATCCCCAGATTCCGGGGGTAGTGAAGGTAAAGCTCCAGGATTCGCCCGCGGCAAGCGGGCGCTTGGGGTCAAACCCGGGATAGAGCCCGTGTGTCGGGTGAGAATCGGACGCGGGCCAGTATTCCTTGTCTTCCTCCGACGTAAAAACAACCGTGTCTCCCGAATCAATAACGATTTTTGACGGCACGAAACCCCGTGATGTTTTCAGAATAGTGAACTCTTCCCCGCGCATTCCTTCAAAAAAGAAAAATACAAAAACCGCGCCGGCGATAATCGCGAGTACAAGGCCCGCCGCAAACGGTTTTCTCAGCACGGATAAAAACACAGACAGGGGGTTGCCGACTCCCGCGGAGTGTCGTTTCTTTTCTGAAAAGTTATGCGTACTCATAGATTAGTAAGGCATCGTTCACGATTCTCCGGTGACACCCGTTCGCAGAGCTCTTTGCCGCCGGCGCGGTCTCCGACGTTTGACGAAAAAGCCCAGGCCGCGTTCTGAAGACAAGTATCCCGCCCGCCATCGGGCATCATACGACAAATTATTTCCGCATTCCCCGTATTGTAGTGTGCGGACGGACCGGCAACATTACCGATTCCGGCAAAACACACGTTGCCGTACTCCTCCGGAGCGGCGGCGCAGAGAGTTCCCATACGTTCAAAATCGCCGCCGTATACCTGATTCCACCACTGCGCGAGTTCGTGGTAGCAGGAGCCGCGGAATTTTTCGGCGACGTCCGTACAGGGTTCATACGGTTTCTCGGGGTCCCCGAGAGGCCGCGCCGAGACCGAAAGAGCGTCTCCCGAGACCGTGAGAGGTACGTTGTATTCCATGAATACGCCTGAGGTGCAACCCGCAATCGGGTCGGGCTGGTACGTAAGTGCGCATTTCTCAAGCGCCTCTGAAAGATTAGTGTGACCGAGATATTCCAAAATGCCGTGACCGAGTCCGTGCTGACACACATTAGGGCGCAATGATGCCTGACACACACGATCAAGCGCGGAAACCGAATCAATTCCTTCATTTTTTACCGCAGCCGTAAAAAACCCGTGGTAACAGCCGAAATTGAACGTCGGGTCGCACGTGCTGATGCCTTCTCCTTTGAGAAGCGCGTACAACGACTCTCCGAAGAGATGCGAGGTGTTGTGCTGCGTATCGGGACTGCTCTTCGCATAGGAGCGCTTCATTTCCGCATACGCCTCAGACGGACCGAGTTTCTGTATTGATGACTCCAAAACCGCACGAAGCCCTGAAATGTCGCCGTCCTCGGGTTGGGTTTTCGGCTGCACCGAGAAAAGCGCGGCCGCCGTCACGGCAACGGCGGCCGCGACGGCCCATAACAACAATCCGCGCCGGGAAACTTTCATGCTCCGCTAATTACCCGGTCCTGAAAGACAGATATTCCTGTACGGCAAAGGAACGCGCGCGCAGACCGCCTGCCCAGCGCGGCCGCGTCCGAGATAGGTACTGATATTTTGCGCGAGCATTTCATAACAAAAACGTGATTCCTCCTCATTTTTCGCGATAGCGCAGTATGTAAAAGACGCGTCGGGATTATTTTCCCCGCCCCAGAAAAGAGAATTAAGCGCATAGCCGTTGCAATCCTGCTCGCCCGTTGTGTCGCGCGCAAACTCGCACCACTCGCGCACGCGCGCAAGCGCCGGCTCCTTCATGTCGCCTATGTTGCGGACGTCGCGCTCCTGCGCGAAAACGACGAACTCCTTCCCGAAGCCTCCGTAGCAGGCCTGCCGGTCGGGAACATTGCTTGTCGGGATTTTGTCGCAATAGGAAAACGAGCGTTCATAGTACGCGGGATCCGGCTTCCCCAAGTCCATACCCGCAACTTCAAACAAATGCGGAGTGAGGTGTATGTAGCAAATCGGACGCACTTCGGCGGGCATAAAAGGTGCGTCACACGGGAAAAGAGGGTCGCTGTCCTTAAAATAATTTCCTTTTTCTTTTTCCCACGCGTCCCGATCATGCACTCCCGCCATCATTTCCATTGATGCTCCGCCGACGCATTCTATGTATTCACGATCGTGGTATTCGGGCGTTCCTGTTTTTTTACACATATCCACTGCCTTTTCCAGGCGGTACTCGTTAAACGCCAGGACACCGTGTCCCAGGCCGTGGAAGCACATGGTATACGCGCCTTTGCCGCCCGGCGCCTGTTTACACGTGGCGACGATTTCGGGAAGCGAACCTTCACCGTGTTCGGTGAGCATGCCGACGACAATGGAATGCGAGCAGGCGTTCCTGAAATCAGGCGTGCAGACTTTTATCCCTTCAATGCCCTGCTGTTTATAGAGCATATCCCCGACCACATGCCCCAAGAGGTGGATGTCTACATTGGGAGAAAGTTTCGCACGCTTCAGTACTTCAAAGGCGTACTCTCCGCCTTTATCTTCGGCCAGTTTCCGAAAGTACGTTGAATACTCCTGAAATTTCCAGTCCGTGACGGTAGCGAGGTATTCGGTTTCGGGGTGCGCATCCTCCGCATTCCGCATTGTGGGGAAGTTCTGACTGAAAGACGACAGAAAAATAACACCGAGAAAAAGCGCCAAGACTGCTATCGGGGCAAGAGAGCGCAGTGTGGATGGAGAAACTTGGAACATACGTCTATTTTAACTTGTTTTGCCGAAAACGGGCAAAAACAACGCAACCAAAAAAGACCCCGCACGTGTTATTCTTGCCCTATTCAACACTATAAGGAACGTGCCGTACGTACCATGCAACGCCTAACGCTCCCCGCAATCCCACACAACCTTCCCCTCTATAGTCTTTCGTTTCTTTCTAATTTCTGTATTCTCGTCATTGAGATTACGGGTGGCCGCCTCCTCGCCCCCTACCTCAGTACGTCCGCAACCGTATGGGCCTCTTTAATCGCCGTAACCCTGGGTGCAATGGCAATCGGGTATTGGTACGGCGGAAAATGGGGGGACTCCGGAGCGCTCCGGGAAAAGGCGGGGTTTGCGCTTTTACTTTCCGGTTCGCTGATTCTGGTTGCATGGGGGATGCGCGATTATATTCCCACAGTGATAAGCGCCGCCCATATGCCCGTACCGGTAACGACGATCATCATAGGCGGTTTGCTTTTTATGCCTGCCATCATAATGCTCGCAGGTATTTCCCCTCTCCTGGCACGGATGACAATTACGCGCATGGAAACATCCGCGAGCGCGGTCGGAACCGTAAGCGCGGTCGGTACAGTGGGTTCAATAGCGGGCGCGATTGCAACCGCGGTATTCCTCATGCCGCATTTCGGGGTTCACGAAATTTTATTCGGTATCTCCGTTCTGCTTCTGTTGTGTTCGTTGCCGTGGAATCGCACGAACATTCCGCGCGTGGCGTTCTGT